>JAPWTS010000053.1 GCA_028275925.1 Thermofilales archaeon
CCGCGCGTCTTCGACCCGGCTTGGGGCGCCGAGGAGCCGAACGAGTTCGGCACGTGCGAGTACATCGAGTGGGTCAGGATGGTGGGCGCCGAGCCCTTCATCGTCGTCAACGCCGGCAACGGGACGCCGGAGGAGGCGGCGCGCTGGGTCGAGTTCTGCAACTCGCGCGGCAACACGCGGTACGCGCGCCTGCGGAGGGAGCTCGGCTACCCGGAGCCGTTCAACGTGAAGCTGTGGGGCGTGGGCAACGAGCTGTACGGCAGGTGGCAGGTCGGCTTCTGCGTGGACGGCGAGGAGTGCGCGAGGAGGACGGTGGAGTTCGTGAACCAGATGAGGCGCGTGGATCCGACGATAAAGATCGTGGCTGTGGGCTGCGACTACGACCCCGAGTGGAACGTGGACATGGTGAAGGGGGCGGGCGAGTACATCGACTACCTCTCCATCCACAGGTACGTGTTCACGAGCCACGAGAAGAGGTACGAGGACCTCGTGGCGTGGCCCATCGCGATCGAGGAGGACCTGCTCGCCATCTACAGGACCATCCAGATGGCTAGGGCTAAGTACCACGTGAAGCGGGAGATCAAGCTGGCCTTCGACGAGTGGAACGTGTGGTACCCGGAGGCGCAGCCTCCGCTCCTCACCCAGGTTACGCGCGTCAAGGACGCCGTCTTCACCGGGTTGGTACTGAACGCGCTGCAGAGGCTCAGCGGGATCGTCCCCATCGCCTGCTTCGCGCAGACCGTGAACGTGCTCCCCCTGATCCTGGCGGACGACGAGGGGCGCATCGCGTTGACCCCCCAGTACCTCGCCTTCAAGCTCTACGCCGAGGTCCAGGAGGGCGAGGTCGTCCGCGCCACCGCCTTCTCCCCCTCCTACCGTTCGGGCGAGCTGGACAGGGTGGTGCCCTACCTCGACGCTTCAGCCGTCTTAGCGGGGCGCGCGCTGCACCTCTACCTGGTCAACAGGCACCCCGAGGAGCGGCTCCGCGTCGAGGTTTTCGTGCGCGGCTTCAGCCCCTCGATTGCGCGCCACAGGTGGGTCGCCGGTAGCAGCGTGGAGGACGCGAACACGTTCGATGACCCGAACAGGGTCAAGATAGAGGGGGCGGAGTACCCGTTCAAGGGCGTCGTGGAGCTGCCTCCGCACTCGGTCAACGCGGTAACGCTCTCGTAGGCTACTGGGGCCCAGCCACCACCTTCAGCATCCTCTTTTTCCTCCACTGCGCGTACTCGTACGCTACGACGAAGAGGATCAGCGGGACCAGGGCGGCGAGCGCGATGAGGCCCATGACCTCGCTGGAGGAGAGGGCGACGCCCCCGATCTCGGCGAAAACGTCCAGCTGCAGCACCACCCTGTCGGGCGCCGCGAGGTCCACCCGCCTCTCCGCCCTCTTGCCCCCGTACTCGGCTCTCACCACGTAGCTGGCGGCCGGCAGCAGGGTCGCGTAGTTCCCGGCCCCGTCGGCGACCCCCCTCTCGACGGTCCTACCCTCGTACAGCACCTCGACCGCAGCCCCGCCCAGCCCCTGCCCCCTCGAGCCCACGACGCTCACCACCAGCCTGTGGACCTTGGGGACCACAACAGTCGCGTTCAGCGGTGTCACGACGCACTGGTAGTTGATGGGGACCCCCTTCCAGCTGACCACCGTGATCTTCAGGATGCCCAGCGGCACCTCCCTGACCGTCACCGAGCCGTCGGGCGGCACGGTCAGCTCGACGCGCTCGCCGTCCAGCTTCTCGGCCACGATCCTCGCTCCGACGAGGGGCGTGCTGCCGTCGCTAGCCAGCAGCGCTATCGGGCCGGCCGCCGCCAGCTGGGCCAGCGCGAGAAGCGCGACGAGCGCGACCAGCGCGCGCACGGGTTGAGCGTGCTCCCCCGCTTATATTCGTGTCGCCGCCAGCTGGGGGGAGCCCCTCCGCAGGGCTTCGATCGACAAGACAGCGAGCGCGGCCGTGGTGAACTCCGTGAGGGGACCCACGCCGACCATCCAGCCGCCGCCCGCGGGGAGGAACAGCCCGACGAGCGCGAGCGCTAGGGCGCTGCTGGCGCCCGGCAGGTAGATCAGGTATCCGAGCACGGAGGACAGCACGTCGTAGGCGAAGGTCGAGAGGTAGGCTAGGACGAAGAGCGCGATCCTGCTGCGCGCCGCGCGGGCGGCGAAGCCCCAGAGCCAACTGACCGCGGCGGCTAGAGCAGCGTTGATGGGGGTCCAGGGGCCCAGCCATATGAGGAGGTCGCTGAGGACGAAGGAGAGAGCGCCCACGGCGGCGCCGGCCCACGGCCCCCCCGCGTAGGCTGCCACCATCGCGATGGCGAGGGGGGCGTTCACGAACTGGAAGGTCCCCGCGACCGCGTGCTTCAGCAGGCGCAGGGCCACGGCCAGCGCGGTGAACGTGGAGATCAGGGCTACGCGCTTGGCGTCCACGCTCAACCGCCCTCCGCGGCCGCGGCGGCGCTGAGCAGGCCCCTCACGCAAGCGTAAAGGCTCTCGCCCAGCACCACGAGGTACGACCGCCCCTCCGGCAGCCCCTCCAGCGCCCTGCAGACGCCGGGGGCTCCCGCTTCCAGGTCGTACTCCTCGACGAGGGGCAGGTAGAAGCCCCCCGCCGACCTCTTCACGATGAGGGCCATCGCCGCGCCGCCCCTGACCGCGGCGTCCCTCGCCGCGACCACCCTCCGGACCTCGCGCTCGAGGGAGGCTGCCGCCCCCGCGTACTTGGACCCCCACGCCTCGACCTCCTCCAGCAGCTTCGCCCCCAGGATCCCGCGGAGCCTCAACCGCTCCGCCAGCCACCTCCTACCCAGCTCCGTGATCCGAGCCCCGCCGCGCCTCGCTTCAACGTAGCCAAGCTCCTTCAGCTTCCCGTACAGCCCCCGCACGACCCCCTCCCTCAAGCCGAGGAGGGAGCTTGCCGAGTACCTGCCCCTCACCCCCTCGCTCAAAAGAAGGAGCAAGGCTACGGCTTGAACCTCCCTCTCCCCGCTGAGCTCCAGCGCTTCAGAACTTCCAGTGCTCATACCTCCACATGATGGTGTCCCCGTCGGAGAGCTTGTAGGCGTCGGCGGCGACGGGGCCCATCGCCCACTTCCCCTCCTTGAAGATGTACCAGAGCCAGCTGTAGCCCTCGCTCTTCGAAAGTATCTTCTCCTCGACCCCGTCCACGGCTCTGACGTAAGCCCCGTACTTGCCGTACACGTACTCGACGCGGGAGGCCGTGCAGAGCAGCGCCGTCAGGACCGTGGCTCCCTGCGGGAGCGGCGTGGAGTTGAACCACTTCACGGTGCCGTTACCGTAGTCGATCGCCACGTTGACGAGCACGACCCTGGCGCGCAGCGCGCGCAGCTCGGACTCCGTCGCGGCGAGAGCGGCCTTCGCCGACGAGAGCTCGCTCCTCAACCCCTCCGCCTGCTGGTACATGTACGCCGCGGCGGCGCTGGCCGCCACCGCCCAAACCAGCAGCACGACCAGCAGGACCCTCTCCAGCCCCCCGCGGACCCCTCCAACAGCTTGCGCCCCGCTCACGGGGCTTTGTAGGTCAAACTTCCTACAGATAAACTTTTCCCGGCGCACCGCTTTAAGGCTCCAGGCGGCGGGGGCGCGGGTATGGCGGGCAAGTGCAGGGTTTGCGGGGCTCCGGCTTACGCGAGGCTCGAGTACGCGAACCTCCAGCTGTGCAGGGACGATTTCGTCCGCTTCTTCGAGCGGAGGGTGGAGCGCACGGTCGAGCGGTACGGGATGTTCGAGCGCGGTTCGAGGGTCGCGGTGGCGGTCTCGGGGGGTAAGGACAGCGTCGCGCTGCTCCACTCGCTGTGGAAGCTCAGGGGGAAGCTGGGGGTCGAGCTGGTCGCGATCACGATCGACCTGGGCATAGCGGGCCACAGCGACAGGTACGTCCCTCTCGCCAGGAGGGTTTGCGAGAGGCTGGGCGTCCCGTGCAGGGTCGTCGACCTGCGGGGGGAGTACGGGTTCTCGGTGGACGAGCTGAGGGGGTTGCGCAGGCCCGTGTGCTCCCTGTGCGGCGCCGTGAAGCGGTACGTGCTGAACAGGGAGGCGAGGGAGCTGGGGGCCCACGTGCTGGCGACCGGCCACAACCTCGACGACTTCCTGGCGGCCCTCCTCCAAGCGTACATCAGGGGGGACCTGAAGGCGCTGGCCAAGCTGAGGCCGTACCTGCCGCCGGAAGGCAAGCTGGTCGCGAGGGCGAAGCCCCTCGTCGAGACGCCCGAGAGGGACACGAAGCTGTACGTGGAGGCGCTGGGGCTCGAGCACGTGACGTGGAAGTGCCCCTACTCGAGCGGCGCCTCGAGCTTCGAGTACAAGAGGGTGCTGGACCTGCTCGAGGAGGAGCACCCAAGCATCAAGTTCCAGATGCTGAGGAGCTTCCTCGAGAGGATACAGCCTCTCATCAGCGTTGAGGAGCCGAGCCTCCTCTCATGCTCTAAGTGCGGCGAGCCCAGCTCGAGCCCTGTTTGCCAGTTTTGCCGAATAAAAAGCATGATCGCGAAGCTCGAGACGAACGAAGCGCGGCTCACCTCATCTCGAAGGCGCGGGCCGGGTTTCGAACGAGCAGCTTCTCCACTAGGCTCTTCCCAAACTTCTCCTCGATAAGATGGCTGAAAACCTTCACTAGGTACGAGTACCCTCTAATCCGGCCTCCTCCAGGCTCCCCCACGCTATACCACCCCGCGTCCTGAGATAGGAGGACCTGTTCCTCAAAGCCCTCCGCGAGCGCGAGCTCCAGGAGCTTGAGCGTCCTCTCCGCGGTGGACCCGCTGACCCCGTCGTACGATGCCCACGCGCCCCACTCGAACACTTTCGCGTGCACGCTCCGGTCGTCTACCGCGTCAAGGTGGGCGACCACGAGCCTGTCGGGCTCCAGCCTCTCCTCTCTAACCACTCTCAGCAGCTCGAGTACGGCGACCGGGTGGCCCGTGTGGCAGACTACAGCCGCGCCTGTGAGCTGGCTGCACCGGGCCGCCGCTCTGACGATTTTCTCCTGCACCGGCTCGATGGGCCCGGGGTTGACCGCGATCTTCACGAAACCCGCTTTCACCGGGAACCTTTCGACTCTGCCGGTCCTAGCCCTCACGATCTCGTCCTCAACCCCTTCCTCGATCTCGGCTACCCACATCGCCGCCAGCTCGTCCGCGGAGCGCTCGTAGGCGTAATCGGGCAGGTACGGCTCCTTGTACAGGCCGGTGTTCGTCAAAATGTGGATGCCCGCGGCCTTCGAGAGCTCCGCCAGCACGATGGGGTCCCTACCTATGAAGGCCGGCGTGCAGTCAACGAAACCCGTCACGCCGAGCTGCCTAATCTCGAGGAGGTAGGGAAGCATCGTCCGGACAACCTCGCGCCTATCGTACCTGCTCCTGTCCACGCTCCTGGCGCCGGCGAAATCGCACATCACGTGCTCGTGCGACAGCGTCAAACCGAGGGAAGAGGGATGTATATCGCCCAAAACGGTCCTGATCTTACCCACGCGGTACCCAGGGCTGGGATCCTAATTTCCCTTACTCTTTCACATTGAGGAGATATTAAGAGAAAAAGAAATATGGTTTCACTCGGGGAAGAGCGGGCGCACGCCCTTGCGCTTGAAGTACTCCACGACCTCCTTCTGCTCCTCCTCGCTCAGCTTCCTGAACCTCTCGCCCGCGCTTATGATCTTCGGCCAGAGCCTCACTTCGGCGCTCATCGAGTAGGTTGTCACCCCCTCCTGCGAAAGCGTGAACCAGACAGCCTTGTCGATGTCCTCCTGCTCCTCCAGGGGTTCGTACCATGTGGCGAAGGGGCGGTCCCCGATGGCCCGCCGCTGGCCGCCGGGCCACCTGCCCTTCGATATGGCCTTGATCGCGATCACCCCGATGTCCCTGTCGACGGCGGCTTTGAGCACCGGCCGGAAGTCGTTCTCCGGGCTCGGAGCGATGAAGCTGCCCACGTTGACGGGTATGAGGACCGTGTCGAAGTCGAAGCGCTCCAGGGCCTTCAGCACGATCCGCATGTCGTTGTGGACGGTGATGCCGATATACTTGATTAAACCCGTGTCCCTCGCCTCGAGGAACGCCTCGAGGGCCCCGCCCTTGTCGAATATCCTGTCCAGCTCCTCGAGGGAGCTGACGGCGTGGAACTGGTAGATGTCGAAGTAGCCGGCCCCCAGCCTCTCGAGGGAGCGCTTCAGCTCGGCCCAAGCCCCCTCCCTCGTCCTCTCCAGCGTCTTCTCGGCGATGACGAGCCTGCTCCTGTACTTCCTCACGAGCGGGCCGGCCCTGACCTCGGCGTCGCCGTAGCTGGGGGCGATGTCCAGCATGTTGAGCCCCTTCTCCAAAGCGAACTCGAACGCTTTCACGCCCTCCTGGGGGTCCGGCACGAAGCCTATCCCAGCCCCACCGATCGTGAGAACCGTCACCTTGTAGCCGGTCCTCCCCAACCTCCTCTGCTCCATGCTCTGGCTGGGCCCTCGCGCCTACTTAAGCCTTAGCGCACGCTAGGTTTTATACGGGCGGCGCCGCTGTTACCGCGCGGTCGTGCAGGTGGCGGTGCCCGACGTCGTCTACAGGGAGCTGCTGAGGAGGGCGGAGGGGAGGGGCATGAGCATCAGCGAGTGCCTGGCCGAGATCGCCGTAGAAGGGCTCGACCCGCTCGACGCCGCCCTAAGCTACATCGAGGGGGCTAAGGACCTCCTGCGCCAAGCCCGCATCGAGCTCGAGAGGGGCGACCTGAGGCAGGCTTCGGAGAGGGTTTGGGGCGCGTGCGCGCTCGCGATAAAGGCGCACGCCCTGCGCAGGAGGGGGCGGAGGATCGAGAGCCACGCGGAGCTGTGGGCGTACAAGAACGAGGTGGCGAGGGAGCTGGGCGACTGGGTGAGGGCGGTCTTCAGGCAGGCCGACTCCATGCACAAGAACTTCTACGAGAACCTGGCCACCAGGGAGGACGTGGAGGACGCGCTGCGGGAAGTCGAGAAGCTGGTGAAGGCTGTGGATGAAGCACTAGCGCCGGTAGGAGATTCTAAGCGCGTAGCAGAGGCTTCGGGCGGGAAGCCGTAAAAACAGTGAAGCGTGACGCGCCGCGCTAACGATCCTCAGTTTCCCCATTAGCGGCGAGAAATTTAATCCCCTTTATCCGCTTAAAGCAGGGTGGAAAACGTTGGTTGTTTTGGAGTTGGATAGCAAAGGGAGGCTCACAATCCCTAAGAAGCTGAGAGAGGCGCTAAACATTAAGAGAAAAGTGCTGGTCATCAACGCCGGCGACCACCTTAAGGTGGTTCCCCTGCCTTCAGACCCCCTCGAGGTGCTCGAAGGAGCCCTTGATCTAAAAAAGCCGTTTAAAGAACTCAGGAGACAAGCTGAACTCTCGGCCGAGAAGGAAGCGAAGGGAAAGCAATGTTCCTCCTAAAAACCACGAATTGCGATTTTTAACTTGCTTTAGTGGGGCGCTAGCCACCTTATCGAGCGCTTGGTAGGCGAGCGTTTTCGCCGTGGAAAAGTTTAGGCGACCGCGTGAAGCGCCGCAGCCGTGAAGGCGGTCGCGGTGGTCGGCTTCAAGGGCTCCGGCAAAACCGCGCTAGCGACCAAGCTCGTCAGGATCCTCTCCTCGCGCGGCTACAGGGTGGCTGCGCTGAAGCACGCTCACGGCAGCTTAACCCTGAGCCCCACGGACTCGGCCAAGCTCTTCGAAGCTGGTGCAGCCGTCGCGCTGGCGGTGTCCCAGGAGGCGGTCGAGATCCTCGAGAGGCGCAGCCTCGCGCTCTCCGAGGCGCTCTCGCTGCTCAGATCCTACGACTTCCTGGTCGCGGAGGGCTTCAAGGAGAGCTTCCCAGGAGTTAGAGTCGCGGTGGTCAGGAGCGGGGAGGAGCTCGAGAAGCTCACGCACCCTCTCACGATCGCGGCCTACGCTCCGTCGGGGAGCGTAGCGGGCGCGAGCGTCCCCGTATACGGGCCCGGCGAGGAGGAGGAGCTCGCCGGTTTGATCGAGGAGAAGGCTTTCGAGCCGCCCGCGGGCCTGGACTGCGGGTCCTGCAGGTACGGCAGCTGCGTCGCGCTGGCCGCAGCCGTGCTCAGGGGGGAGGCGAGCCCCCGGGATTGCGCAGTTCTGAGCTCGAAGGTTAAGGTGCTCGTCGACGGCAAGCCGATCGACCTTAACCCGTTCGTCCAGAACCTTTTCAAGAGGGTCGTAATAGCAATGGTGACAACGCTGAAGGGTGTCCCCGAAAAGGCTCGGACGCTGCGCATCGAGGTCGAGGAGTAGCGAGCCGGCGCCCCCGCCGAGCTGCACCAAGGGCGCAGCGCTTTTCTACCTCGAGGCGCTCGCGAGCTCGATGGAGCCGAGGGAGCGGTGCCTGAGGGCGGTGCTGAGGGAGGAGGTGGACAGGATCCCCTTGAGCATCTGGATCGAGCGGCCGGAGCCCTACGGGAGCCTCGCCGCGAGGTTGGGGGAGAGCGACCTCGAGCGGCTGCTCAGGCGCCTCCAGGTGGACTACAGGGGCTTCCTCCCGAACATCAGCTTCCTCGGCATCGGCTTGCGCGGGGGCTTCGAGCCCGGCTGGGTCGAGGTGGGCGGGAGGAGGCTGTGGCGGGACAGCTGGGGCGTGCTGCACGCCACCTCGAGCGACGGTAGGACGAGCATGCACGTGGTGCACCCGCTGGAGTGGATGGACGTGAGGGAGTACCCGTTCCCCGAGGTGAACGAGGAGGACTACGCCGCGGTGGAGAAGTTCAGGAGGGAGCACGAGAGCTACTGCGTGGTCGCTTACGCGCTCCAGCCCTTCGAGACCGCGTGCGCCCTCTTCGGCTACAACGCGATCTACAGGGCGATGCTGAGGGAGCCGTGGAAGGTCGATTACGTGCTCGACAAGCTCTTCGCGATCGCCGAGCAGCAGGCGGCGCTCCTCGCCGACGCTGGCGTCGACCAAGTGTACAGCGGCGACGACGTGGGGGCTCAGACGACGATGCTCATCTCCCCGCAGCTGTGGAGGCGGTTCCTGAAGCCGAGGTACGAGCGCCTGGCGCGGGCGATCCACAAGCGGGGCGCCTTCTTCCACTTCCACAGCGACGGGTGGATCGAGCCGATAATACCGGACCTCATCGAGGTGGGGGTGGACGTCCTCGAGCCGATACAGCCGGAGTGCATGGACGTCAAGCGGATCAAGGAGGCGTACGGGGACGAGATCAGCTTCGAAGGGGGGCTGGGGGTGCAGAGGCTGCCCTTCCTGAGCGCCGACGAGGTGGGGAGGGAGGTCGAGTGGCTGATCGAGAACCTGGGCCCCACCGGCTACACGCTGAGGCCGAGCCACACGATCCTGCCGGGCACCCCCGTGGAGAACATCATCGCGGTGTACGACGCGGCTGCGCGCTGCGCGCGGCGGGCTTCACGCCCCTAGCGCCGCCTTGAGCGCCTCCTTGACCCTGCCAAGGTCGCCCCCCGCCAGCGCCCTCCTGATCAGCGCGGCGAGCTCGCGGTCCCCGGTGAGCAGCGCCACCGCGCTCTCGATGACCGCGTCGTCCAGGTACAGCATCTTGATCGTCATCCCGCCGTCGATCACGACGTTGACCCCCGTGATGAAGCCGGCTTCGTCCGACGCGAGGAAGGCGACGAGCGCCGCCACGTCCTCGGGCCTGCCGACCCGGCCGGCCGGGTGCTGCTCGTGGTCGAGGCGGGTTAGCTGCGGCTTGCGGGGCGGGAGCTGCCACTCGCTCGTGTCGATCCAGCCGGGCGATACCGCCACGACCCGGATTCTGTAAGGGGCTAGGCTCACCGCCAGCGCGTGCGTCAGGGCGAGCAGGCCCCCCTTCGAGGCGCTGTAGGGCTCGGTGTTGGGCTCGGACTGGAGGGCGCGCGTGCTCGCGACGTTCACGATCACCCCTCCGCCCCGCTCAGCCATCACCTTCGCCGCGTGCTTCGCGAAGAGGTAGGGCCCGGTGAGGTTGACGGATATCACCCGCTCCCACTCCTCGAGCGTCTGCTCGAACACCGGTCTCCCCGAGGAGCCGATGCCCGCGTTGTTCACGAGCACGTCCAACCGGTCGAAGGTCTCCGCAGCGGCGCTCACGCAGCGCGCGACGTCGGGCTCCCGCGCGACGTCGCCGTGCACGAAGACCGCGTCGATGCCCTCAGCCCTGAGCATCTCCACCCGCTTCTCCCCCGCCTCCCTGTCGATGTCGAAGACGACGACTCTGGCGCCCTCCCTGCCCAGCCTCGTCGCGATCGCCGCCCCGATCCCGCGGGCGCCGCCGGTCACGATCGCAACCTTGCCCTTGAAGCGGGCCGCCATGCGCGCTGCACCGCGCCGCTAAATTATTAGGCTTTCGCGCGCGCAGGTACCGGATGATGTGCGCTGGAACTGCAGACCTCCGCAGGGGGATGACGAGGGCTAGGAAAGCTGAGGGTTTTTGTGAAGACGCATAGTTTAGGTGGAACCTCCGCAGGGAGAGGGGCGTAGACGTTCACTCCACCACCGAGCGGAACCCCCGAGCCCCGTCTGCCGGTTCTTAGCGGAGCAAAGCGTCAAAGACCCGCACGCGAGGGTCGAGCGCAAGAAGCTGTACGAGGCTTACGTGAACTGGCTCAAGGAGCCGGGGGCGACAGCCGTGCTCTCGCGCGACCAGTTCTACATGCAAATACGCTCGATGGGGTTCGTGGAGAGGCCGTGGAAGGGGGACGTCACTTCTTCGGTCTCAGGCTCGCGGGTGAGGGCGAGGAGGAAGGGGGACGGGCGCGGGTAGGCGCAGCCCTTCTACGGGAGCGGTCGCTTCGCTAAAGACCTTTGAGAGGAGGGGGAGGGCTGGGGGATGATGACAACCGAGCGCGCGTAGCCGTGAAGACACCACTCGACGCTGACCCCCCAGCCCCCCGTATTCCCGTCAGGACAAGGGTATAAGAAGCTAATTGCGCGCCTCAGCTAAGTAGCTGAATAGCTCCCACCGAACCCTCCCCCGCACTCCATCAGCTATGTCCCTTAGCGCGCGCTTACGGTCTGCAAAACGGGAGCTTCCGCGGAGGCCGCGCGATCGAAGGAGAAGAACGAAAAGCTCAAGCTCGAGCTTGCAAGGTTGAAGGAGGAGAACGCTAGGCTCAGGGAGACCACTACCTATAGCGCTTCATCGGCTTAGCGGTTGCGGGACAACTTCCGCTCTTTTGTGCGTTTTCAGCGTGCGGAGCTAGGCTTGAGTCGAAGAGGTGAGCCGCCGCGCTGAAGATGTTGCTACTCGCTGTCAGCAAAACTTTTTCGTGGGGGTCCCCTGCGTGGTTGCGCCGAACGTTAGCCAGAACAACTCCAGGAGGGTTGTTCTGAGCGCGAGCCAGTAAATCCGTGCGGTTGCTCTACAGGTTGCGCTGCAGCGGAGCCACAGCTTTGGAGCCTCTCTCGCGGAAGGGCCGCCGTTATCGAGAGAGGACCGTGACACGGCGCTGTGCGGCAGCGCTTTAATATGGCAGGCCTCGCACAGGCGCCCGTGGCGGGCAAGGTCAAGGTTGGCGTCGTGGGGTTGGGCAACCAGGGCCTCGCGCACGTGGAAGCCCTGAAGGGCATCGAAGGGGCGGAGCTCGTGGCGGTGGCCGACGTCGACCTGGCTCGGGCGAGGAAAGTCGCCGAGGAGTACGGGGTGCCCGCGGCTTACGGGAGCGCTCGGGAGCTGTGCGAGAGGGGCGGAGTGGACGCCGTCGTCGTGGCCACGCCCGACCACCTGCACTTCGAACCCGTGATGGCCGCGCTCGAGTGCGGCAAGCACGTCCTCGTGGAGAAGCCGATGGCCACGAGGCTGGAGGAGGCCGAGCGGATGGCGGCTGAAGCCAGGAGGAGGGGCGCGATCCTGATGGTGAACTTCGAGAACCGCTTCAACCCGCCCTTCGCCCACGTTAAGGAGCTGCTGCGCCGCGGCGAGCTGGGGTCCCCCCTCTACATGTACGCTAGGCTGAGCGACACCCTGCACGTCCCGAGGAGGATGCTGAGCTGGGCTTCGAGGACGAGCGTCGCCTTCTTCCTGATGAGCCACACCGCCGACCTCGCCCGCTGGTACTTCGAGCGGCCGGTGAGGGAGGTGTACGCGGTCTCCGTGTCGAAGGTCCTGCGCGACCTGGGGACGCCCGACGCGTACGCCGCCGTCCTGAGGTTCGACGAGGGCTTCGCGCTGCTCGAGAGCGGCTGGGTCCTCCCCGAGTCCTCGCCCTCGATCTTCGACTTCAAGCTGGAGCTCGTGTGCACAGAGGGGGCCGTGCACGTGGACACGGAGAGGGAGGCGATCGCCGTCGCAGCCAAGTCGTACGGGTACCCGCACCTGGCGAAGCTGCACAGGGTGCACGGGCTCGCGGCCGGCTTCCTCAGGGAGGCCGACCGGCACTTCCTGCGGTGCGTGCTCGGGCTCTCGGAGCCCGCGGTAACGGCCGAGGACGGCGTGGAGAACGTGAGGATCATCGAGGCGGTGATCCGCTCGAGCGCCGAGGGCAAACCCGTCAGGCTATGAGCCCCGCCGAGGAGGTGCTCAAGGCCCTCGCCGGCAGGGGCGTCCTCGGGGGCCGCCTCTTGAAGGTGGAGGAGGTCGAGCGCGTCAGGGAGCTCGAGGAAGCCTACTCCGCGCGCTCAACGCCCTGGGGGCGGCCGGTGAACCTCGGCGTATTCGAGTGCTTGAAGCGGCGCCACGTGCTAGCCGCGGCGACCTCCCCCAGCTTCAGGTGGCCCCCGGGGCCCTACGCCCTGATCAAGGTCGGAGAGTCCGTAGTGGGGGCGATCGACGAGAGGGGGGTCCGCGTGGACGCGCGGGCTCTGGCGCGCGCGAGGGGCGAGCACGTCCTGGTGGTCCTGCCGCTGCGGCTGCCCGAGCTGGACGGGCTGGTCCGCGAGCCCGTCGCCGCC
>JAPWTS010000054.1 GCA_028275925.1 Thermofilales archaeon
GCGGGGGAGGCCCCCTGCTCGTGTCAGCCGCCCTGCTCTCCAGGCTGCCCCAGCCGGAGATGCGCTACCTGCTGCTCGCGCTGTACAACCTCGTGTACGTGGCGCCCCTGCTGGCGATCGCGGCTGCAGCCAGCGCGGTATCGGCCTTCACGGGCCAGATCGGCGAGAAGAAGCTGGCTTACGCGCAAGCTTTGGCAGGCGCGCTGCTGGCGGCCACGTGCCTCTACCTTCTCGTGGCCTACTAGCGGTTACCTCTAAAAGCTACGCAAACTTTTTGAGCGGAAAAAGCCAACCGGGCTACCTCGTGGGTAAGGACAAGCGCAACGTTGAGCACGCGCTGATCGTCAGGCAGTCGCTAGCGTCACTCGCGGACAACCTTTCGGCGCCATACATTGGCTACTACTTCGCATCCTTGAGCGGCTCAGGCGCGCTACAAGGGATCTTGCAGATGTCAGTGAACTCCCTGCCCACGGTTACGCAGGTGCTAGCCGGCCCATGGCTAGACCGAACCGGCCGCCACGTCCGGCTCCTGCTAACGGCTTCAATCTTATCCTCGATCCTATGGCTTCTCGTCCCTTTGACGCTCAATCCGCTGCTGCTTGTCGCGATGATCACGGCTAGAGCGATCGTTGTCGGCGTCTCGGGTTTAGCTCTCACAGCTCTTGTAGGAGAGCTGTTTCCGGGCGACGAGCGCGGCAGGGTGCTCAGCTACCTGAACGCCGCAGCCCAGCTTTCAGCGCTGCCCGTCTTCGCTGCTATGTTCTTCGCGAACCCCAGCTTGGAGACCATGAAGCTGGTGTTCACGGCGTCGGGCGTTGTCAGCCTAGCGGCGTCGACAACATGGTTCGCCCTTCTCGGTGTCGAGCGGCGGAGACGCGGGAACGGAGTCACGCTGACCTCGAGCCTGCTGGTTCTGCGTAACAGGGTTTTCGCCAGGTTCGCGGTCGCCACCTCGATCTACAACTTCGCGATGGCTATCGCCTGGCCGCTCTTCCCGCTGGCGCAAAGGTACGTCCTGAACATGAGCGTCGCCGACCTCGCCCTCCTCAACCTGCTCTCCACCTCCTCCACGATGGTTTCGCAGTACGCTCTAGCCAAGCGCATCAACGGGAGGAGCTTGAAGAAGCTCGTGATCGTCAGCAGGGCCGGACTGGTCATGTTCCCAACCGTCTACGCGCTGTCCCACGACCCCCTCCCCATCTTCGCGTGGCAGCTGCTCTCGGGCCCCTTCGTCGCGATAGGCATGGTCGCGATACCGCTCTACGCCATGGAAGTCGCCGACCCCGAGCTGAAAGCCAGCTACCTCTCCACGCTCAACCTGCTCCAGGGGATCTCGGCGTCGCTGGGCTCCGCGCTCGGAGGCTTCTTCACCGACCGGCTGGTGAGGAGCGCGGGGTGGGAGGAGGTGAGGTACGGGCTAGCCCTCTCCGCCGCGCTCAGGGCGGCAGCGCTCATCCCCCTCCTCACGATCCACGACGTCAAGGTCCCCGAGGGCTCGCGCGAGGCAAACCGCGCCAAGCTGGTGCAGTAGGAGCTATGGCGCAGCCTAGCGCGCCCCCCTAATTGCTTGAGGTGCCCGAAAGTTTCGGTCGAAGGCGGCACCGTTTTATACGAGGCTCGCGTACCGTAACATGCCGGGTGGGGGAGGGAGGGCGCGAGGCTGCGCCCGCCCTCCAGCCTCGAACGGCTCTTCGGGCGAAGGCTCGGGGGGCCGAGCGGGGCTGAAGAGCGAGCGCAGCAGCGCGCTCAACCCCCTCCACCCGGCCGCCTTCTACCGGCTCCACCCTCCTACCTTATCATTTATTGGGGCTGCCCCTGCGCGCCCTTCTCCTGATAAGAGCGGCTGCGAGCGCGGCAGCCGCCAGGTACAGTGGGATCTCGACTGCTAGAAGCGTCTCCGCCGCGCTCAGCGCTCCCTCGTCCCCCGCTGCCGCCCACCGCTCGGCGAGGCGCTTGGCGATGAGGGCCGCTGGGAGGCCGTACCTCGCCCTAGCTCCGGCGAGCTCGTACGCGTCGGCGAACTCCTCCACCTTCCCCCACTCGCCCGAGACCACCGCCTCCTCCAGCGCGCCCTTCAGGTGGGGTGCTTCGCCGAGCTCGGCCAGCGCCGATAGGGCGCGGCGGTAGAGCGCCTCGGGAACCGCGTACACCGTCACGAGGGTCTCGTTGACCTGCCCGGCGTACTCCGCCCGCACGCGCAGCGCGTAGCTCCCCGGCTTGCGCGCGGTGAAGGAGGGGAGCCCCTCGACCTCTATCTTGGCCGGCGCCGGCGACCCGTTGGAGAAGCGGGCGGTGAAGGTTATGGTGCCGTTGGGGACCACGAAGCCGCCGCGCAGCGCGCCCAGGTAGCGCTCCGGGATCAGCGAGAGCGCGTCCCAGCGGATCTCGGCGCGGGCGGTTAGGTCGAGGAACGAGGCTAGCACGCGGGCGGTGCAGGGCTCGGCGTAGGATAGCGTGAAGCTCGAGTTCGCCTCCACCTGGAAGCTCGAGCGCCCGCAGCCCTCCACGGTGACGTTCACGGGGAGCTTCAGCGGGGGCTCCGCGCGCAGCGCCACCCTCACTTCGGCGCTCCGGTTGAGGAGGGCGAAGGGGGGCGCCGCGAGCTCCAAGCCGCGGGCGAGGACGTAGGCCACGCTGGCGGAAGCCGACGCGAACCAGGCGCGGACCGTTACGTTGTAGAGGGCGGGCCCGGGCGGCCGGACCTCCAGCTCGTAGCGGGCCCAGCCGCCGGCCCCCTTCGCCAGCCTCACCTCGGCGGCGGGGGTGCCGTTGAGTAGCAGCTGGGCGCTCGCGTTGACCCTAGCCTGCGTGCGGAGTACGACCGCGAGCTTGAGGGGCTTGCGCGCGTCCGCGACTCGGGGGGCTTCCAGCTCGAGGGAGGTGGGCGGCGCGCTGAGGGCGAACCTCCCGAAGCCGGTGTCCACCACCAGCTCGGCGGCGCCCGCGCCGAGCCTCTCCTCGAGCACCAGCGTGGAGTTCGCGAGCTCGCGCCCCATCACCAGGTACCTGCAGGGGCCCCTCACGCTCACCTCCACCCTCACGCGGCCGCCCTCGTCGCTGAGGAGCCAGTCGACGGCCCTCGCCTCCAGCTCCGGCAGCGGCACGGGGACCTCGAGCGCGGCGCCGGCCCTCTCCGCGAGGACTACGGCGGCCCGGGGCCCGTACGTCGCGTTGAGGAGCGCCCCCAGCGCCGCGAGCTCGCCGCAGCGCAGCGAGGCGGTGCCGAGCGGCGTGCCGTTAACCGCGACCGGTACCCTGTACGAGGCGGGGTAGGCGGGGCACGCGCCGCCGGCGCTCACCGTCGCGTTGACCGCGAGCAGCACCCAGGAGGGGGCGACGAGGATCGGCTTGGCGGAGAGGTTGACGCGGGGCGGGGGCAGCGAGACGCTGGCGCGGCCGACGTAGTACGTGGACAGCTTGAACCACGCGTCTCCCGAGAGGCCCTGTACGCGGGCGGTGAGGCGGAGCCCCAGCGGCTCGACCGCGGCGGCGACTGAAGTCGCGTTAGCCCCCGCGTCGTAGCTCGCCTCCAGCACTGTCAGGTTGGAGGGGACCACGCTGAAGGGGAGGGCGAGGGAGCTGGGGCCGAGGCTCAGCCGAACCTCGCCGCCCGCCGCCTCCACCGGCCCCACCACGCTGAAGCTGAGGTTGAGGCGGCTCTCGCCCGGCGGCGCCTCGAGCTCGAGCTGGGCGACCCAGAGGAAGGGCGGCGCCACCGCGCCGGCGCGCAGCTTCACAGCCACGTCCCCCGCGTTCCTGAGGCGGACGACCAGCTCGCCGCGCCCGCTGCCCGAGAGGTAGAGGGGGGTGGCGGTCTCGAGCTCCGCCGCCGGCTGCGCGACCCTCACCTTCACGTATGCGGTTTCGCCCAGGTAGTGGACGGCGACCGTGTACGAGCCCCAGCCGGGCGCGCTGAGCGCGGCGCGCGCGTAGCCGGATGAGGCTTCCACGGCGGTCCCGTTCACGTACACGGTCCCCTCGACGGGTTGGCCGGCGAACAGCAGCCGCAGGACGACCTCGAGCCGGCCGCTCGCGGGGTCGAAGACGCCGCCAGCTAGAGCCGCTTCGAAGGGCGGCGTGTAGGACACGGTGACGGTCCCGCTGACCGGGTTGAGGGAGGGGTTGACGAGCGCGAGGAGGAGAGTGGTGTTCTCGGTTCTGAACGGCCTGTTGAGCAGAAGGTTGCTCCTGAGCCCGCCGGGCGCCGCTATCAGGACGGGGCCGGGCGCGGGCACGGAGACCCTGAAGTAGGCGGCGCTGAGCCCATCCAGCTTCACCTCCGCGCTCCACGAGCCCCTCGGCAGGTAGACGTCCACGAAGGAGGGGGCGTACCGGCTTCCGCAGACCTCCAGGCCGCGCGCTAGGGCGAGCAGGAAGCTCGCGTAGGCTTCGTTCACCCAGTCGGAGACCACCGAAGCCCCCGAGAGCGAGCCCGACAGCGCGTCGCGCGGGGAGGCATAGCCGCTCCCCGCGACCCAGTAGTAGAACGCGGACAGCGCGTAGCTCTGGCTGGAGGGGCCCGAGAAGGAGTAGGGGTTGTAGCCGTACAGCTTGTAGGAGAAGTACTGGGGCTCCCAGCCGCAAACCCCGGAGAGGGCGCTGGCGAGCCCCTCGGCCGACGCCTCGACGTACCAGGGGTAGGCCAGCGCGACAGCCTCGTACCTGTAGTAGGCGGCTTGGGCGATGTGGGCGACCTCGTGGTAGGCCACGTGCTTGAGCTGCCGCGCGTCCAACCCCTTCGTGATGTTCACCCAGACGACGCAAGCCCCCTTGACCAGCCCGCCCTCGCTGGTGAGCTGCCACCTCACGAGCCCGCCCTCCCCGCCGGCGAGCTCGACCACGTGCACCGCGTAGCGCGGGCCGGAGCAGGGGGGCGCGAGCGCGACCCCGCTGCCCTTGAAGGCCGCGTACGCCTCCTCCAGGGCGGAGGCGACGGCCGCCGCGTACTCGGAGCCGGCGCCCGCGTGGTCGTACACTTTGAACAGCTGCGAGGCGTAGGCCGGCTGGGATGCCGCGAGCCTGGCCGCGGCGAGGGCGAGCGCCGCCAGCAGCGCTAGCCTCCAGCGCATCCAGCATCCCGCCGGGCTAGGAACCCCTCGCCCTGTGCGCCGCGAACTCGAGGCGCTCCCACTCGACCTTCTTCACGACGTCGAGGCTGGACAGCCTCTCCACCACCTTCTCGATGCTCAACTCCGACTTGGAGAAGTCGGCGATCGCCACCCACTCGGCGAGCTCGCCCCTCCTGATTGTCCTCGACTGGGTGATGAGGAGGTCGACCCCCGCCGCCGCCAGCGCGTCGACGACCTTCGAGAGGGCTCCGACGACGTCCTTCATCAGCACGGTGAGCTTGACGACCTCGGACTGCGCGTCCGCGAGCGGCACCAGCCTGATCTCGTGCCTTTCGAGGTCCGCGATCACCATGAACCTCATCCCCTCGCGCACGTTGAGGACGGCTCGGATCCTCGCCGGGATGAAGATCCTGCCCTTGGAGTCCATGACCGCGAACTCGTACAGCTGCGAGCTCACGAGCTCCCAGCGCCCCCGGAAGGCTTAAAACCTCACTCCCACAAAGGTGGGACCGATGAAGGGCCTCAACTACCTGCTGCTGGGCTTGATCGTGGGGTTCGCGCTGGGGGTCGCGGCGGCGCGCCTCGCGGGCGCCGCGCTGCCGGGCGCCCGCGGTGGGGGGAAGTTCGCCCAACCCCCGAAGACGGGGGAGAAGCCGAAGGTGGTGGTGGGGCTGGACGCGCAGTACCCGCCCTTCACCCAGATGCTGCCCAACGGCTCGATCGTCGGCTTCGACGTGGACGTGATGAAGAGGATCGGCGAAGCCTGCGGGTTCGAGCCCGTGTTCAAGCCGTGGGATTGGAGCACGATCGTCAACGCGCTCGCCTCGGGCGACGTCGACGTGATCGCGTCGGGGATGACGATCACGGCCGCTAGGTCGGAGAAGGTCTGGTTCTCGATCCCCTACTACACGTACACCCACTACCTGGTCGTTAGGGCGGGGGTGGAGGGGGGCGCGGAGGAGCTGCTGAAGAGGGGGTTGAAGGTCGCCGTTCAAACGGGCTCGACGGCGGACATGCTCGCCGACAAGCTGAGGCAGGAGGGCTACCCGATCGCTAAGCTCGGCTACGAGTCGTACCCGGCGGCGCTCAAGGCCGTGGTGGAGGGGGTCGCGGACGCGGGGATCTTCGACTCGGCGTTCCTCGAGCCCTACCTGAGGCAGCACCCGGAGCTCGCCTCGAGCCTCCGCGTCGTCGGCAGGATCGGGCCCGTGAAGGCGTACGGGATCGCCACCAGGCCCGAGGACAAGTGGCTGAGGGACTGCATCAACAGGGAGCTCGAGAAGCTGATGGAGAGCCCGGAGTGGGACGCGCTTCTGAGGAAGTGGGGCTTGGGCTGAGGTGGGGCGCGTGCGGGATCTCCTGCCCTACATCTCGCTGATCCTCGCCGGGCTCCGGTACAACCTGATCATCGCCGCTTCAGCGTTCCTAGCGGGCTTCGCCGCCGCGGCCGCCGCGCTCGTGCTTTCTCTCTCCTCCCCAGCCGCCGCGAAGCTCGTGGCGGCGGCGTCCCGCGCGGTCAGAGGGGTTCCGCCGCTCGTCCTCATAGCCGCCACCTACTGGCTGCTCCTCCCCGCTCTCGGCCTGCCCTCCGACGCGCTGCTGGCGTGCATTGCGGCGCTCGCGGTCAGAACCGCAGCCTTCCAGGTCCAGATCCTGCGCGCGGCGGTGTCCGCCGTCGAGGGGGGTCAGCTCGAGGCGGCGCTGGCGCTCGGCCTAAGCGAGCGGGAGGCGGCGCTCCACGTGGTGCTCCCCCAGAGCATGCGCTTCGCGCTCCCCGCCCTCTTCAACGAGCTCTCATCGCTCCTGAAGGAGTCGACGCTGGGGCTCGCCGTGGGGGTGCTCGACGCGCTGGCGAGAGCTAGGCTGGTTAGCATCGCCACCGGCTACTCGCTCGTCTGGATGCTGGCCGCCGGGCTGCTCGTCTACGCCGCCTCGTGGGCGGTGCTCCGCCTCTCCAGGCTCCTGCACGGGAGGCTCGCGGTCCCCGGCACGCTGGGCGCGGGGGTGGTCGAGCTGTGGAGGTAGTCCTCGAAGCGGTCGGCCTCGTCAAGAGGTTCGGGAGCTTCAAGGCGCTGGACGGCGCCTCGATCTCGCTGCGAGGGGGCGAGGTCAAGGCGCTGGCGGGCCCCAACGGCTCGGGCAAAACCACCCTGCTCAAGTGCTTGAACCTCCTGCTGCGCCCCGACGCCGGCTCCATCTACCTGGAGGGCTCGGAGGTCACCGCGCCCGGCGTCGACGCGAGGCTCGTCAGGCAGCGGGTCGCGCTCGTGTTCCAGGAGGGCTATCTGTTCAGCCACATGACGGCGCGCGAGAACGTGCTCTTCGGCCCCCTCAAGGTGAGGAGGCTGCCCCGCGCGGAGGCCGAGGCGCTCGCCGCCGAGGCGCTCGAGGCAGTGGGCTTGGACAGGAGCCTCTGGGGCCTCTACCCCGCCCAGCTGAGCGGCGGGCAGAGGCAGCGCGTCGCGATCGCTAGGGCGCTGGCGATGGAGCCGGCGGTGATCCTGTACGACGAGCCCACGTCCAACCTCGACCCCCTCGGGGCGGAGGAGGTCGCCGCCGCCATCGTCGAGCTGGCGAAGCGCGGGGTCACAAGCCTCGTCGTCACCCACGACGCGGCCCTCATCGCGGAACTCGGCGCCGAAGTGTGCCTGATGTCGAGGGGGAGGGTCGCGCTCTGCGGGCGGCTGGAGGAGCTGCCCGCGCTGGCGGAAGCCGCGGGCGACGGGGAGCTCGCGAGGTTCGCTCGAGCCCTCGCCGGGCGCCTCGGGAAGGCTCGGGTGGTCCCGGTTGCCGCTCGCTGAGCTGCTCGACCTGCTGGCGGCGGGGCTGGCGAACACGCTGACCCTCGCGGCGCTGTCGCTGCCGCCCGCGGTGGCTTTGGGCACGCTGCTGGGGGTGCTGAGGGCCTGCCTCCCGGGGAGGCTGCGCGCGGTCCTCGACGCGGTCGCCGACCTCCTGCGCGGGCTCCCGCTGCTCGCGCTCCTCTACGCCTTCACGTACGGCCTCCCCGAGCTCGGCGCACCCCTCCAGCCGATGGCCGCCTCGGCCCTCGCGCTCGCCCTCTGCTCGTCCGCGTACGTCTCGGAGTACGTGAGGGCGGGGCTGCTGTCGGCGGCGGAGGGGGAGATCCTCGCGGCGCAGAGCCTCGGCGCCAGCAGGCTGCAGGTCCTGAGGTACGTGGTGGCTCCGCACCTCCTCGAGGCCGCGCTCCCCGCGATCGCGAACGAGGCGGTCTACCTGGTCCAGGCGACGACGCTGGCGGGGCTCGTGGGCGTGTACGAGCTGTTCTCGGCCGCCAGGACCTACAACTCGAAGTACTTCGACTTCTGGACGCCGGCCGCCGCGCTCGCCGCCACCTTCATCGCCCTCTCGGCGGCGGTCGAGGGGGCGCTCAAGGCGCTGGGGTCGCTGGGGCGCCGCTGGCTCAAGCTTCGCTAGCCGCCCGGCGCCTCGCTCGCTCCAACCGCGTGCACGCGCTGAATTACGCCGTTCTCGATCGTTACCACGGTCGAGCCGGGCGGCTCCTCCACCTCGACGTGCGTCACCAAGAATATCTGGTCGAAGAAGCGGGTGAGCTCGCTCGCCAGCAGCTCGACAATCCTCTCCCTCCTCTCCTGGTCGGATGAGCCGAGCGGCTCGTCGAGGAAGAGGAACCGCGGGTACGCGCCCTTCGCCGCCGGCAGGAGCGATAGGGCGAAGGCGATCCTCATCGCCAGCAGGAACTGGTCGTTCGTGCCGCCGCTGTAGATGTCGCGGCGCAGCCACCTGCCCGCCTCCGCGTCGTACACCTCGACGTCGTAGGTGTCCGGGTTGATGCGGACCGCCTTGTACCTGCCCCCGGTGACGTGCGAGATGATCCAGCTCATGTTGCTCTCGACGCTCGGCACGAAAGCTGCCCTCACCTTGGCTGCCGCGCTCCTCAGCGCCTCGACCGCCGCCCTCCGCGCGGCGACCTCAGCCTCCAGCTCCTTCGCCCGCGCCTCGAGCTCCGCCAGCCTAGCCTTCAGCGCCGGGAGCTCGCCGAGCGCCTTCTCCGTCTCCGCGATCGCCTTCGAGAGCTCGCCGATCTTCGAGACGAGCTTCGCGAGCTCGCTCGAGGCCTCCGCGAGCAGCTGGGCGTACCTGCTCCTCAGGGCGGCGACCGCCTCCAGCCTCTCCTCGGAGAGCGGCGGCTCGAGCCCCTCGATCGCGAAGGGCGGCTCCGGAACCCCGATGGACGCGTACTCGGCCTCCAACCTCTTCACCTCCCCCTCCAGCCGCTCGGCCTCCCGCCGCAGCTCCTCGATCTCGCGCTCCAGCTCCCGCGCCCTCCGCTCGTAGCCGTCGATCTCCGCCTTCAGCGCCGAAGCCCTCTGCCTCGCCTCGCCCGCGAGCCTCGAGACCTCCTCGTACTCGGCCCTCGCCGCCCCCTCCTCCCTCGAGAGCGCCTCGGCGCAACCGCGCGGGTCCCGGGCGCAATCCTCGCCGCCGGCCCCGCTCAGCTGGGAGAGCAGCGCGCTGAGCCGCTCCCTCAGCTCGCCCTCCCTAGCCTTAAGCCTCTCCAGCTCCTCCCGATCCCTCTCGAGGCTCGCGAGCTCGGCTTCGACGCGGGAGAGCTCGCCCCTCACGCGCCCCTCCTCCAGCCTCAGCGCCTCCGCCCTCCTGGAGCGCTCCGCAGCCCCCAGCGCGAGCAGGGCGGCGGCAGCGGCGAGGCCCAGCAGCGACCACGGGCCCACCGCGGCGTAGAGGGCCAGCGCCGCGGCGGCCGAGACAGCGGCGGCAGCGAGGCTCCAGCGGGGGAGGCCCCTCGGCGCGGCCTCCGCCAGCTCCCTCAGCCTCTCGGCCATCCTCTCCCTCTCGGCCTTCAGCTTCGGCAGGCCGCCGAGCCTGCCCTCGAGCTCCGCGACCCTCCTCCTCAGCTCCTCGAGGTCCCTGGAGGCGTCCGCGTAGCTCCTCCACAGCTCCCCCACCTTGGAGCTCACCTCCAGCAGCCTCCTCCACCGCCCCTCGGCCTCCCTCAACCGCCCCTCCAGCGCCTCGAGCGAAGCCTCGATCCTCTCCAGCTCGCCCCGCTTCCCCTCCAGCGCCCCGCGGAGCTCGCTCAGCTCGCCCTCCAGCTCGGCGAGCTCCGCCCTCGCCTGCTCCAGCTTCGCCCGCGCGTCCTCGAGCCTCCTCCTCGCGTCGAGCTTCCTCTTCAGCGCGTTCTCCAGCCGCTCGAGGTAGCCGAGCGCTTTCTCCACCCTGATCTTCCTCGCCTCCAGCTCGGGGACCCTCCTCTTCGCCGCCTCCAGCTCGCTCCTCCACGCGTCGAGCTTCCCCGCGAGCTCCTCGAGCCTCTTGATCTGGCCCGCGACCCCATCCCGCTCGCTCACCACGAGCTGGAGCTCCTGCTGGAGCTCCCTCCTCTCCTCGTCGAGCTTGTCGGCCGCCTTGTTGTAGCTCTCGAAGCCCATCAGCATGTTGATCACCCTGTCCCTCTCCGCCTTCCCCATCTCCACGATCCTCTCGAGGTCCTTCTGCGCGATCACGTTCGTCGCCAGCATCTCCTGCCACGAGACCCTCAGCAGCTTCTGCACGGCCTCGTTGACCTTCGCGACCCCCACCGCCACGAGCCGCTCGCCGCCGCCCGTGATCTCGACGAGCTTCGCGTCCACCTGCCTCGCGCCGCCCCTCTCCCGCTCGATCGCCCGCTCCACCCTGTACCTCCTCCCGTCCACCTCGAACACGACCTCGACGAAGGCCCGGTTCGACCTGTGGTTCACCGCGTCCTCGAGCCTCGCGTTGCCCCTCAGCGCGGAGATCACGCGGTGCTCGCCGTAGAGGCCGAAGAGGATCGCCTCGAGGAGCGTGGACTTCCCCGCCTCGTTCCTCCCGCGGATGATGACGAGGCCCTTGGGGAGCTGGAGCGGCTCCGGGATGTTGAGCCTCCGGAAGTTCACGGCCCGCAGGCTGACGAGCACTACCACGCTCCCACCTCCTCCAGCGCCCTCACGCCGAGCTCGAGCGCCCTCTCCAGCACGCGCCGGTCCTCCTCGAGGAGCGCGCTCGCGATCCTCGCCGCCACCTCCTCCTTGAACGCCTCGATGGGGCTCTTCGCCCGCACGCGCGGCTGCTGGGCGCTATCGAGCGAGCAGCGGAGCCCGCTGTCGTCGACGACGACGTGGAAGAAGCGCTTCTCCAGGTGCTTGAGGAGCTCAGCCCTGCTGTACCTGGTCACCTTCTGGAGCGGCAGGAGGCCGGTGATCACGAGCCTCAGCAGGAGGTCCGGCTGCGGCGGGGGGAGGGAGGAGAGCACGTGCTTGACGGGGTCCTCGGCGGTCGGCGGTACCTCGACGGAGACCGTCCTCATCGGGCGCGAGGGCGTCTCGACGAACTCGATCCTCGGCTTGCCCCCCTGGGGCACCTCGACCCACAGGAAGCCCTTGGCGCCGTCCCCCTCCTCGAGGAAGCTCCTCCGCTCCGTGCTGCCGGGGTACGCGGCCACCGCCTCCCCCAGGTCGACGACCGCGCGCGAGTGCACGTGGCCTAGCGCCACGTAGGAGTAGCCCCTCGGCACGTCCTCCCGCGAGATCGCGGGGGCCCTCCAGGCGGGCGGCGCCTCGACGCCCGCGAAGTTGTAGTGGAGGAGGGCGATGTTCACGTCCCCCTCCACCGGGAGCCTGGAGCGCGCGTAGCGGAGCGGGTTCTCCCCCTCCGGCACCGCGGGGTTGAAGGAGAGGCCCGCCACCGCCACGTCCAGCCCCTCCACCCTCACGTGCTCGACCTCCGGCCGCTCGGGGGAGGAGAGGAAGCGGGCGTAGCCGGACGCCTCCAGCTCGTGCAGCGGCGACATCCCCTCCTCCGCGCTCCTCGGCATGTCGTGGTTGCCGGCGACCACCACCACGCGCACCCCCTCGCTGTGGAGCCTCCGGAAGGCCCTGATCACCTGCGTCCTGACCGGGTTCCTCGGGTTGACCGAGTCGAAGAGGTCGCCCGCTACCAGGAAGAGGTGGGGCTTGCGCTCCAGCGCGAACTCCACGACGCGCCGGAACGCCCTGAGGAAGTCCTCCCTCCTCTCCATCGCCTTAGCGCCCAGGTACGACAGCTTCGGGTCGAGGTGGTTGTCGGCCGTGTGCAAAAGCTTGACCACCACCACG
>JAPWTS010000055.1 GCA_028275925.1 Thermofilales archaeon
CGCGCCGCCCCGCTGCCCGTGCGCGCGCCGGGCGCACCCGGCGGACGCCGGGATGAGGCTGGGGGCTGAGCCCGATCACGGGCGGTGAGGGGTTCACCCCCGTGGGCCCGCCGGAACGATGACGGGCGGACCAGAGGGGGCAGAAAAGCGCGGGCCTACCCGCGCGGGCGCGCGCGACCAGAAACTTCTTCCCAAAAACTTCTTCATCGCTCGGACGGGGAGTTCACTCATCACCTGCGAGTGGCTCGGAGGGGTGCGTTTTAAAGCTGCCGCGCGCTGCAAGATGCCCGTCAGCAGCATCGCATCTTTAGAGGGGGCGGCGAGCGCGAGTTCGCAGACCGCCGCTAGCGCGCTAGGCGGCTAGGGGCTGTGAGGCACGGCTGCACCAGCTCGTTCCGCGGCGAGGAGGGTTCATAAGCGGCTCTCGCGCAAACGGGCAGGGCGCTGTGGAGCGCCGCGCTGCGCGCTACAGGGTCTCGGTTGACGCTTCCAAGTGCAGGGGGTGCGGCGTCTGCGCGCTCGTCAGCGTCTGCCGCTCGCCCGAGCGCTGCGTCGGGTGCCTCGCCTGCTACTGGGCCTGCCCGCACGAGGCCAGGTACCTCGTCCCAGCCGCCGAGGGAGGCACTGTTCGCGTGACCGTGGACGGAACCCCGCTCGAGGTCCCGGGCGGCGTGACAGTGGCTGAAGCGCTGACCTCGGCGGGGTTCCGGTTCAACGAGCCGGGGCGCGAGCCGTCGCTCGCCTGCCGCACGGGCGGCTGCTGGAGCTGCGCGCTCGTGATTGACGGGGAGCTCGAGCGGGCGTGCATCACGCCGGTGAGGGACGGCATGAGGATCTCCACCGACGTGGCCGGCTTCGAGCCGAGGAGGATCGCCCACGGGCCCGAGCCCCACCTGGTGGGCGGGAAGGCGACGCCCTGGTGGGAGGTGGACTACGCGAGCTACGTGGAGGCCGCGATCTGGGTCGCCGGCTGCAACCTGCGCTGCCCCCAGTGCCAGAACTACCTCGTGACCTACGACAACGCGAGCCCCGCCCTCACCCCGCGGGAGGCGGCACGGCTGCTCGCGGAGTGCCAGAGGCGCTACGGGACGAGGGGCGTCGCGGTGAGCGGGGGTGAGCCGGCGCTGAACAGGAGGTGGCTGGTGTCGCTGTTCAGGGAGCTCGCGCGGCTCGTGGAGCCCGAGGTGAGGCGCCACCTCGACAGCAACGGCACCCTGCTCACGCCCGACTACGTCGACGAGCTCGTGGAGGCGGGCTGCAACAACATCGGCGTCGAGCCGAAGTGCGCGAGGGTGGAGACCTACATGAGGGTGACCGGCTTGAGCGACAGGGACCTCGCGTCCAGGTACCTGGAGACCGCGTGGAGGGCGATCGAGTACATCTACGACAATTACAGGGACCGGGTGTACCTGGGGGTCGGCCTCGTCTACAACAGGGACCTCGTGAGCCTGGAGGAGGTGGCGGAGGCCGGCGAGAGGCTAGCGGCGATAGGCAGCGATATCCAGGTCACGGTCCTCGACTACTTCCCCGCCTTCCGCCGCAGGGACCTGAAGAGGCCCAGCCCCCGGGAGATGCTGGAGGTGAAGAAGGTGCTGGAGGCGGCCGGTCTCAAGGTGGTGATCGTGCAAACGAGCAGGGGGCACATCGGCCCGGGCGACCGGCGCCGCCCCGGACCCTAGCGCGGTCGAGCAGCTTACCCTTTCAATCACCGGTCAGGCAGCCATCGGTCGCTCATCCCGCGCCTCCGCCCACGCGCCCCGGCTGAAAACCTTTTCCCTCACTCGGCGCCGCCGAGCTCCCGTATCATGACCCTCGCCGCTAGCACGAGCGGGTCCCAGACGGGGGCGAAGGGTGGCGCGTAGGCTAGGTCCGCGAAGAAGAGGTCCTCCACGGTGCCGCCCTTCGCCAGCAGGGTGGCGAGCGCGTTGACGCGCGCTAGGACCCCCTCGCCGCCCACGATCTGACCGCCCAGCAGCCTCCCGCTCCTCCTGTCGGCTATCAGCTTCACCGCGATCCTGGAGCCTCCGGGGTAGTACCTGGGCCGCGTGACGGTCTCCACCTTGACCGAAACCGGCTCGAACCCTTCCCTCCTCGCCCTCTCCTCCGTCAACCCCGTCCTGCCCACTTCGAGGTTGAAGATCTTCGTGATCGCGGTGCCCACCGCCCCCGGGAACTCGGCGCTCAAGCCAGCCGCGTTGGCGCCGGCCACGTAGCCCATCTTGTTCGCCACCGGGGCGAGCGGGAACCAGTCCGGCTTGCCCGTGACGAGGTTGGTCGCTTCGGCCGCGTCGCCCGCCGCGTACACGTTCTCCACGCTCGTCTCCATCCTCTTGCTGACCTGGACGGCGCCCGTGGCCCCCAGCTTGACGCCGAGCTGCTTGGCCAGCTCGGTCTCGGGGGCCACCCCCGTGGCCACGAAGACCGCGTCCACCCTGTACTCGCCCTTATCGGTGACCACCTTCTCGACCTTATCCCCTCCCGCGAGCTCCACCACTTTCTCGCCCAAATGCAGCTCCACGCCGTTCCTCGTCAGCTCCTCCTCGACGGAAACGGCGACGTCAGGGTCCAGCGTGGGCATCACGTGCGGGAGGATCTCGAAGACCACCACCTCCTTCCCGACCCGCTTCAGGTTCTCCGCCACCTCCAAGCCTATGTAGCCGCCGCCGATCACCGCCACCCGCCGCGCGCTCTGCACGCCCCGCTTCGCGCGCTCCCCGTCCTCCAGCGTCCTCAGCGTGAAGACCCCCTCGAGGTCCAAGCCCCTGATCGGCGGCAGGCGGGGGCGCGCGCCCGTCGCCAGGATCAGCTTGTCCCACTCGAACGCCTTCTCCTCGCCGCCGACCCTGACCCTCGCGTAACCCTGAGCGACCTCCACGACCTCCGCGCGCGTGAACACGTCGATACCCCTCCTGCGGAATACGTCGACCGTGTAGTGGACGAGCCAGTCGATGCTCTCGGCGAACCCGCCCAGGTAGTAGGGGAGCCCGCACGGCGCGTAGCTGACGTAACCGCTCCTCTCGAACACGGCCACGCGCATGCTCGGCTTCAACCTCTTGATCCGCGAAGCCGCGGTCATCCCAGCGGGCCCTCCGCCGACCACGATCACATCGTACTTCTCGACCACGCCGACCCCGCGCTCGCGCGCTTTTAGCCTTTATGCGCGCGCCTCGGAGCGTTCTCTATAGCAGTGCTGCGTATTCTCTATCTTTTTCTTAAACTTTTAGATTAGAAAATTTTACTTTCGGGCTTCTCTGGGCAAGCTTTATAAACCCTCAGTTCGCCCTAAGCCAGTGAGCCGCGCGGAAAGCGCGGTAAGGGAGCACGCAATGAGGGGGCCGGAGCCCCGGGCTCTTGAGCTCGAGATTCCCCGTCCGCTAGCGCGCGAGGGGCGGGCTATGGGGGGCAGGAGGAGGAAGAAGGAGGGTGTGGTGGAGGGCTTCCGGGTCTTGACCTTACTGTACCGCGTTGGCGAGCTCCCAGCCGGCGTTTTCCAGCGGCTTAAAGAGCTCTTCAAAGTGTACAGAGCTGTCGCGGCGCTGTACTTCTGGTCGAAGCGTTTGAACCTTGAGGAGGGCGTGGGGCTGGCTCTGGAGCGCGCTCGCCAGCTGCCGAGCTACTACCGGCACGCGTTCGACGAGGATTCGCGGGTTTACCAGTTCGGCGAGGTCGAAAAAATGAAGAGGCCGAGGAGGGTGGTGCTGCAGCTGCCGCTCGCCGATGCTCTGCATTACTACTGCGGCGCCTACATCGAAGATGACAAGCTAATTGTGAGGCTGGGTGGCGGCGAGCGGCTGGAGCTGCCTCTTCCAGAGAGGGCGCTGAAGTGGCTTCAGGAGAAGGAGAGGGAGGTTGCTCCCTTGAAGGTCGCGAAGACCGTGCGCGTGCAATGGCGTGAAGACGAGCACCCCGAGCTTCTCAAGGTGCAGATCGTGTTGAGGGTCGAGCGGCAGAAGCCGGTGATGCCGGATCCTAAGGGTGCACTGTTGTGCTACGTGGACGCGAACTCGGACTACGGGATCGTCGCTGTTTACGCTGTTTCCGACGGGACTGAGACGAGGGTGCTGGAGACGCCGAAGCTGAGGCCGCCGAACAGGAGCAAGCGGCTGAAAGCCGCCGCGAAGCGGCAGGCTGCAGCGGCTTACGGCCACAAGAGAGGCGTGAACCTCGCGCTCGCGAGGCTCTCGAAAAGGTTCAGAGCGAGAGGCTGGGTGAAGGCTGCCGCCGCGCAGATTTTCAAGAAGGCGTTCCAGAGAGCGAGCGGAAGGAGCGTGCTCATGAACTTCGACATACCGGATCCAGAGTCGATTAAGGGATCTTACTTACAGAAGACTTTGCTTTCTTTAGAAAAGGTTGCTAGAAATCTAGCGAACTGGTTCGGCGTTTACGTAACGTTCGAGTGCTACCCTTCGACGAGGTGCCCATTCTGCGGCTCGGAGCTGGAGATCGTGCACACGAAGCGGACGAGGATCGCCTACTGCACAAGGTGCGGCTTCTACGACGACCGCGACTACGTGCCCTTCTACCACTGGGTCAAGGAGCTGGGCCTGCCGATGCCGAAGCACCCGCTGCGGAAGCTGCAGCTGCCGGAAGAGCTGAAGCTGCTAATTAGCAGCGTGCGACCCGGGAGCCCCGGATGAGGGCGCGAGTTGGCGGGGTCGCGCCTCAGGCGCCGCCCCGCTGCCCGTGCGCGCGCCGGGCGCCCCTAGCGGACTGGATGAAGCTCGGGGGCGGAGCCCGATCACGGGCGGTGAAGAGCTCAACGCCCCCGTGGGCCCCGCTGGAGCGGTGACGGCGGGGCCAGAGGGGGCAGAAAAGCGCGGGAAAACCGCGCGGGCGCGCGCTTTATGCCGCCGGCAAAGCAGCCCGGAACGAAACAGTGAATAAAATACTATTTAAGCTCCCTGGCCCTCCACAAATGGAAAACGAGCGGCTCCTCCTCCCTCATTTTGTAAGCGTCGACGACGCGGCCTACGACCAGCATGTGGTCGCCGGCCTCCACGATCTTCTCGAGCTTGCACTCGATCGATACAACGGCGTCGGCTAGCGCGGGAGCCGTCACGCTCTTCGCCTTCACCATCTTCGCGCCGCTCTTCTCGAACTTGTCCACCTGCCTGCCGGAGACCGAGCCGAAGACTCCGAACGCCGCGTCCCTGAGACTCGGGCCCACGACGTTGATCACGAACTCGCCCTTCTCCCTTATCAGCTCTAGCGTGAAGCGCTCCGGGGCGATGGCGACGGCGACCAGCGGCGGGTCCCACGACGCGCGGCACGCCCAAGCAGCCGTCATGCCGCCCCTCCTGCCCGGCTTGTCGGGGTCGCCGGCCGTCACGATGATGAGGGGGTGCGGCATGTAGTCCAGCGCTTCCATCGGGTTTACCCTGCTCACGCGCCCCCACCGGGCGCGCGATTAAATAGCTTGACGGCGACCGCCGGCCGTGCGCTGGCTGGCGGACGCGGTGGCGGCGGGCTTCCCGCTGAGGCGGGGGCTGGCGCTCCTCGCGCTCAGCCCCTTCAGGTTCGTCGCGGGCCGCGCGCTCTTCCGGCTGGAGCTCCCGATGGGGCTCCGCGTATACGCCCCGCTCGGCTACCTGCCCGAGGTGGTGAGGAACGCGCTCCACGTCTTCTTCTACAGGGACTACGAGGCGCTGAGCCAGTTCAAGCCCCGCGAAGGCTGGGTCGTCGCGGACGTGGGGGCGTTCGTCGGCGTCTACACGGTGAGGGCGGCCGAGCTGGTCGGGCCGGGCGGCCGCGTGGTCGCGGTGGAGCCGCTCCCGGAGCACGCGAGGCTCGTCATGATGAACGCTGCGGCGAACTCGCTCGCCAACGTGAGGGTCGTGGGAGCTTGCGCTTCCGACAGGTGGGGCGAAGCGGAGCTGCTGGTGCCGCCCTCGCCCATCAACGCCACGCTGAAGCCGGAGTACGCTAGAGCGGTGGGGGGCGCGCGGAGCATGAGGAGGGTGCGGCTGCTCCCCCTCGACGCCCTCCTCGAGGCCGAGGGCCCCCTGGACCTGGTCAAGGTGGACGTGGAGGGGTACGAGCTCGACCTGCTGCGCGGCTCCAAGCTCCTCGCACCTCGCCGCGCGCGCCGCATCGTGGTCGAGGTGCACACGAGCGTCACGCCCAGCGCGCTGGTGGCGCGGGAGCTCGAGCGGCGGGGCTACGCGACGGCCGTGTACCTCCCGGAGGGGGCCTACGAGCAGGCCTTCGTGTACGCCTTTCATAAGTGAAAGTTAGCCTGGGCGAAAAAAGTTTTAAGGGCGCTCGGCGCCGCTTGCCCCGTGGGTTCGAGGGGGGAGGCGCTCGAGGAGGTGAAGGAGGAGAGGCCGGTCCGGAGCGAGGACTACCTGGCGCTGCTTTACCGGCTGAGCGAGGCCGGCGTCGAGGCCAGGTTGAGCGTGATCGCCGGGGAGCTGGGGGTCAGCGCTCCCACCGCGGCGAAGGCTCTGGCTAAGCTGCGCGAGCGCGGGTACGTCGAGCGGAGGGGCTTCTCCTACCGGCTGACGGAAAGGGGGCTGCGGGTCGCGGAGAGGGTCGTGAGGAACCACCGGATCGTCGAGCGGCTGCTGACCGACGTCCTCGGGGCCGGCCCTCGCGAGGCGCACGAGCTCGCCCACGCGCTCGAGCACGTTGACGGGCTGGCGGAGCTGGCCGATAGGTACCTCGGCATGCCCGACCGCTGCCCGCACGGCAACCCGGTCCCGGCCAGGGGCTCGCGCAGGGGGCTGCCGCTCAGCCGCGTGGGTAGGGGCGTCTACACGGTCACCGGCTTGGGCGAGCTCAGGGGGGCGCTCGAGTGGGCGGGCAGGCTCGGCTTGAGCGTGGGCGCGCGCGTGGAGGTTGAGGGCGTCGAGGGCGACCACCTCCTCGTCAGAGCGGGGGGCAGCGTGGTTCGCCTGCCGATGGACGTGGCCAGCCTCGTTTATGTCGAAAGGGCGGGGTGAGGGGTCGTGGAGGTCCCTCTCGCTAGCGTGCCGGAGGGGAGCAGGGTCGTGGTGGTGAGCGTAGCGGGCGGGGTCGGCGCGAGGAGGAGGCTGCTCGAGATGGGCTTCGCGCCCGGCAGCGAGGTCGAAGTGATCGCGAACAGGCGGGGCCCCGTGGTCGTGAGGGTTAGGGGCGTGACCGTGGCGCTCGGGCGCGGCATGGCCGCCAAGATCCTGGTGAGACCGGCGGGTGGCGGAGGTGGGTAGCGGCAGGCGGGTCTACAGGGTGGCGGTGGTCGGCAACCCGAACGTCGGCAAGTCTACGCTCTTCACGAGGCTCACGAGGGAGATCGCGCACATCGCGAACTGGCCGGGGACCACCGTCGAGCGGAAGGAGGGGGTGCTGCACCTGGACGGCGCCGACGTCGTGCTCGTTGACCTCCCGGGCGTCTACTCGCTGGCCGGCGTCAGCGTCGAGGAGAAGGTCGCGAGGGACTACATCCTGAGGGGGGATTGGGACGCCGTGCTCGTGCTCGTGGACTCGCTGGCTCCCGAGCGCACCCTGTACCTGGCGGTGCACGTCCTCGAGCTGACCGGTCGCGCTGTGGTGGCGCTGACGAAGTGGGACGCCGCCCACGCGCGGGGGATCCACGTGCGCGTCGAATCGCTGAGGCGGGCGCTCGGCGTGCCCGTAGTGGCCGTCTCGGCTGTGACGGGTGAGGGGTTGGGCGAGCTCGTCAAAGCCTTGCGGGAGGTGCTCGAGGGGGGCGGCGGCGAGCCCTTGAAGGTGGACTACGGGCTGCTGGAGCCCGCGATCGCGGAGGTGGAGCGGGAGCTCGCCGGCCTCAGGCTGGGAGTGAGGGCGCAGCTCCGCTGGATCGCGCTGAAGCTGCTTGAGGGCGACGAGGACCTCGCGAAGCTGGTCGAGGGGGCGGGGGGAGGGGCGGCCGTCGGGAGGGCGAGGGAGCTGAGGGAGGCGGTCGCGAGGTCCGCCGGGGTGGACCCCGAGGAGCTGGCGGTCGCGAGGCGCTTCAGCTTCGTCGACGAAGTGAGCAGGAGGGCCGTCGTGAGGGCGCGCGTCTCGGAGGGGCGCGGGACCCTCGAGCGGCTCCTCCTCTCGCCCGTGGCGGGGCCCCTCCTCTCGCTCGCGATCCTCGTCTCCGCCTACGCGCTCGTCTTCTCGCTGAACACCGGCTTCCCGCTCAACGCGCTGCTCGAGGCGGCCGGCTTAAGCGAGATGGCTGAGCGGTTGGAGTCGTTCACGCTCTCGGGCCTCATCTCGAGCTTCTTCGACGCGGTCGCCGGCTACCTGCGGGCGAGACTCCCGCCCTCGCCCCTCGCCTCGCTGCTCGCGGACGGGCTGCTGGGCGGGCTGGCGCTCGTGCTCTCCTTCCTCCCGCTGATCCTGACGGCGCTGCTCGTCCTCGCGTTCCTCGAGGACAGCGGCGTGGGGCCTTACGCCGCCGCTTCGCTCCACAGGCTGTTCCAGAGGGTCGGGCTGTCGGGGCGCGCCGCGTACCCGCTGCTCGTAGCGCTCGGCTGCAACGTGCCGGCTGTCATGGCCTCGAGGACCGCCCCGGAGGAGGCGGAGAGGAGGCAGCTGATGGCGGCCGTGCCCTTCGTCCCCTGCCAAGCGCGGCTCGTCGTGCTCCTCGCGTTCGCTTCCGCCTACTTCGCGGACTCGCCGCTGCTCGCCGCCGCAGCGTTCGCAACGGCCTACGCGATCGCGCTCGCCCTCTTCGCGGCAACCTCCCTAGCGGTTAGGAGGGTTTTGGGCGCCGGCGAGGCCCCGGAGCTCGCGCTGGAGCTACCCCCTCTCCACAAGCCCTCGCTGAGAGTGCTCTGGTGGATCTCCTGGGACTACGCGAAGCACTACCTGAAGAGGGCCGGCCTCGTGATCTTCGGGCTCAGCCTGGTCGTCTGGGGTCTCACGAGCTACGGCCCCTCGGGCCCCGCGGAGCCGGGAGAGAGCTACGCGGCGATGGCCGGCAGGGCCCTAGCCCCCCTCGCGTCGTTCCTCGGCCTGAGCGGCGGCAAGGCGGAGGCGGCGGTGTTCGCCGCGCTGGCGGGGCTCGTGGCTAAGGAGACCATCCTCCTCTCGCTCGCGGCCCTTCAGGGCTCGACTGACCCGGTGGAGGCTTTGAGGGCTCTGGAGCTCAGCCGGGCGCAGGCCCTGGCCCTCGCGGTCTTCTACACGGCCTACATGCCCTGCGCCGCCACAATCGCCACGATCTACAAGGAATCGGGGAGCGCGAGGTTCGCGGCGGCAGCGGTAGCCTGGTCGATCCTCGCGTCCGCCGCGGTCAGCTGGCTCGTCTACGCGGCGGCTTCAGCTCTCGGCCTCTAACGCGCGCGGCGCGCCGCTGAAACCTTTCGCCTGCCTAGCTGCTCCAGCATAATAGTATCGTTGCGCATTCTCTATTCTTTTTCTTTAACTTTCCGTTTAGAAAATTTTACCTTTCGGTCTACTCTGGGCAGGGTTTATAAACCCCCGCCTCGCTTTCCGCCCGTGAGCCGCGGAGAAAACGCGGCGGGAGCGCAAGCGGTGAGGGGACCTGAGCGGTCCCTTAGCTCGGTGCCTGCTGGCGAGTTGGCGGGGAGGCGCTCAACGCGCCGCCCCGCTGCCCGTGCGCGCGCCGGGCGCACCCGGCGGACGCCGGGACGAGGCTGGGGGCTGAGCTCGCTCTCGGGCGGTGAGGGGTTCACCCCCGTGGGCCCGCCGGAACGATGACGGGCGGGCCAGAGGGGGCAGAAAAGCGCGGGCCTCCCGCGCGGGCGCGCGCCTCTAACCGCCCCAACTGGCCTCTCGCGCGCCCTGCGGAATCTGCGAACGCTCGAGCGCGGTCGCAGCGTTTGCTTTAAGCCGCCGGGGGCGGGTCCCGGTGAATTACTAGAGCTAATCTTTATTAACCTTGCGCAAACGTTAAAAATGAGATGGTCGAGGCTGGAAGGCGGTTCTCGGCTAGAGCCGGCGCGCTCAGGTCGTCTAAGGTCAGGGAGCTCCTCAAGTGGATCGGAAGGGACGTGATCTCGCTTGGCGGCGGCGTGCCCGACCCCGCGAGCTTCCCCATGGAGGAGATCAAGCGGATCATCCTCGACGTGCTCGAGGAGAGGGGGGCGGCCGCGCTCCAGTACGCGCCGACCGAGGGGCTCGACGAGCTGAGGGGGGAGATCGCGCGCTTCATGTCGAGGCGGGGCGTGAGGGCGAGGGAGGAGAACGTGCTGGTGACCTCCGGCAGCCAGGAGGCGTTGGAGCTCATCGCCCGCGTCTTCATCGACCCGGGGGACCCGGTGCTCAGCGATAACCCCACGTACCTCGGCGCCATCCAAGCCTTCGCCGTCTACGGGCCTCGGATGGTGGGGGTCCCGATGGACGAGGCCGGCCTGAGGGTCGACGCGATGGAGGCGGCGCTGAAGAGGCTGGGGGGCGAGGGCTCGCGCGCCAAGCTGGCCTACCTCATCCCCACCTGCCAGAACCCCACCGGCAGGACGATGAGCGTGGAGAGGAGGAGGGCCGTGCTCGAGCTCGCCGAGGAGCACGACTTCCTGGTCGTCGAGGACGACCCTTACAGCTACTTCTACCTGGACGGGGTTGAGCCGCCCTCCCTCAAGTCGATGGACGGGAGCGGCCGCGTCATCTACGTCTCCACGGTGAGCAAGATCCTGGCACCCGGCTTGAGGCTCGGCTGGGTCGTGGCCGACGAGGAGATCGTCGAGAAGCTGGCGATCGCCAAGCAGGGGGTGACGCTCCAGTCGCCGACGCTCAGCATGTACGTGCTCCTCGAGGCGCTGAAGAGGGGGCTCGTGGACCGCCAGCTGCCCAAGCTGAAGGAGATCTACAGGGTGAGGCGCGACGCGATGCTCGAAGCCCTCGAGACCTACATGCCGGAGGGCGTGAGGTGGACGCGCCCGAGCGGCGGCATGTTCGTGTGGCTCGAAGCGCCCGAGCGCGTGGACATGGACGCGCTGCTGCCGCTGGCCCTGACGAAGTACAAGGTCGCGTACGTGCCCGGCAGCGCGTTCCACGTGGACGGGGGCGGGCAGAACACGGCTAGGCTCAGCTTCTCCTACCCGCCGCTCGACGCGATGAGGGAGGGGGTGGCCAGGCTGGCCAAGCTGATAGCCGAGCACGCCGCGGCGCGGGCTGCGCCCGCCGGAGGCTAGAAGACCCTGCCCCCGCGCTCCAGGATCGCTCTCACGGTTTCCCAAGCTTCGTCTACGCTCTTTTTCAGCTGCTCGAGCTGCTCCCTGCTCTCCGGCCTCAGCAGGTGCGCGAACCTGCCCTGCAGCCGCAGGTAGTCCTCGAGGGGCCTCCGCTTCGAGGGGTCGAGGAGGGTCCTGCTCCTCCCCGTCAGCTTGAGGACGCCGTTCTCGATCTCGTAGAGGATCCAAGCCCCCGTCTCCACCGCCAGACGCCCGACCTCCACCATCTTGCTCGGCGGGAAGCGCCAGCCGGTGGGGCAGGGCGCGTGCAGGTGGATGTACTTGAACCCCTTGATCGATGCGGCCTTCCTCACCTTCTCGACGAAGTCGAGCGGGTAGGCCACCGAGGCCGTAGCGACGTAGGGGACCCTGTGGGCCGCCACGATCAGGGCCGCGTCCTTCCTCCGCTCCCTCTTGCCGGAGGGCGTCGTGGTCGTCCAAGCGCCCGCCGGCGTGGAGCCGCTCCTCTGGATGCCCGTGTTCTGGTAGGCCTCGTTGTCGTAGCACACGTACAGGATGTCCTCGTTCCTCTCCGCAGCCCCGCTCAAAGCCTGGAGGCCGATGTCCACGGTCCCCCCGTCCCCCGCCCACACGACCACCGGGACGTCCAGCCCCCGCAGCTCCAGCGCCGCTTTCAAGCCGGAGGCCGCCGAGGCGCTGGCGGCGAACGCGATGTTGAGCAGCGGGACGCGCGACGGCGTCCGAGGGTAGGTGCCCTGGATGACCGTCGTGCAGCCGGCGGGCACCACGAGGACGAACCTCCCGCCGAGAGCTTTGCCGAGCATCCTCAGGCCCAGCGCGGCTGGGCAGCCGGGGCAGGCGGAGTGCCCCGGCAGCCAGTACTCCTCGACCGGGAGCTCCCTAACCGTCACCACCGCCACCACCCCGCAAGCCG
>JAPWTS010000056.1 GCA_028275925.1 Thermofilales archaeon
GCTCCTCACCAGCTCCTTCACGAGCTCGGCGTTCTCCGGCCTCACCTCCAGGTAGTCGTCGAGCGGGGCCACCTGGCCGTCCAGCAGGAACTCGCGGAAGCCGGGATCCCGCTTCAAGATGCAGACGAGCTCGTCGAGACCCTTGACCAGCCTGTAGCGGAACTTCTCGAAGGCGTAGTACCACTCGCGATCCCAATGCGTGTGCGCGACCAGAACCAGCTTCTGCCGCTCCACGGAGGCGCGGAGCGCGAGCCTCGGTAAAAACGGTTGCGCCGTCGAAAAAGCGCTAGGTACATAAGCCGGGACGCGGAGGGCGCGCGTGAGAGGCGTTCTACGCCGCCCCCAAGCGCGCACGCCGGTCTCTCCCCGCGGGGTGAGCTGGGGTGGAGAGGGCTAGGTGCCCCTTCTACCACCTGACCGCGCAGGGCATGCGGTGCGTGCTGGCGAGCCCGGAGGAGTGGAAGGCGCTGCTCTCCAACGGGCGGAGGCCGCCGTGCGTGGGCGGGCGCGATCCGTGCCCCTTCCGCAGCCGCCTCGAGCCGAAAGGCGGTAACAAGGTGAGAGCCCCGGTCCAGCACTAGCGCGAGCAGCGCTGGGGCTACGCTAACATCCCCACCAGAAACGCTCTCCCGGAATCAACCGCTTTTCTATTGCGCTACCGGCGCATGAGGATGCGGCGCGCGAGCGGAATCGCAGGAGCAGGCCGCTGGTGGGCCGGCCGGGATTTGAACCCGGGACCTCCCGGTTTCCCCGCCTCCGGGAGGCTTATGAGCCGGGCGCTCTACCGGGCTAAGCTACCGGCCGAGAGGCTATTTCCAGCCCGGGCTTTAAAGTTTTGCTAGGCGCGCGCTAAGATTTTGCGGGAGGCGGGTGCGCGACTGGCTAGGCTAGCGTGCTAAGTTGTTCATAGCTGGGGGGCGGGGCTGCCGCGTGCTTTAAGCTCGCTTAAATGCTCGTGATAACTTCCAAGCCGAATCTCTTCAGCCGAGGGTAGTGGCGCAGGTCCCTCGTTAACAGGGGCGCGCCGGCGGCGATGGCTGTCGCCGCGATGATTATGTCGGCTTGCGGCACCCTCAACCCCTCCTTCGCCAGCGCGACGTCGATTTCGAGAGCCTTCATCAGCACTTGTTGATCGGGGTACACGATTGTAAACAGTTTCTCCAAAACCCGCTTTTCCTTCTCAGCGTCCCTACCGAGGTACAAGTACCCGTACAGGTACTCGTAGAGCGCCACGTAAGGCACGAGCACCTCGCGCTCAACCAGCGCTGCGAGGAGCTCCTCGTCGCCCTCCTCCAGCGCGTCTATGAGGACGCTCGTATCGACGACTACCTTCTCAGCCACGCTCCCTCCTCCCTCAGCTTCGCTCTGAGCTCCGCGAGCACCCGCTTCTCCTCCTCAGTCAACCTCTTGCTCCTCACGTGCTCAAGCGCCTCCGCCGCTAGGGCTTGTTTAGCCAGCTCCACCGCTTTGCGCACGGCCTCCTCGAACGTGGCGCTACCGGTGCGCTGCTTGAAGGCGGCCAGCATCCTGTACGTATCCTCCGAAACCGCGATCGTCTTGACCCTCCGCGCCACGCTGTTACAGCATTATATCGCTATATTAGCGTTGCTATTGCATATGCTGCCGACGGCGACCACACTGAACTGAAATAAATAAAAATTAAAATTACTCGAGAATTATAGTTTTAATCTCAAACGGTTTGAAGCGCAGGGTTGCGCGGTCGCCGCTGGCCACCAGCCGCTCGCGGTCTTCGAGCAGGTTCGCCTCGTAGACGGCGAAGGCCCCGGGCAGCTTCACTTCGACCTCCCTCTCGGTCCCCTCGACCTCGTAGATTCTGACAGCTAGCGCGTCGCGCTTCTCGCAGAGCTTCACCGCTTCGACCACCACGCCTTTCGGGGCTTCGAGCGCGCTGGCTTCGGGCGGCAGGCGCCCGCCGCCGCCCTCCTTCACGACGGCCTTGACGCCGCTCCACACCTCGTAGGCCCTCCGGTACACCTCGCCGGCCCTGTAGTCGCCTGGGTGCGGGTACAGGTAGTAGGTCACCTCGTGCTCGCCCAGGTCGCTCCACGGGTTGGGGTGGAAGGGCGACTTGAGCAGGCTCAAGCCGACCCTGCTGCCCCTGGCGCTGTAGCCGTGGCGCGATGGGGAGATGATCGCGAGCCCCACCTTGCCGTCGGAGAAGTCCGCCCACTTCAGCGCGGGGACCTCGTACTTCGCCTCGTCCCACCTGTCCCTCGGCACGGTGGAGCGCTCGACGACGCCGAATGGCACCTCGTACCAGCCCTTCTCGACGTTGGCCTTGAGCTCGAACCACGCTTTGACCAGGTAGCTCTTCTCCCTCCAATCGATCCTCGTTTTCACCTCGATGAGGCGGGATCCGCTGCGCAGGGATACCCTCTGCCTCACCGTGGAGGACTTGAACCTGAGCGCGTACTCGACCGAGGCTACCAGCGGGCCCGCAGCGACGATCCTCGGGGCTTCGGCGACCTCGAAGGGGTGGCCGGGCGACTCGACGGTCGAGCGGTCGATGTCCCACGCGTCGAAGTTGCCCGGCTTGTCGGGGTGCGCTCTCAGCACGTTGCTCGGCGCCGCGAGCAGCTCCGCGCCCAGCTGCTTGTCGTAGACGGAGAGCAGGGAGCCGTCGGGACCCACCTTCACCCTGACCAGCTCGTTCTCGAGCACGATGGTTTCGCCCTCCCTGTACGCCCTCGCGCCGCCGGCGGCGGGCGCCGCTCTGCCCGGCACGAGCGTGGTGTAGCCGAAGGCTGGCACGCGGACGAGAGCCAGCCACTTGCCGTCGACTTCCTGCACGGCGGCGGGCTCGCCCCTGGGCGTCGCGAAGCCGGGCCCCGGTAGCTCCACCAGAGCCTCGACGGGCCACGCGAGCCTGTTGAAGACGATCACGCTGCCCTTCGGCGCGCTCACGCTCTCCGCGATCGCCTTCAAAGCCCTCGATGAGACGCTCGAGAACGCGCGGATCGCTTCCTCGAGGTCCCTGTACGCCTCCTCGTATGCTTCGCGGTTGGAGGAGCCGGGAAGCACGTCGTGGAACTGGCAGCGCAGCACGCGCTCCCAAGCCTCCCTGATCTCGCGCCTGGGGTACTCCTGCAGGCCCAGCAGCTTGGCCGCGGCCGCGGCGCCCTCGGCCCAGAGCGCCTCGCTCTCGGCTCTCGCCATCAGCTCCTTGACCTTGAGGTTCGTCGTGTAGACGCCCCGGTGGAACTCGTTGTAGATCTCGCCCCTCCACCTCGGCAGCTTGCCCTTCACCTTGAGCAGCTCCTCGACGTACTCGCGCTCCGAGGGGGCTTCGACGGGCTCGGGCAGCTGCGGGACGCGCTTCAGCAGCTTCAAGCGCTCGAACATGAGGAACGTGGGCCCGCCGCCGCCGTCCCCGAAGCCGTACGAGTGCACCGCCGGCGCCACGTCCTTCTGCTTGTACCTCTCCCACAGCCCCGCCAGCTCGCCCGCCGTGAGCGCGCCGTTGTACGTGGCCACGATCACGTGCGCCACCACCTCGCTGCCGTCCAGCGCCTCCCACACGAACGCGTGGTAGGGGAACTCGTTGGTGTCGTTCCACATCACCTTGTGCGTGCAGAAGACCTCGATCCCCGCCTTCCTCATGATCTGCGGCAGCTGGGCGCTGAAGCCGAAGCTGTCGGGCAGCCAGCCGATCCTGCTCCTCCTCCCGAACTTCTCCTCGAAGTAGAGCTGGCCGTAGAGGAACTGGCGAGCGAGCGACTCGCCGGAGACGAGCTGTGTGTCCGACTCCACCCACATGCCGCCGATGGGCAGCCAGACCCCGGCTTCGACCAGCTTCTTCACCTCGGCGAAGAGCTGCGGGTCCTGCTCCTCCAGCCACTTGTAGTTCTGGGCGCCGCTCTGCACGTAGGTGAAGCGGTAGCCCATCTTCGCCAGCCTGACGATCGTCGCGAACGTCCTCCTCACCTTGCGCTTCGTCTCGCTGAAGGGCCAGAGCCAAGCCGTGTCGATGTGGCTGTGCCCGAACAGGTACACGCGGCCCCTGGCGCCGGCCGGCTCGAACTCGAGCGCCCGCTTGACCCGCTCGATCGTGTCCAGCACCTCGCTGACGCTCGGCCTCGGCGTGTCCGGCAGGAGGCCTGCGGCCACCGGGTCGCCGTAGACCGAGGAGACGTAGGCGTGCTCCCACCTCGGCCCCCGGTACTCCGGCGAGCCTTCGACGAGGAAGCCGTAGAGCGCCCTGACGGCCGCGTGGGCTTGCAGGACGCTCGGCGTCAGCTCGATCTCGAGCGCGGCCCTCTCGAGCGCCGGCATCAGCTCGCCCCTCCGCCGGGCGAGCTGGAGCAGGTCGAGGAGCGATAGGGCCAGGTTGAAGCCCTCCCAGAGCACGGCGGTGGCCGAGGAGGAGAGGAAGGCGAAGAACCAAGCGGCTTCGCCGAAGAGGCGGCGGGGCGTGGCCTCGAGCGCCAGGCTGCGGTCCCCCGGCTCGACGACCGCCAGCTTGTGCTGCTCGTCGACGCCCTGGTAGGGCTCGCCGTCCACCCTGAGCAGCGCGTTGCCAGTGATGTCGAAGCGGAGCAGCCACCTGGCCCCCTCGGCGCGGGGCAGGGACGCGCGCGCCTCGAACACCAGCTCGGTATCGGGCGTGGCGCGGGCGAAGTAGGGGAGCTCGACACGCGTGCCCCCGAGGCTCCAAGCCGTGAGGGGCCGGTAGTCCACGACGGTCGAGGCGAGCAGGTCGAAGAACCGCCGCTCGATCTCTTGAGGCGTGAGCCTCGGCACGGAGGCGCCCCCGCCCACGGGCTAGAAATAGCTTGCTGCCAGCTCGCGTAGCGCGCTTTCCGTCCGCTCCCTACAGCTCCCGCGCGCTGGACACCCCTAGCCGGTCAAAAGGAAAGCAGGGGAGAGCCCAGCGCGCGAAGCGCGTGGAACAAGAGGTATGTCGGAGCTACGGGGAAAGTTTATAATAAAAAAGTTATTTAGTTTCCCGCTTTATGATGTAGATCTTAGACCCTATCAGTGAGTTGTTGGGGATCAGCGCTAAGGTGCCGTCGTCCTTCCGTATGATGGTGAAGAGCGACGTGATGTCTTCCACGACGCCGGTCTCGCCGGCGGCGTTCACGTAGTCGCCGATCCTGATGGGTCTCGCGAGGAGGACGAAGAGGCCGGCGATCGCCTGCCCCAGCACCTGCTGGGTGGCGAAGCCGATGACCATGCCGATGAAGCCTCCGAGCGCTACGCCGGCGGCGCCGCCCGCTGTCCCGCCGGCTATGCCGGCGACCAGCGCGCCGATGCCGAGGATCGTGAACAGGCTCCTGACGGCGGCGGCCGTCGAGTGCGGGTAGCGCACGCGCAGCGTCCAGTACACGGTGTTGGCGAAGGCTCGGACGATCATGTAGCCGAACGCGAGGGCGAGGGCGACGCTCACGTAGGTGCCGTAAGCGTCCATCACCTCCTTCACGGCTGGAATTAGGCCGGGAAGCGTCGCGAAGACGAGCGCTGAGATGGCGATGTAGAGGGCGATCCACAGCACCAGCTTCGCTATGCTGTTCCGGATCTCGCGCACGATGCTCGTTTTCTCGGACACGGATCCCCCGTTTGAAAAAATGGGTTTTTTAAGCTGTTTAGTTCAGCGCGCGTTAGGCAGCGGCTCGCTTCTCCGCTTCAGACCCGAGCGCGCGGTCAAAGCGCTCGCTCTCATACAACCGGCAAGCGAGATCTTAGCGGGGGAAGCGGCCCTAGCGCCAAGGGCAAGGCCAATGCGACGTGCTAAGCCAAGATCTCGAGCTCACCGGACTTCCTCAGCACGTTATCGAGCGAGACCGCGCAGACCGCCACCGCTGCGAGCGACAACGCCGCTACGGCTAGCGAGAGCGGCCCACCCTCCCTCTTCAAGGCCGCCAGCGTACCGGCTTCGAAACTGAACTCGCCCTCGCCCGATGGGACGTAAGCGCCCCTGGCGTAGTCGTAGACGAGGACCGTCGTGTACATCACGCCTTTCGCGCTGTCTAAAACGCCGTCCTCGTCGTACGAAGCTTCCATGCTCAAGTTCACGTTAACCGGGACTCGCTGCACGATAACCGTCCGCTTCAGGGTGATCGCCTTCGCCGTTCCGGCGAGCGCCCTGTCGTAGAGGACGCCGGCGGCTTCGAGCCTGTTATAAACTATCCTCACGCTGCTTGACGCTATCGGGGCGACGAGCGAGGGCCCCCTTTCGAGGCGCAGAACAACCGCTTCGCTCTCGTAGCCGTAGTCGACGAGGTTGCCGCCGGGCTCGTAAAGCTTGTAGGAGACGGAGAAGGCCAGGATCTTGATCGGGACGCTCAGCTGGCGCGCCGCCACCGCCGAGTAAACCCCGCCGGCGGCGACCGCTGCGATCGTGACCGCCAGCACCAGCTTGCCCAAGCGCCCTAAGCCGGCTGAGCCGAGGAAGAGGTACTTGAAAACCCTCTGGCTGGCTGTCAGCGCGCGCAGCACGCTGTGCCTCTCCCTATCCAGCACGTACGGCAGCAGGGCCATCCCGCCCAGGAAGCCCCCGGCGTGGGCGAAGACCGCGACACCGGCGCTGGCCCCAGCGTAGCCCTGCAGCACCTGCCCAACGAACCAGAATATCAGGTAGGCGGCGGCGCTCCACGTGACGCACACGGGGAAAAACAGGTAGAAGAAGCACATCGAGAGCTTGCTACCCGGGAAGAGGAGGAGGTAGGCCCCTAGGACGCCCGATATCGCCCCCGAAGCCCCGATTGCCGGGATGACGGCGGATAAGGGCCCTTCCACCGGGATGAACGCGGTGTGAAACAGCTCCGCGGCTAAACCGGAGAGAATGTACAGGGCGAGGTACCTCTTGCTGCCGAGAGCCTGCTCGACGAGCCTGCCGAAGTTGTACAGGTACAGCATATTGAAGAATATGTGAGCGAGGTTCGCGTGGAGGAACATCGACGTCAGGAGCCTGTAGGCTTGCCGCGGGTCCACGAGGTAGGCGGGCACGAAGCCGCCCCACCAGAGCCAGCGCTCGGAGATCTCGAGCAGGGAGTTCTCCCACGAGGTGAGCAGGTACGCGATCACGTTGATCACCACCAGAGCCGTTGTGACCCAAGACCTCCCCACCCTGACACCCAAGCCCTCCTGCGTGTAAATAACGCCCATCCCTCCTCAGCCGTGAGAGAGCGGGGAGCGTAGTATTTAAGCGTATGGCACGCTCCACTCGGTTAGATAACTGATGGAAAATGTTTTCGCTCAGCGCAGGATAATGTTTAAGTAGTCTTCGAGGAAGGGGGCGCTATGCCGAGCAAGGTTCTATTCGCTAGCGCCCGACTACCCCAGCTCGGCAAGGAATACAGCCTAACCTACAAGTTTAGGAAGGCTCTAGAGGAGTCGCCGCTCCCCAGCATGGTCGAGAAGGGGAACATCGTGGCGGTCAAGGTCCACGTGGGCGACCTGGAGGGCGGGGGCTACCGGTTCATTAGACCCCTTTTCGTGCGCATACTGGTCGACTACCTCAAGCAGCTTGGCGCGCTGCCCTTCATCACGGACACGTGGGGCTTGAGGCACGTTTACGCTGGCCTGCAGAACGGCTTCGGCTACGAGACCGTTGGCGCGCCGCTGCTCCCCGCGAACGGCATCAAGGAGAACTTCTTCTACGAGGTCGAGCTCGAGAACTACTACCACCTCAAGAGGATCCAGGTGGCAGGCAACGTTCACGACGCCGATGTGCTGGTGAACTTCTCCCACTTCAAAGGGCACGGGTCCTCGGGCGCGGGCGCCGCCATCAAGAACATCGCGATGGGTTGCACGAGCTACAGGACTCGCGGCGAGATCCACCAGCTCGAGAAGCTCGACAGCATCGGCAAAGCGTTCCAGGAGGGCATGGTGGACGCCGTTAGGGCGGTCTTGAGGAACAAGCGCGGGAAAGCCCTCCACATAAACTACGTGATGGACATCCAGCCGACGTGCGACTGCGCTCCGTGGTCCGACCTGCCCATCGCGCCCGACATCGGCATCCTCATCTCCGACGACATCGTGGCCGTCGAGCACGCGTCGCTGAAGATGGTGGACGAAGCGCCGGTAATGCCGGGCTCCGTGGCGGAGAAGCTGGGCCTCAAACCCGGCGACAACAAGTGGTTGAAGATCCACGGCAAGGACCCGTACATACAGGTCGAGGCGGCGGAGAGGGCAGGTCTCGGCAGCAAGCAGTACGAGGTCGTCGAAGTTTAGCCATGCCGCGCGTGATCGTCGACCACGATAGGTGCATAGGCTGCGCGACCTGCTACCAGGTCTGCCCCTCGAAAGTCTTCGTGATCAAAAAGGGCAAGTCGTACCCCGTGAACGAGCAGAACTGCGTCATGTGCAGAGCTTGCATCACGCACTGCCCCACCGGAGCCATAACGATCATGCACAGGGAGGAGGAGGCGCCCATCAAGCGCCTCTACGGCGGCTGATCATCTCCCGGTAGCTTTTCTCGTACTCCCCGCTGCTTATCGACCCGGATATCCGCTTCAGCAGCTCGCACACGTCTGCCACGTACTCGAGGTCGTCCTCGCGCAAACCCCTGCGCTCGATCTCCGCCGCCCTCTCCTCCAGCCTAGCGGCGGCTTCGAGGCTCATTGCCGCCAGTATGGCGTGCCTGTGCTCAGCCAAGGCGGCGTACGTCTCCCTCCCCGCCGAAGCCAGGAGCTCCGAGGCGAGCCGGAGGCGGTGGGCTTCACCGCTCCGGAGGAAAGCCTCGAGGGCGCGCACAGCCTCGGCGAGCCGCGCGCCGTAAAGCGCCAAAAGCTCTCCAAACGCCATCCGTCTCGCGCGCAAAGCGCGGCGCTCCGTATTAAGGGTAGCGCCGTCCGCCCCCGAAAAGGCTTCGGGTTCCACGGGCGATGGACGGCAGACTTTTTACGGCCGCCGGGCAGGGCTCGGCGTGTTTGTAAGGTGCCCTGCGAAGGCCCCGCCGACCGGGTATAGGGTGGCCGTGGTGGGCGCCGGCCCCGCGGGCCTCGCGCTCGCGGGCGAGCTTGCTTGCAGGGGGCACGAGGTGCACGTTTTCGACCGCTTGCCGGAGCCGGGCGGCATGCTCGTGTTCGTGATACCGAGCTTCAGGTTCCGCAAGGACGTTGTGCGAAAGTCGATCGGGGATCTCGAGAAGCTGGGCGTCGAGTTCCACGCGGGCGTCGACGTCGGGCTCCACTTGCGCGTGGGGGACCTCCTCAAGAGCTACGACGCGGTCGTCGTCGCCACCGGCACGTGGAGGAGCGCCAAGCTGGGGGTGAAGGGCGAGGAGCTGCCGGGCGTCTACTACGCGCTGGAGTGGCTGCACAGCCGCGCGCTGCACGAGCTCGGCTACGGCCCCCCGCCCCCAGCGCCGGGCTCGCGCGTGGTCGTCGTCGGCGGGGGGTTGAGCGCTGTGGACGCGTGCGAGACCCTAGCCAGGCTGTACGGCATCAAGCCGGTTCTCGTGTACAGGAGGCCGCTGAGCGTCGCCCCAGCCGCGCGCGAGCTAGCGATCCTCAGGGAGAGGGGGTTGATCGAGGTGGTGGAGTCGGCGCTCCCCCTAGAGGTGGTGGGGAGCGAGAGGGTCGAGGGCCTGCGGGTGGCGAGCGTCAAGCCGACGCGCACGAGGGCGGAGGCGCTCGAGATCGTGCCAGGCAGCGAGAGGGTCATCGAGGCGGACACTGTGATCGTGGCCACTGGCCTCCACCCCACGCCGCCACCCTCTCTCGCCGAGCTGGGCGTCGAGGTGGCGCCCGACGGCAGAATCGTCACCGACGGGAACTTCATGACGAGCGTCCCGGGCCTCTTCGCCGCCGGCGACGTCGCGCTCGGAGCCTCGAACGTGCACAGGGCGATGGAGAGCGGGAGGAGGGCTGCCCTGGGCGTGGACGCCTACCTGCGCGAGCGCCGTTAGTAGACGGTCACGCTCTTTATCGCCGGGTGCTGGAGCACGCGGGGCACGAAGTCGCCGGGGACCTCGCCCTCGATGATCACGTAGAGCTTGGGGTTCTCGACGAGCAGCGGGTGCTCGGCCACCACCTGCAGGATGTTAATCCCCCTTTCCGCCAAGAGGCCCGAAACGTAGGCGAGGATCCCCGGCTGGTCCCTGACCGTCTCGACGACGATGCACCGGTAGCGGAGCAGCTTCGCGACGCCGCGGAGGAAGGGGCCGGCGTTCTCGAGCCTCCCGTAGAGCTCGCGGAGGAAGGGGTCCCTCGATATGTCGATCAGCGCCTCCTTCACGGTCCTCCAGTCCACGCCGCACGCTTTCGCGACGCTCTTGTAGGGCACCTCGATGCCGCCCAGGAAAACGCGGGGCGCCTCCCAACCCGGTGCCTCCCTCACGCTCAAACCGTGCCGCAAAAGCTCCAAGGCAACCCTCGCCTTAGCCCTGCTCCCCCCGAACCTTTCCTCGATCTCCCTCAGCAGCTTCATGCATCAAAAAGTGCTCTAGGGAGCATAAAAGCGTTTCACTGCCAGTTGCATCAAATATTGCCCAAAAAGGTGCACAAAGAAATATTTTTGGACGATAAAGGGGCTCGCGTGCCCAGCTACAAAGTGGTGCTCGGGGAGGAGGAGCTGCCGCGCGCCTGGTACAACATCGTGCCCGACCTGCCGGAGCCGCTGCCGCCTCCCTTGAAGCCGGACGGCACGCCCGTCAAGCCTGAGGAGCTGGAGGCGATATTCCCGAAGGAGATCGTGCGGCAGGAGTTCTCCACGGACAGGTTCATCCCGATCCCCGAGGAGGTGCTGGAGGCTTACAGGCTGTGGAGGCCGACGCCCCTTGTAAGGGCATACAGGCTGGAGCGGGCCTTGAAGACCCCCGCTGAGATCTACTACAAGTACGAGGGGGTTTCGCCGCCCGGCAGCCACAAGCCCAACACGGCCGTCGCCCAAGCCTACTACAACGTGAAGGAGGGGGTCGAGCGCTTGACCACGGAGACCGGCGCCGGCCAGTGGGGGAGCGCGCTGGCGTTCGCCACCAACCTCTTCGGCCTCAGGTGCACGATCTACATGGTGCGGGTGAGCTACGAGCAGAAGCCCTACAGGCGCGTCCTCATGCAGCTGTGGGGCGCGGAGGTCGTGCCGAGCCCCAGCACGAGGACGAGCTTCGGCCGCAAAGTGCTCGAGCAGGACCCGGACAACCCCGGAAGCCTCGGGATCGCGATCAGCGAAGCGATCGAGGACGCGGTCACGCACCCCAACACGAAGTACTCGCTGGGCAGCGTGCTGAACCACGTGCTGCTCCACCAGACAATCGTCGGCTTGGAGGCGCTCAAGCAGATGGAGCTCATCGACCGCTTCCCCGACTACGTGATCGGCTGCATCGGCGGCGGCAGCAACTACGCCGGCCTGGCCTACCCCTTCTACTACGTCAAGAAGATGGGCAAGGCGCCCGTGGACACGAAGTTCATCGCGGTGGAGCCGACCGCGGCGCCCTCCACGACGAAGGGCGTGTACACGTACGACCACGGGGACACGGCGCGCCTCACCCCCCTGCTGAAGATGTACACGCTGGGGCACGACTTCGTCCCGCCGCCGATCCACGCGGGCGGGCTCAGGTACCACGGGAAAGCCCCCACCCTCAGCCTGCTCATCCACAAGGGCGAGTTCAGCAGCGTCGCGTACAACCAGGTTGAGGTCTTCAGGGCGGCGGAGGTCTTCGCGAGAGCCGAGGGCTTCGTCCCGGCACCGGAGAGCGCGCACGCGATAAAAGCCGCGATCGACCTAGCGCTCGAAGCGAGGAAGACGGGGGAGCGGAAGGTCATACTCTTCAACCTGAGCGGGCACGGCCTCCTCGACCTGAAGGCGTACGACGAGTACCTGAGCGGGACCTTGAAGCCGTACGAGTACCCGAGGGAGGAGGTGGAGAAGAGCATACGGAGGCTCTTCGAGATGTACCCGTGGCTCAAAAGCGCGCGCTAGAGCGGCTCGCGGGTTTCGATAG
>JAPWTS010000088.1 GCA_028275925.1 Thermofilales archaeon
CGCCCCTCTTGTGCGACTCGTAGGCGGCTAGCGCGACCTCCAGCGCCTTGTAGCCGTCGTATCCGGTGGCCCTGGGCGGGCGGTCCTCGACTACGGCGTAGACGAAGTCCCTAATCATGTTGTAGTCGGCGTCGGGCCCGAAGTAGTGCCAGGTGAGCGGTTTGCCGTCGACGACCACGTTGATGCAGGATCGGAAGGCGTCCACTACGATGTAGCCGTCGGTGCCGAAGATGCCGAGGTAGACGTCGCCCCAGATGGGCCAGCCTTCGTGCCTCGACCAGCTGCAGTCGATGCTGCCGATGACCCCTCCCCTGAACTTCAGGGAGATGAGCGCGCAGTCCTCGGAGCGGAGCTCGCTCCTGATGTTCTTGCCGATCACCGCGTAGACCTCGTCGACCTCGTCCCCCGTGTACCAGCGCATCAGGTCGGCCGTGTGGACGGTGTGGTCCATCACCGCGCCGCCGCCCGCGAGCTTGGGGTCGTCGAACCAGAGGCCGGGGAACTTGCCGTGGTTGGTCGTGGTGATCGCGAGTATCCTGCCGACCGCCCCCTCGTCCAGCATCCTCTTGACTGCGACCGTGGCGTCGTGCCAGCGCATGACGAACGCCTGCTGCAGCTTGACGCCGGCCTTCTCGGCGGCCCTGATCATGCGCTCGGCGTCCTCGAGCGTCGTGGCGAGCGGCTTCTCCACGATCATGTGCTTGCCCGCCTCCGCCGCCGCGACAGCCAGCTCCGCGTGCTTCGCGTTCTCCGACGCGATGATCACAGCGTCGATGTCGCCGCGCTTCAGCAGCTGGCGGTAGTCGCTGTAGGCGTCCTTGACCCCGTAGCGCTCCGCGGCCTCCCTCAGCCGCTGGGGGTCGTCGTCGTAGATCGCGACGAGCTCCGCCTCCTTGAGCTCCCTGACCACCCTCGCGTAGCTCCAGGCGTGGATGTGCGCGAACGAGAGGATCGCGAACCTGAGCTTCCTCATAGCACCTCACCCGTGAGCGGGAGCTTGACGGGCTTGCCCTCGTCGACCGACTTCAGCGCGGCGAGCACCACCTCCAGCGTCTTCCTCGCCTCCTCGCCCGTCACGGCCGGCTCCCTGTCCTCGACGACGCACTCGTAGAAGTGCCTTACCTCGCGGTCGTACCCGTCCTCCTCGAAGGGCGTGAAGGCGGCGGGCGGAGCGTTCGGGCGGAAGACCCTCAGCGCCGCTGGGCTCTGGTTGTCGACCGTCAGCATACCCTTCGTCCCGACGATCTCCAGGTACGTCGTGAAGGGGAAGCCGGGGGGCTGGATCCAGGAGCCCTCGACGTACGCGATGGCGCCGCTCTTGAACTTGAGGATCGCGTGCGTGTAGTCGTGGGAGGTGGAGTCGGGGGTCTTCAGCGTGCCGCCCCTCGCGAAGACCTCCTCGACCTCGCCGAGCGCCCAGCGGAGGAAGTCGACGTCGTGGATGCTCATGTCCACGAAGACCCCGCCGCTGAGCCGCCGGTCCTTGTGCCAGGGAGCCCACTCGGGGAAGGGGGACTGCCTGTACGCTCTCGCGATCCTCGGCTCGCCGAGCATCCCGCTGTCGACGATGCGCTTCGCTTCGACGTACTCCGGCCAGAAGCGGAGCACGTGGGCGACCATGAACTTGACCCCCGCGCTCTTCGCTGCCTGGACCATCTCGTCGGCGTCCCTCAGCCTCAGGGCGATCGGCTTCTCCACCAGCACGTGCTTGCCGCTCTTCGCGGCGGCCACCGCTATCTCCCTGTGCGTGTAGGTGGGCGTGCACACGTCGACGATGTCGACCTCCTTCATCTCCAGGACCTTCGTGTAATCCGTGAACCTGTAGGGGATCTTGTAGTCCTCAGCCAACTTCTTGGCCCTACCCTCGATGATGTCGACGGCGGCCACGAGCTTGGCCCCCTTGACCTTGCTCCAAGCGCGGGCGTGGACCCCGCCGATGAAGCCGCAGCCAACGATCGCTACCCCCAATTCCCCCATCGCGGTCCGATGCGCAGCGGGGTAAAAATGGCTAGCGCGCGCGAGGCTTAATAATCGCCCGCTCCGCCGCGCGCTCGGGATGATCGAGGAGCTAATCCGGTTGGACGTCGCCCAGCTTGAGAGGGCGTACAGGCAGAGGGAGAGGGCGGTCGAGGCGAGGGTGAAGCTGCCCTTCGCGCTCAGGCTCGACGGCGTCGGCTTCGGGCGCGCCCTGAAGGGCTTCGCGGAGCCGAGGGACGAGAGGGTTCACAGGGCGCTCGTGCAGGGGGCGATGGAGCTCGTCAAGCGGCTGTCGGCGAGCGGCGCCTACGTGGTGAGCGACGAGGTGAACGCGCTGTTCCTAGGCCCCTCGCTCCCCTACGCCGGCAGGGTGGAGAAGCTGGCCAGCATCTCCGCCTCCCTGCTCTCGGCCGTCGCCTCCACGCTGCTCAACCGGCAGCTCGTCTTCGACTCCCGCGCGATCCCGCTGGAGGACGCGGAGGACGCGAAGAGGTACGTCGCGTACAGGGCGAGGGTGGGCTTGAACAACTTCGTGAGCTCCATGCTGCACAGGCTGGGCGCCGAGGTCGCGGGCGTGCACCTGGCGGAGCGGATCGCGAAGCTGGAGAGCCTCGGCGTGCGCTTAGCCGAGCGGCCGGCGTGGGAGTGGAGCGGCTCGTCCGTGTTCTGGAGGCTCGGGGGCAAGAGGGAGCTCGCGGTCGAGGACGGCCCCTGGAGGTTGATCGAAGCGATCGAGGCGTACGCCCGCGCGCCCGAGCTGGCGCAGTAAAAAGCAAATAAGGGCGAGCTCGCGGGGGGCTGCGCGGGTGGTGCCCATTGCTCAGCGGGTGGTGAAGCCGAGGGCTGACCCCCGGAAGGTCGCCCTCCTGAAGGAGATCGAGGAGAAGTGGCAGCGGCGGTGGGCTGAGGCGAGGATCTTCGAGCCCGAGCCGGTCGAAGGGAAGCCGAAGTTCTTCATCACGTTCCCCTACCCCTACGTGAACGCTTACCCGCACTTGGGCAGCGCGTTCACGGTCTTGAGGAACGACATCATGGCGCGGTACAAGCGGATGAAGGGGTTCAACGTGCTGTTCCCGCAGGGTTGGCACGCGACGGGCAGCCCCATCGTCGCCGCGGCCCTGCGCGTCAGGGAGGGTGACCCGAAGCAGATCGGGATACTGAAGTCGATGGGGATACCGGAGAGCGAGATACCGAAGTTCGCGGAGCCCGAGCACTGGATTCGCTTCTTCTGCAAGGAGTGGAGGAGGGACTTCCAGCGCTTCGGCCTCTCGATCGACTGGAGGAGGGAGTTCCACACAACCTACCTCAACCCGCCCTACAGCAAGTTCATCCAGTGGCAGTACGACAAGCTGCGCGAGAAAGGGCTCATCGCCAAGGGCACGCACCCAGTCGTCTGGTGCCCGAAGGAGGGCAAGGTGGTGGGCGACCACGACCGGCCCGACGAGTACGCCGGGATAGGGCCGGAGGAGGTGGCGATCATCAAGTTCCGCGGCGAGGACGGGCTCGTGTACCCCTGCCTCACCTACAGGCCGGAGACCGTCTACGGGGCCGTCAACGTGTGGGTGAAACCCGACTACGAGTACCTAGTCGCGGAGGTGGACGGGGAGCTCTGGGTGCTGGGCGAGTACGGGGCGAGGGAGCTGGCCGACCAGAAGCACGCGGTGAAGGTGGTCGGGCGCGTGCGCGGGAGGGACTTGGTGGGCAGGTGGGTCTTGAACCCGGTGACCGGCTGGCGCATCCCCGTGCTGCCGGCCCTCTTCGTCGAGCCGGACCAGGGCACGGGCGTCGTCATGTCCGTGCCCGCCCACGCGCCCTACGACTACGCCGCGCTCCTCGACCTCAAGAGGGGGCTCGCGTCCGAGTACGGGCTCGACCGCGAAGTGGTGGAGGCGGTGAAGCCGGTTCCCATCATCAAGCTGGAGGGCTACGGCGAGGTCCCGGCCGCGACCGTTGTGGAGAAGCTCGGCGTGGAGAGCCAGCTCGACCGGGAGAAGCTGGACGAGGCGACCCGCGAGATCTACTCCGAGGAGTTCTACAACGGCGTGCTATCCGAGGTCTTCGGCAGGCACGCTGGGAGGAAGGTGGCGGAAGCCAAGGAGGAGGTGCTGGCGGAGCTGGTCGAGAGGGGGGTTGCCTTGAGGCACTACACGCTGCCGAGGCCCGTCTACTGCAGGTGCGGCGCGAGGACCCACGTGAAGATCGTCGAGGACCAGTGGTTCCTCAGGTACAGCGACCCCGAGTGGAAGCGTCTGGCCCACGAGTGCATCGACAGGATGAGGTTCCTCCCCGAAGGCATCCGCGACTACTTCCACAAGCAGGTGGACTGGTACGGGGATTGGGCGTGCACCCATAAGGGGGAGCTCGGCACGCCGCTGCCCTGGGACCCCAGCTGGGTCCTCGAGTCGCTGAGCGACTCGACGATCTACATGGCCTACTACGTGCTCGCCAAGTACCTGCAGCACCCGGAGGAGTACGGGATCAGCTGGGAGAAGCTGGACGACTCGTTCTTCGACTACGTCCTCCTGGGCGAGGGCGACCCCAAGGCGGTCGCCGAGAAGCTGGGGGTCAGCGTGGAGCTGATCGAGCGGATCCGCAGGGAGTTCCTCTACTGGTACCCGGTTGACATGCGGATCTCGGGGAAGGACCTGATGCCGAACCACCTCGTCTTCTTCATCTTCCACCACGTCGCGATCTTCCCGCCCGAGCACTGGCCGCGGGGGATCGGCGTCAACGGCTGGGTGAACGTCGCCGGGGAGAAGATGTCGAAGTCGAAGGGCAACTTCATCCTGCTGCGGGAAGCCCTCGAGTGGTGGGGGGCCGACGCGACGAGGTTCGCCGAGGCGTACGCGGGGAACTCGGGCCTCGACGACGCGAACTTCGAGCCCGAGGTCGCCGACAGGGCGGTCGACCTGCTCCTTGAGTGGTACGAGTTCGCCGTGAGCAACTACGGCAGGGGGAGGGGGGAGAGGCTGCCCATCGACGACTGGTTCGAGAGCGTCCTCCACAGGACGCTGAAGGAGGTGGAGGAGTGCATGGAGCGGGCCGACTTCAAGGACGCGCTCGTCAAGGGCTTCTTCAACCTGCAGAACGCGTTCCGCTGGTACCTGCGCCGGTGCGGGGAGCCGAACAGGGAGCTGCTGAGGGAGTTCATCGAGGTGCAAACGCTCATCCTCGCCCCCTTCACCCCGCACGTCTGCGAGGAGATCTGGGAGAAGCTGGGCAAGCGGGGCTTCGCGAGCCTCGCCCCCTGGCCCGAGCCGAAGCTGGAGCTGGTCAACCCGCAGGCCGAAGCGGCTGAAGAGATCGTGAGGAGCGTGCTCGAGGACGCGAGGGAAGTGCTCGCCCTCGTCAAGGGCGCCCCCCAGGAGGTGCTGCTGGTCGTGGCCGCGGAGTGGAAGTACGAGTTCGCGAAGCGCGCGTCCGAGCTCGCCGGCAAGGGCGCGCCGCTGAGGGAGGCCCTCAGGTCCGCCTTGAGCCAGCTGGATCCGAGCTTGCGCAAGCAGGCTGGCAGGGTCGTGGAGATGTACGCGAAGAACCCCAACCTGCTCCAGCTCCTCATCCCGAGGGAGGTCGAGTACAGGGCTCTCAGCTCCGCCGCCAGCTTCTACGAGCGCGAGCTCGGCGTGAAGGTCAGGGTCCTGCTCGAGGAGGAAGCGGGGGAGATCGGCAAGGTCCCGCTGCCGGCGAGGCCGGCGATCATCGTGCGCACCTAGCGCGCCGGGCTGACCTAGCGCCCCCGCACCGCTGGCTTTTTCATTCGGCGTGCGGCGGCCCGCGGAGGCGGTGTTCGTGCGCGCGCGCAAGCTGCACGCTTACCTGGAGCTGGTTAGGGTCGAGCAGTGGTACAAGAACCTCATGGTCGGCGTGCCGGCGGTCTTCGCCCTGAAGCTGGCGGACCCCGGCGTCTACCCGAAGCTCGCGCTCGGCTTCGCGGCCCTCTCGATGGCCTCCAGCTCCGTCTACGCGTTCAACGACGTGAGGGACCTCGAGGCGGACAGGGCGCACCCCACGAAGCGCTTCAGGCCCCTGCCCTCGGGCCGCGTCAGCGTCGGTGAGGCGCTGACCCTGTCCGCGTCGCTCGCTGCCGCCTCGCTCGCGCTCTCTCTCGCCCTCGAAGCGCGCTTCGCGCTGTGCGTGCTCGCGTACCTCTGCGTCTCCCACCTGTACAGCCTCTTCCTGAAGCGGGTAGCGGTCGTCGACGTGACAGCCATCGCGCTGAACTACCTGATCCGGGTGGTCTCGGGGGCCGCGCTCATACGCGTCGAGGCTTCGCCCTGGCTCGTCTCCGGCTTCTTCTTCCTCGCCCTCTTCCTCGCGCTGAGCAAGCGGAAAGCGGAGCTCGCCGTCGCGGGGTCCGCGGCCCGGGAGGTGCTCAAGGTCTACAGCGAGCGGTGGCTCGACCAGGCTCTCAGCATGGCGGCCGCGATGACGATCGTGACCTACGCGGTCTACTGCGCCGAGGTCCCGCTGGGGCGGCGGCTCGTGCCGACGATCCCCGTGATGGCCTTCTTCCTCCTGCGCTACTCCTTCGCGCTGGAGAGGGGGGTGGGCGAGCAGCCCCACGAGATCATCGTGAGGGACAAGCCCACCCTCCTCGCTGCCCTCGCCCTCGTGGCTTCCGTGCTCGCGCTCGCCTACCTGCCGAT
>JAPWTS010000100.1 GCA_028275925.1 Thermofilales archaeon
GCTACTCCTTCGCGCTGGAGAGGGGGGTGGGCGAGCAGCCCCACGAGATCATCGTGAGGGACAAGCCCACCCTCCTCGCTGCCCTCGCCCTCGTGGCTTCCGTGCTCGCGCTCGCCTACCTGCCGATTGGTTAGCGCGTGCTATGAACCGATCGGTGCGCGCGCTACCGAAAGTAAAATTTTCTAAACGGAAAGTTAAAGAAAATAATAGAGAATATGCAGGTATACTATATAGGGTGCTCCGGCGGAGCTAGGTTGACGAAGTCGTAAGAGAAGAAGGAAAAGTGTATAAGGCGTGCGCGCCCCGGGTTTCCGGGGGCGTGGAGCGCGCGCTGGCCGAGCTCCCCTTCCTCCCGAGCCCGGAGTCCGTGATCGTGAAGGCGCTGGACATGGCGCGGCTCCAGCCGGGCGAGCGGCTCGTAGACCTCGGCTGCGGGGATGGGAGGGTGCTCGTGGTCGCCGCCAAGCGGTACGGCGCTTACGCGGTGGGGGTCGAGCTCAACCCCCTGCTCGCGAAGCTCGCGGCGAGGGAGTGCCGCTTCGCTGGCGTCTGGGGCAGCGTCGACGTCGTGCACGGCGACCTGTTCAGCTTCGACGTCTCCCCCTTCGACGTCGTCTACGTCTACCCCTCGCCGGCCGTGGTGAGGAGGCTCGCGTTCAAGCTGGCGGCCGAGTGCAGGGAGGGGTGCAGGGTGGTCGTGCACGACCACCCCCTTCCTGCGGCGGAGCCGGTGGCCGCAGCATCCATACCCTCCGGGAGCTTGCACGTCCACACCGTGTACCTCTACGTCGCCGGCGCATCGTGGCCGGTCCGAAAAGTTAAATGAGGCTGCCGGGAAAGGCCCGCGTGGAACGCTCAGCCTACGACGAGAAGGTGTTCATGGACTCGAGGGGCAGGAGGTACTTCTACAGGTTGTGGAGAGCGGAGCGCGCTAAAGCCGCGCTCGTCGTGCTCCACGCGCTCGGCCTCCACTCGGGCAGGTACGCTTGGCTGTGCGAGGAGCTAGCCTCGGCTGGCGTGACGTGCTTCGCGCCCGACCTCTACGGCCACGGCATGTCGGAGGGGGCGAGGGGAGGGGGCTCCCTCGGCGAGCTCCTAGCTTCCGCGAGGACCTTCGTCCAGCTGGTGCGCTCCAAGTGCGGCTCTCGCGAGCTGCACCTGGCCGGCCACGGCCTAGGCGCCCTCCTCGCCCTCGCCTCCTCTGACCTAGCCAGCAGCCGCGTCATCGCGCTATCGCCGGCCGTCGAGCTGGCCCCCTTCTGGCGCTCCCCGCTCAAGCTGAAGCTTGCAGCTGCGCTTGGGCTGAGGGTTTACCTGGAGCCGAGCCCCCTCTACGACTCCGGGCGCCGCGACGCGATCCTCGAGGCCGAGGTGGACAACCTCGTTGTCCGGAAGGTTCCGGCGAAGCTCGTAGCCGAAGCCCTGCGTCTCCTGCGCTCCGGAAGGAAGCTAGCCGAGAGCCTCTTCGTGCTGGCCGAAAGGGGGCTGGCCGGCAGCGAGTGCTACTCCGCCTTCAAGAGGCTGGCCCAGAGGGTCGAGGCCGAGGTGCTTTACGAGCCCGAGCTCCAGGAGTTCCCATTCGAAACGCTTGTGGAAAAGCTTATAGCGTGAGGGGGAGGGGGCCAGCGAACCGTGGGAGGGAGTCGGAGGGGGGCTCCTAGCGGTTCGCTGGCCCTGGTTACCCGAGGGAAACGGGGGTTTATGAACCTTTCCTGCGTGGGGGGTCGAAGGGCTTTTTATACCTGCCTGTTTCGAGCGAGACGATGGAGGAAGTTTACAACGAGCTGAGGTGGAACCCGCTCCTCGGCTCTTGGGTGGTGGTTTCGAGCAAGCGGAAGGGGAGGCCTTGGAGGAGCGGCGAGTGCCCCTTCTGCCCGGGAGCCCCCGAGACCGGCTACGGGTGGCGGGTGCTCGTGCTCGACAACCGCTACCCGGCGCTCCGCCCCGACGCGGTGCCGTCGAGGGAGGGGCGGGACATCTACGCTGTGGAGCCCGCTTACGGCTACTGCAAGGTGGTCGTCGAGACACCCCAGCACGAGGGGGACCTCAGCGACATAAGCCTCGAGGACCTGGCGCTCTACGTGCGCGAGCTCGCCCGGGTTACGCGCGAGCTGTGCGCCAACCCGAAGATCCAGTACGTGATGCCGTTCAGGAACAAGGGCGAGGTGATCGGGGTTTCGCTGACGCACCCGCACAGCCAAGTGTACGCGCTGCCCTTCGTGCCCCCCAGGGTCAGGGTCGAGATGAGGAACATGGAGAAGTTCTGGCTGGAGAGGGGCGAGTGCCTGCTCTGCAGGATCCTCGAGCTCGAGAGGGGGGAGAAGGTTAGGCTGATTTACCGGAATAGCGGCTTCACCGCCTTCCTGCCTTTCTTCGCGATGTGGCCGTACGAGGTGCACGTGTACGCGAACAGGCACGTGGGCTCGCTCTGCGAGCTCACCGAGGAGGAGGTGGTGGATCTCGCCGACGCGCTGAAGGTCGTGACGGCGGCGTACAACAGTCTCTTTGACTTCAGCCTCCCCTACATGCTCATCTTCCACCAGAAGCCGTGCAAGGAGCGGGCGGAGTACTTCCACCTCCACCTCGAGTTCTACCCGGTTCACAGGGAGCGAGACAAACTGAAGTACGCGGCCGGCATCGAGTGGGGAGCTTGGACGTTCACTTACGACGCGCTACCCGAGGAGAAAGCGGCTGAACTTAAGGCGGCGCTCGCGAGAGCGCTAGGGAAGCTCGCCGCGAGCGGCTACAAGCCGCGGGGCGAAGCCTACACGGCGTAGCAGCTACGTTCCTCTCCTGGCTCACTGCGTAGGTGCTCTTTCCCAGCCGCTTTCGGTCGGCGCAGAAAGTTTCAGTATTCTCGGCGCGGGCGGTTTGTTCGAGCTCACCCCCTCTTCCCGTCCGCTCAACAAAACCTCCGCGTATCTCCTGCCAAGAAGCGTTGGCTGGTGGCGACGTGCGCGAGCGAAGTTGCGAGCGTAAAGCTGATTTAGGCTACCTCGCGCAACTCAGCTTCGTGGAAGCGGGGAGAGCTAGGTTCGAGCAGCTGAGGTTGGGCGTGGAGGAGGCGCTGGCCTTGATAGAGGCTTGCAGGGCAAGCACGCTGCTCGACGCTCTGAGGATGCTCTCGAGCGGGGCTCCGGGCCCGTTGAGGGCTTACGTGGTGGGGGAGGAGCTGGTGGTCGCCGCCGGCAGCTACTCGCTCCTCGGCGTGAGCATCGGGGAGGGGAGGGTGAGGATGTGGGAGGATTGGAGGGACAGGCTGGCGGCCGCCGCCCGGGACGCGGCCAGCGCTGTGGCGAAGAGGCTGATGACCATCACGCTGGATAGGGGCGAGGAGGCGCCGGCCGAGCTCAGGGACGTTGCGGGGAAGCTGGCGGCAGCCGTCGAGAAGGGGGATTTGGGGGAGCTGGAGGAGCTCCTCAAGCGGCTCAGGAGCGAGCTCCAAGGGATCGCCGGTGCTTGAGCTAACGCCGTACAGGAAGCTCCTCGACGTGAACGTGGCCTGCAAAGCGATCAGGGATGTTAGGAGGCTGCTCCTCTACGGCACGTGCGTGAGGGACGAGCACCCTTCAATCTTCGAGGAGTACGCGCGCGGGCGGGTGCCCCTCGCGGTCTGCATGGAGGAGGAGCACTTCAACATGGTCGCCCTCAAGCTCGCCTCCATCGCCGCCCGCGTCAAGCTGGAGGAGCTCGTCGTCCTCACGGTCGACGGGAGCCCCCACTGCCTTCAGCTCCACATGGCCGCGGAGGAGGTGGACAGGATCGTGGGGGGGCTGCCGAGGAGACACGTCGTGATCGAGGAGGGGGAGCCGGTTGAGATCGACCCCGAAACCGTGAAGGTTGCCAGGTACTTGAGCAGGGTCCAAAAGCTCAGGAGAGAAGCTCGCGCCCCCGCCGATAGCGGCGTCTCACGAGATGCATTTACACTTTACGGCTAATCGGGCACCCACGCCGTGTACACGCGGCCCCAACCCGTTCCCCTATTCCGCCGCTCCCCTTACGCGCGCTGAAGGCGGACTATCATTACTTCGAGAGGAGGATCGCGGAGATCGATAAAATGCTGTCCAATCCCAAGCTCGAGGGGGTGGACAGGGTTGTACTGAAGGAGATGAGGCAGAGGCTCTACAGTAAGCGGAGGAGGAGGGACCAATTGTTCGCCAACAGCGCGGCGCACTTGGTCAGGTTGTGCGAGGAGCTCGGCGTGGCTGTGCTGCTCCTCGGCTACCCGCGCGGCGTAGCGCAAGACAAGCCGGGGAAGGGGGATTCAAACATGTGGAGCTACAGAGGATTAGCACAGCGCATAGCGGTCACAGCGGAGAACCGCGGCATACCGGTCTTCAAGGTTCCCGAAGATGGTACGCCGAAGAAGTGTGCGAGGCATAGGTGCGAGGTAGTTAGGAAGCCTAGAGGGTTGGTCAGGTGCCCCTACGGGCATGTAATGCACAGCGATGTGAACGCGGCGATGAACATCTTAGCGCGAGGCGGAGGCAAAGTACCGATGCGAGTGAAGGTGCTCAGCTTCATACCCGCAGCGAGCGGGGTCATCGCGGTCAACGGAAAGAGCAGCAACCCGCGTAAAGGCGGGGTAACCTGGATGGCGCGCGCTACTACCTGGGCTACCCATCCACGGTATTGAAGAAATACGAATGTTAGAAGATGAAGTGCCTAGCTTAGGCGCTGGCGCTCCGCGCCGAGGCGCTTAGGTTCTTGATCCCAACTTCGATCTCGACGAGGAACTTTCGAGCCCTCTCGCTCTTCGGGTTGCTGAGGATCTCGCCGGGCTCGCCTTCCTCGATGATGACGCCGCCGTCCATCAGCGCGATCCTGTCCGCCGCCGCTTTCGCGAAGTCGAGCTCGTGGGTTACGATCAGCATCGACCTCCCCTGCTTCGCGACCTCGATCAGCATCTCCAGGA
>JAPWTS010000058.1 GCA_028275925.1 Thermofilales archaeon
GCAGCAACTGGGAAAGAATTGAAAGGTACTTCTACAGCAGTACAGCGACTTCATGGCAGCTGCCATGTTTGCTCGGGCTCCTCCCGCCGGCGGGCTGGTGGCGAGCCTTAATAGCGGAGGCGCGCGGGGGTCTCGTGATCGACGCGCTCGTGATGACGCTGGGCTTCGAGCCGGGACCCCTAATCAGCGCTTACGCCAGCGCGGTGGCCGAGGGGCTCTCGGAGGGGGCGCGCGTGCTCGTGCTCACCGCCGCCTTCCCCGACGAGCGGAGCGAGAGGGCTTGGCTGGACTTCCAGCGCGTCGTGAGCATGATGGAGGCCACGAAGAGGCTGGGCGTCGAGCTGGAGCTGAGGGAGGTGCCCCTCGACGACATGGCGTCCGCGATCCTGGAGGTCAAGAGGGCGATCGCGCCGCTGAGGGGGAGGAGCGTGAGGGTCTCGATCACGGGCGGCATGCGCGCGCTCGCGGTCGCGGTGCTCGCGGCGGTCCTGCTGACGAGGTGGGAGCGGGAGCCGGCGGTCGAGGTGCACCTGGAGGGGAGGGGCGCCGCCCTGAGGGTCCCGAAGCTGAGGAAGCTGATCGAGGCCTCCGAGAAGTGCGCGGACCTTGTCGAGGCGATGAGGGACGGCTCCCCCGTCAAGCTCGATGAGCTCGCGGCGAAGCTCGGCAGGGACAGGAGCACGGTGTACAGGAGGATGAGGGTCCTCCTCGAGGCGGGCGCCGCGAAGAGGGTCCGCGGCGGCTACCAGCTCACGCCCTTGGGGCTCGCGCTGGCGGATTTCTGAAAAGTGCAACTTGAGTCGGGAGATCGCACTTAATGACGGGCAGGCAAACCATTTTAGCGCCCGCGTTTCTCAACTTGAGCGATGGCTCAAGCCACCTTGGGGGCCGGGGATGTCAGGAGGCGCTTCGAGAACGTGATCGACGTTCTGCGCTACCACGTCGCCACGGGGAGGTTCGGGTACGTGGACAGGATAATGGCGGCGATGGACCCCGCGGTCGTCGAGGAGACGGTGAGGGAGGCCGTGAGGGCGGCTCTCTCGGCCGCCAGCAGCCCTAGGGTTATTGAGGGGTACCTCCTCGAATACGATAAGGAGAAGAAATCTTGGGAGCCTAAGCCTGAGAAGACTAAGGTAGAGTACGTTGAGGATGAGCGTCTCAGGCCAGGTAGCGCGATTCCGACCCGAGCGCGGCTTCACGGCAAACTCCTTCAGGTGGACAACGAGTGGAGGATCGCCTACACGCCCCCCCGTATCCCATCGGAAAAGGAGTTAGCGGAGTTCTTCGACGCCGTGCGCAAGGACCTGAACGTTGCCAAGCTCGTCGCCTCGCTCGCGATGACCCTCGAGTCGCGCGGGTGATCGGGCATGAGGAAGGTGTGGGTTAGCCTGGCTTGGAGGGCGCTCGTCAACGTGGAGGCGCTCAACATGGCGGAGAGCGTGGGGAACTACGTCAAGCACAGGAGGGCCCCGCTGGCGTTCTACGACGAAGCCTCGGGCTGCTACGTCGTCAAGTACGTGCCGGTGGTCAGCGGGGAGTCTCTCGCCCACGCGTACCAGGTGTGGCTGGCCGAGGAAGCGAGCAACGCGGGCCTCAGCGTGTGCGGGCTGTGCAGGAAGGGCGAGCTCGTCAAGCACGGGGCGAGGGTCGTGCTCCAGGATGAGAAGCTCCCCACGCCCGGTCGCGGCGAGGTAGATAAGGCCGCGCAGCTCGAGGAGCTGCTTATAAAGAACTGCGTGGTCGAAGATGTGTGCGGCTTTCTCGTGCCTACCGACATCCCGGTTAAGAGGACCTCGCTGTTCTACGTTGGGTACATGGTGCCAGCCCACGACTCCTTGAGAGCCGCTGTCATGGACCCGCAGTTCCACGTGCGCCATGCCCCCAGCCTCATCGGCAAGGGTGAGGAGTTCCCGGAGACGGGGCAGGCGCTCTACTACGTCGAGGTCGCCTCGGCCGTGTACACGGCGAGCGCCGCGCTCGACCTGACCGGGATCGGGCGCGCCTCCACGTTCGGCGTCAGGGACGTTGTGGGTAGGGACGAGAAGCTGAAGAGGGCCGAGGCCGCGGTGAAGAGCCTGTACTACCTGCTGGTCGGGATGTTCGGCGCCAAGAGGACGAGGTTCATGCCCAACTACAAGCTCCTGTCGGCGGTTGCCGCGGTGTCTAAGGGCGCGCCCTTCAACGTGAACCCCGGCCACTCGAGGAGCTTCGTGAAGGAGACTTTCGAGAGGGTCGGGAAGTTCGCGGAGCTAACCGGTAGCAGCGTGGAGGTGTTCGCCTACGCGAGGGAGGAGGGCGTCGAGGTCCCGGGCGAGGTGAAGCCCGCGGGCTCGCCGGAGGAGTTCGTGAAGATGGTCCTCGAGTCGTCGAAGAAGGCCCTCGGCGAGGTCCTAGGGTCGGGTTGAGCATGCTGGCGCTGCTGGTCGAGGGCGTGTTCCACTGGGGCTTCTCCGTCAGGATCGTGACGGAGTCGGCGGGGGCCCAGCACTACCCCTACCCCCCGCCGTCGACCCTCATCGGGGCGCTAGCCTACGGGGTCTCCGCGGTGAGGGGTTTCCCCGAGTGCGAAGTGCCCGGGAGCGGTAGGCGCGCGACCCTGCGGAGCACCGCCGCGCTCGTGCACAAGGCCGTGCGCTGGGCGGCCTTCGCTTTCTCGGACGGGCCGTCGGCGCCGCGCCGGGCGGCGGCGGTCGGCTACTCGGACTTCATCAGGGCCTTCCGCCTGCCCTACCAGCGCGGCGCGCGCCACGTGTGGGAGCAGCAGGACATGTGGTACGGGGTCAACGCCCACGGGAGGGTTTACGCGTGCGGCGCCGGGTTCAAGGCGCTCTACCTGGTCGACGAGGCGGGCTTAAGCGAGCTCGGGCTCGGCGAGCGGGATCTGCTCAAGGCCGCGTACTCCATCGTGAGGGTGGGCGCGCGGGAGAGCCTGGTCAGCGTGGTCTCGGCCCATCTCACGAGAGACGTGGAGATCCGGGGGGCGGGGGACGCGAGGGGGCCTCTCGAGATCGAGTACTACTTCCCGGCCAGGCTGGCGGAGGACGTGGAGCACGCCGAGCTCGTGCACCTGCCGAAGCTGGACCCGAGGCTGTGGGAGTTCAGGCCCGCGAGCCCAGTCGCGCTCCACGAGCACGAGGAGTTCTACGCTCCGCTCGGCGCGGGCTTCGTGATCAAGCCGGGTAGGATGCTCGTGGGCAGGCTGGCGGAGGGCGCCGCGCTCGTCAGCGCGAGGTTTGGCGGCAGGGTCGAGAGGGCGGTGGTCCCAGCCGAGGTGGTCGGGCTATGAGCATGAGCTTCGCGCTCCCGCCCCGCAACACGTTCTTCAACCTCGCCCTGTCCGCGAGCCTGTCCCTGCTGGCCTCCTACATCTCGCCTGACCTCAAGCCGGTAATCGGGGCCGGGAAGCTGGAGCTGCCCTACAGGCCCAGCGACGGTGAGCTGTGCGAAGCGATCCAGGGCTTCGTGGGCGAGCTCGCCAGGGGCGAGTACGGGCTGGCGCCGCCCCTAGGCCCCGACTTCGCGAGGCTCGGCGGCCTGCGGGACTTCCTCTCCAAGGCCACTGGCGCGAGCGTGGAGTTGAGGGCTGAGAGTCTCCTCGACGCCTACGCCAAGTACGCGTGCGAGCTCGCGAAGAGGGGTCAGCTGGTCGCCGAGCTGGGGAGAGCGCTCAGCGAGTTCAAGGATGGGTACCCGAACGACGCCCAGATCTGCGACGTCCCCATGCTCACCACACTGGCGCCCGAGTTCATGGAAGGGGTCAGGGTGCTTGGGGGCGTAGGGCTTAGGGCCGTGCCGAGCGGGTACGCGTTCTCGAGGATGAGGGTGGGACCCCACAGCGTGTGCCTCGGCATAGCCGGGCTTTGGGCCGCGCTCGTTGCCGCGCAGGACAACCTGCTGTACTTCGCGATGCCCTACACGCCCACCGCGGCCCCGGTGAGGGCAGAGGACCGGCGTAATGCCCAGAAGAGGCAGATGCGGGTCCTCAGGGGATGCGTGCCGCGCAGCGTCCCCTCGCTGGTGCTCGCAGTCGCCCTCTCCACGGCTGGCATCAGTGACCCGGCGAGGAGGACGGTACTCGTTGTAGTGCAGAGAGGCGGGAGGAGGGTTGATCTGCTGGAGCAGGGGCTCCCGCTCTCCCTCGACACGGTGCTGCTGTTCGCCGACGGGCTCTACCTCGAGGATCAGAAGCGGAGGGAAGAGGATAGGGTGGTGCCGAAGCTCCTCAACTTGGTGGTCGCGGGGCTCAGGGAGCCTCCTCCTGGCGCCAGGGACGCGCAGTGCGCCCAGAGGCTGCACGAGGTCGGCTTGAGGGTGGGCCAGCTGCTCTACCTCGCGCTAACGCGCGTGATAGAGCCCTACGAGGTGCGCTACGAACTAGCGAGGCTGCTCTACGCGCAGAGCGACCTGAGCTTCGAGGACTGCGCCAGGAGGAGGGGGGCCTTCCTCATGCCTGACGACGTCGAGCTGGTTGTCTCAGCCGCCGAGAAGGCCCTTGCGATCGCTCAGGCCGGCGTGCCCGTGGTCCCCGCGAGACCGTGAAGGGGTGGGCTTGACCGTGCGAGAGGGTATCGAGAGGGTTCTCGAGCTCCTGGAGTCCGAGGTCGCGCCGAGCCTTCTCAGCAAGGAGCCGAAGGTACTCCACGTCGAGCTCCCGACAGGGTACGGTAAGAGCATGGCGTCGGCACGCATCGCGGAAAGACTCGTGTCAGGCGAGGGGAGGCTTGCCGAGCACGCGCACCGCGTCGTCCACGTCGTCCCGACCAGGTACCTCGTGGAGGACCTCGTCGCGCGCTCCCGCGCGCTCCTGGGTCGCACCCTCCTCGTAAGAGGTCAGAGCATGTTCTTCGACCCGTCGCTGAAGGACCCCTACTTCCTCTCCGACCTCGTCTTCACGACGCTCGACTCGTACACGCTGAACTTCTTCAAGGTGCCTGTTGCCGAGACCGAGCTCATGTCCGCGGAGCTCACGCGCGGCCACTTCGACGTGCCGCGCTACGCGATTCTCTCCGCGGTCAACGTCCTCGATGAGTACCACCTCTTCGTGCCGGGCGACACCGAGGTCGACAAGGCCGATTACGAGAACAGGGCCTGGACCGCGCTGTGCGCGATCACAAGGCACCTCGTCGCCAGCGGGGTCCCGGTGGTTCTCGAGACTGCGACGCCGCGGCTCGACGCCCTGCCGCAGCTCCTCCAGTGCGCGGAATGCGCAGGAGCCAAGCCGGTGAGGGTGGCCCTTAAAATGCGGAAGGATACCCCGGCCAGCGACGTCGTGGCCGTGCACGACGAGGACTTCGCAGCCAAGCTCGAGGAAGCTCGCTACGAGACCGAGCTGGTTAGCGGTAAGCTGGCGGATATCGCGGAGGCACTCGCCCCAAGGATGACGAAGCCGCTTCTCGTAGCCTGCAACAACGTGAGAACAGCGGTCGACGTCTACGAGAAGCTGAAGGGGCTCGACCTGGAGGTCTACCTTCTGCACGCGCTCTTCACGCTGGGAGACCGCAAGCGCAAGTTGGCGAAATTGCGCAAGCTGATTGAGCGCGGCCGCGAGGTGGTGGTTGTCGCCACCCAGGTGATCGAGGTGGGCGTGGATCTCGACTTCGCGTCCATGATCACGGACGCCGCACCGCTCGCGCCACTCGTCCAGCGCGTGGGCAGGGTGAACAGGAGGCTGAAGGCGAGCAAGGCCGAGGTGCTCGTAGTGCACGATGAGTCGCAGGAGAACCCGGAAAAGAGCACCTACGCCGGCGTGTACAACCTGGAGCTGACGAGGCGCACGCTGGAGACTCTGTCCGACGCCGTGGCCAAGTGGGGCTCCTTCGGCATCGGGTGGAGGATGTCGGTCGTCGAGACGGCGGTCCGTGTAGACGGGCAAGACATCGTCACTGTGACGGGGCTGGCCGGCCGCGTCTATTCGGGGGAGCCACCGCAGATCGACAAGAGGCACTGGCGCAACCTGCTGAACCTGCTGGGAGTCCAGATGAGTGGTGAGGAGGCGCTGGCCTACCTGGCGCAGCTCGGGAGCTTTGTGCGCGAGAGCGTGCTGGTCCCAGTGTACGTGCCGCGGTCATCCGAGGAGGTTGAGAAGGGCTCCGCGCGCCCGGAGAGGAGCAGGCTGGTGGCCTGCCCGGCTTACAAGCTGGGGCTAGACCCTGAGGCCAAGCGCTTAGACCTCAAAGCCGCGGGCAAAGTGCTGGAGGTGAGAGGCGAGGGTCTCCTCGCTATTGTGGAGAGACTCGGCAAGAAAGGCGGCTACGAGGTCGTCGAGCTAAAGCCGGGCAAGGTTGTCGAGGGGGTTCTGCGCGGCATAGTCGATACGGAGGGAGGAAGAGCCTTCCTAAGGGCTCTAGTGGCCAAGCCCGACGCCTACAGCGACGAGACGGGGCTGAGAGTATGGTGATCTACAGCTACAGGGGCGAGAGGCTGGCGGAGCACTCATATCTGGTGCTGAGGCTGTACTGCGGGGCTTTCGGCGCCGCGCATGAGAAGCTGGTCGCCAAGCGCTTGAATATGAACCCCGAGCTCGTCGCCAAGGCCCTCCGTACAGCCTGTCTGCTCCACGACACCGGCAAGGCGCTCACCAAGTTCCAGGAGGGTGTTAAGCGGGGAGGGGGTATGCGTTTCCACGAGGTCGTGAGCGCGCTTTTGGTCTACGACACGCTGAGCCTCGCGCTGTTCGGCGAGGGCCCGGTGGTGAGGCACGCCCTGAGCTTCGCGGCTGCGTACGCCGTGCTCCAGCACCACCAGGCGATGCGCGGCTTCCGCGAAGCGCTCCACAGCGGTCTCGCGCACCTGCTCCGGCTGGGGGGCGGCATCGACGGCGGCGTCGTGGAGGAGGTGAAGCTCGCCGCGCGGATGGCCGAGCACCTCTTCGACGCTGGGGGCGTGCTGGAAGCCTTCGAGCGCAGCGTCGAGAGGGCCTCGCGCGAGGGCCTCTGCACGATGCTCCAGGAGTTCATGACCACGTTCACAAACATTGCGAGCGGGCATGCGCCGGCGAGCGTCGCTCTCGGCAGGAGCTCGGAGTGGGCTGCCACGTGGGGGAGGCTGCAGACAGCGCTGCCCCTCTTCTCAGCCCCCCTCCAGCTCTGCGACTACCTCGCCGCCTACCTCGCGCGCGGCGGGAGGTTGCGCGCCCTTCACAGGGAGGCGCTGCTGTTGCTCCGCAACGCCTCGCGCAACCTCTTCAACTCGGCCGGCGCACCGGCGTCTGGCGCCCCCGCTCTCAATCCCTACTAAAAGTGAACCTTTTCGGAAGCGGTAGCCTGTTACGAGCGCAGCGCGTACCCGCTTAGCAGGTCGAGGCGAAGCGGGAGACTGCTTCCAAGCCCCTTGGAGCTCCGTTGGGATTCGCGCTCTTGCTCCCCTTTGCTAGCCGATTTTGCCAAGAGTTGCAATCTACTGTAATAATGCGAAAGACTAGGTCGTGCTCAGCTCTGTATGTTGCATAAGAACGCGCTCGCGGAGGTCGGGGGCCTTTCAATTCTCCATGTGGTTCTTGGTTGCTGCATGTTTTGAGCTCGTTCCTTGATAGGGTAGGAAACTTCAATTTTTCGGTTGATGACGCGCGGCGCTAAGAGCTAGCAGCCGAGCTCCTCCAGCAGCGTGCTCACCGCCTTCACGAAGCTTGTGCTAAGCGCCGCCCTGCGGAGCTCCTCGAAGGGGCCCATCGGCGAGCTCCTGAGCTCTTCGAGGAACCCCCGGACATCGAGGCGGGAATCGCCCTCGGCGAGCTTCGCCCTGAGGAGGCCCGGGTCCACGGAGAGCCTGCCGACCCTCCAGGCGCGGTCGATAGCTATTAGGTCCACGAGGTCGTGGGGCACCTTGGGCGTGCCGCTCGCCATCTTACCCAGCATGAGCACCTCAACCCTCTGCACGCGCACGCCCCGGGCGACGTAGCCCGTGGAGGCTTCGAGGTCCGCTAAAACGTACATGCTAGGCTCGTACCTGAAGACACGGCCCCTCGGCGAGGCTACAGCCGGCATTCCCACGTCTATCTTCACCAGGTACCTCGTCGAGGTCGCGCTAGCCCTCGACAGCTCCAGCCCCCAATCCCTCCGCTCCACGGTGAAGCCTAGGCCCTCGGCGGCGGCCGCCACCCGGTCCAGGCTAACGCAGGCCACAGCGCCTACGTCCAGCGTGTAGCGCCCGTGGCGCGCCCAGCCGCCCACAAGCGCCCTAACACCCATCCCGCCGATCAGCAGCAGGGACTCCGCCCCCAGCTCCCTGAGCAGCTCCTCGAAGGCTCTCACGTTCTCCTCCTCCAGGAGCATACGCTCCCGCGCCTTAGCGAGCGGCAGCCTGGGCACGCGCTCGGCCCCTGTCGCTACTCGCCGGCAAGCCACCTGTGGAGGTGCCTGCCCCTTACCTCCCCCCTCTCAAGCCTCTCCAGCAGGTCCCTGAGGTGGCGCTCCTTCCCCCACAGCGCGGCGACCTCCCTCACTCTCTCCCAGCGCAGCTTCCCACCGTAGTTCGCGACGAGCTCGGCGGAGCACCACTCAGCCTCCGGGAGCAGGTCAACCACGAGCTCCTCTAGGGGCTCCACAGGCTCGCGGGCGGCGCCCGGCGGCATCGGCCTGACGAAAAAGACGGGGTTGCTGGGGTCCGCGATGGGGTCGCCCGCGGGCTCCCCCCACCTCCTGGCCCTGAAGCCCCTCCTGCCGAGCTCCCCCAGCACCCAGTCGACGAGCAGCGGGTCCGCGTCGAGGAACACCCACCACAGCCCCAGCTGGATGGGCGTGTGGTACTCCAGCGCGGAGGTGTACGAGATCCTCAGCCCCAGGGCCCTGAAGAGCCAGCCCAGCTCCTCGGCTCTCTCGAAGAGGGCGTACTCCGCCTCCCAGCTCCTCGGCAGGCTGAAGAGGAGGTCGGCAACCCTCGAGGCGACCGCGTAGTCCCCCGCATCCCTCAGGGTGGCGTGCCTCAGGTACTCTGACACGCCGAGCCCGAGCCTCCTGGCCCTCTCGGCGATCAGGACCCTCTCCCCCTCTCTCACCCCGGTGGAGACGACGGGCATCGTAATACAATATACTAATGTATTACACCGTATTACACCGCTGATTAACCTTACCCCTAGAGCGCGGACTCGGCCAGCTTCCCCACGTACTCGTCGCCCAGGAAGCCGGGTGGCCCTTCTCCGGCTAGCGCGGCGGCGCAGGCGAGCGCGCATGCGAGCGTGGAAGGTTGGGGCAGGGGGAGCGCTGCGCCAACCTGGTACGCTTGCGGCTGCCTAACGGAGAAGGTGGGAGCGGCTTACCGATATAGCCTAAATGCAGCGACACCCCCTTTGAGCGCCCCCCGCTGCCGATCCCGCGCTCAAAACAGCGGGGCTGTTCGCTGGGGTGGAGCTCCGCTGCGCGGTCGGTCAGGGCGAAGCTTAATAGGCGGCCCGCGCGCGGCTCGGCGGATGATGAGAGCGTCCTTCGGGCTAGCCGTGGCCGGCGAGCCATCGCTGACCGCTCGCGCCGTTGATGAGACCGCCAGTGGGGGTCACCGGTGGCCGGGCGGTTGTTCGCTGAGGCGGGCTCCGCGCGCTTCCAGCCGGAGGGCTTAAGAGGAACCGCCAGCGGGGTTTCGGGCGTGATGAGGGGCTGTTAGGGCTACCCGTGGCCGGTGGCGCAGTCGCTGACCCGCGCCCTGCTCCGGGGGAGGCTGCTGGCGCTTAGGGTCGCGCTAAACTCCAGCTGTTACAATATCGCCCGGCTCTACCCTCGGTATTTTCAAACCGTCGAAGTCCCTGTCGAACGATACGATTGCTTCGGCTCCTACGGAAAGGGCGACCGAGTACTGTATCGCGTCGTCGATGTCCAGCTCCTCCCTTTCAGCCAGCTCTACAGCTCTGAGCTCCTCAGCGATGCTCGTGAAGTGCACGCGCAAGCCTTTGTACCCGGCTAAGCTCGCCAGAAACGTCTTTAGCTTCTCGCGCCTTTTCAGGCTGTCTAAAAGCACCATGATGGAGTGGATCGAGAAGTCGGATACGACGCCGGAGGCTCTGCCGTCCCTAAGCATCGCTAGGAAGCGCTTGCACTCGCTGCTCCGCTTGCGGGACAGCATGACTTCGAGGAAGATGTTCGTGTCAACCAAGTACACCTTCCAGCACCTTGGAGGCCCAGAGCTCCCTCGCTTTGTGCTGCAGCTCCACAGAATCCGCGTCTAGGTCCGCGAGGATGCCGTCGATCGCCTCAATAGGGTCCCCCTCGAACTCGAGGTTCTCGCTCTCTACCCACGCGACCCACCTTGCGATGGCCTCCTCCGCGGCTTTCTGCAGGGAGCCTTTAGTGTACCCGAACTTCTTCATGGCAAGCTCTCTAAACTTCCTTTCCAATTCCTTGTTGATCTTCGCCCTTATCACGTTTACCGAGGCGTAAGGCCATAGTGCCATAAAAACCTTTTGATCAGAGTTCCACACGCGCGGATGGCGGGCGGAGCCGGCCTGCTGTACTAACCGCCTAGAAAGGTCGGGCGGCAGCTTCAGCTCGGTGGGGGCGAGAGCGCGTGCACTGCATCTTGGCTGGTGCGAGCGCCCACTGAGCGGGCTCGCCGCAGGGGCGCCCTTGGTTGCTACCTTTATTAGGCGGGTTCGCGGTCTCGCCGCGTGGCGGCTAAGCCGGGTTTGAACGTGATCGTGGTCGTCCTCGACAGCCTCCGGCAGGACCACGTCGGCTTCTACAGGAGGCTCCTCGGCTTCCAGAGGGTCTTCGAGGGTGTCGAGCCGCCGGAGACCCCGAACCTCGACAGGTTCGCTTCGGAGAGCGTCGTCTTCACGAACGCCTACCCGTCGGGCTTGCCCACGCTCCCGGTGAGGGAGGAGCTGCTCACGGGCCAGTTCACGCTGCCCTACCACGGCTGGTCGCCGCTGCGCCCCGACTCCTACACGATGCCGGAGCTGCTGAAGGGCTTCGGCTACTTCACCGGCTTGGTCTCCGACACGTACCACCTGTTCAAGCCGGGGATGAACTACGCGAGGGGGTTCGACACGTGGCTGTTCATCCGGGGCCAGGAGTACGACGCCTACAGGATCCCGCCGCCCGCCAACAGGCGCGTCGAGGAATACGTGGCGAAGGACTACTACGCCAACTACGCCGGCGGCAGGAGCTACGCCGAGCTTGTCGCCCAGTTCCTCGCGAACATCGACGACTGGGAGAGCGAGGAGGACTGGTTCGCCGCCAAGGTCTTCAGGGCCGCGGTCGAGTGGGTGAGGGAGGCGAGCCGGAAGGTGGAGAGGTTCCTGCTCTGGGTCGACTCGTTCGACCCCCACGAGCCCTGGCTCCCGCCCCCGAGGTTCGACAAGTACACGGACCCGGGCTACAGGGGGCCGAAGCTGATCCTGCCCATGGGCGGCGAAGCCGGCAGGTGGTACAGCAGGGAGCAGATCGACTACATCAGGGGCCTCTACGCGGGCGAGGTCGCGTACGTCGACCACTACTTCGGCACGTTCTACAGCGCGCTGAGGGACCTCGGCCTGCTCGAGCGGTCGATCGTCGTGGTCCTGGCGGACCACGGGCACCCGCTCGCCGACCACGGCAAGTTCCTCAAGGGCACCGACCGGCTCTACAGCGAGCTCCTCAAGGTCCCCTTCATGGTCAGGCTGCCCAGCGGCAAGCACGCGGT
>JAPWTS010000059.1 GCA_028275925.1 Thermofilales archaeon
GCGCTACTTTTTAAGCGAGCGCTGCGCGCCGTGCGTTGAAGGCGATGGAGCCAGCACCTCGCAGCTGGGTCGACCTTTTCGAGGCCGCCCTGCGCAGGGCGGCTAGGGCTGGCGCTAAAGGTTCGCGCAGTAAGCTGGGGACCGTAAAGAGGGTTGAGGCTGCGAGGGTTAGAGCGGCTGCTGACTACGTGAGCGAGAAGCTGAGGAAGGTTGCCCTCTCGATGCCCTTCTTGGACTCGTTGCACCCCTTCTACCGAGAGCTGGTGAGCACGATGGTCGACGAGGACAAGTACAGGCTTTGCCTTTCGCGCCTTTACTCCGTCTCAAGGATCGTGAGGAGGATCGCGCGCGAGAGCCTGACCGCTATAGCGGCGAGCGCTGACGCGAAGGGCGCCGCTAAAGCGAGGAGGGCTTTCATGGGCAGGTTGCGCTCCATCCTCGAGGACCTCGACGAGTGCCTTAAGCTGGTTGGGGCTTGGCAGGTGGAGATCGCCAAGCTCCCGAGCATCGACCCCTACGCGCCCACTATCGTGATTGCCGGCGCACCCAACGTGGGCAAATCCTCGCTGCTGCGTGCGATCTCGAGGGCGAAGCCCGAGGTTAGGCCCTACCCCTTTACAACGACGAACGTTATCGTGGGGCACCTGGAGCTGGCGGGCCAGAGAGTTCAAGCCGTGGACACCCCCGGCCTGCTCGATAGGCCTCTCTCCGAGAAAGGGTTGGTGGAGAGGAGGGCTGTAGCCGCGCTCAAGCACCTGAAAGGCGTCACGGTGTTCATCTTCGACCCGACAACCACGTGCGGCTTCCCCCTGGACTACCAGCTCGCCGTGTACAGCAGCGTGAAGGAGCTCCTCGGGGGGAACCCGCTGATCCCGGTCGCTAACAAGGTTGACGCGACGAAGTCTGATCAAGCTTCCGAGCTTGTGAAAGCCCTAGGCGCGGAGGCGCGCGACCTCATCTTCATTTCGGCTCTCTACGGCGTAAACATCGACTATCTGCTGAAGCGTGTAGAGGAGGTTCTCTCCGCCAGCGTTAGCGGTTGACTGCGAAGAGGCGGGCGGTGTAGCGCGCCGCGCGCTCTCGCGTCACGCGTGACGCATGGCTTTTAACTGCGCCCCTGACCGAGGGTGCCGTGGCCAAAATAGGCATAATTTCCGACACGCACGACAACCTTCCAGCCGTAGACGCTGCGCTGGAGCGGCTCGAAAAGCTGGGCGTCAGGCTGCTCCTGCACGCCGGAGACATAGTCGCGCCCTTCACGCTGCGCAGGATCCTCTCCAGGGGGTTCGAGTTCAGAGGGGTTTTCGGCAACAACGATGGGGAGCTGCTGCTGCTCTCCCGCGTTGCGCGCGATCAGGGGGCAGTCCTCACCCACCAGCCGCTTGTGACCGACGTTGGGGGTCTCCGCGCGGTCGTCCTACACGGCTTGAGCGGCCTCGAGGAAACTAAAAGCTTCGTCACCGCGCTCGCGAAGAGCGGTGAGTACGACTTGGTGGTTTACGGGCACACCCACGAAGTCGATGTAAGGAAGGTCGGTAGAACGTTGATCGTAAACCCGGGCGAAGCGTGCGGTTACCTAACCGGGAAGAAGAGCTTCGCGGTGCTAGACACGGAGAGGATGGAGGTGGAGATCGTCACGCTGTGAGCGAGCGGTCAGGGGGCCTAGCGCGGGCTTCACGGGTCGTAAGGGGCGCAGTCTCATCACACCGCGGCACGCTTGCTGTTTTCCCTACCAGATAAACGTTGCCTTAGCGCGCCCGGCGGGGGTGGCGGTCAGCCGGGTAAGTTGCGTTCACCGCTCCACGCCGGGAGTAGCTCATCATCGCGGCTCGGAGCGCGGCGCGCCACTTTAACCTTGCGCAGCGCGCAAACCTTAAGCGCGAGCCAGCGGCGTGGCACGCGACCCATGCAGAGGCTACAGGAGGCTAAGCGAGTGCACGAGATCGATCTCCCAGTCAAGGTCGTGACGGGGAGCGGGGCTCTAGCGAAGCTCCCCGAGCTGCTAGAGGCTCTCGGCAGCTACCGCGTCCTAGCCCTGCTGACGGGTCCCACCGTCGGCCCCACGGTCGGCAAGCGGGTCGAGAGCTCCCTGTCGAGCCACGGGTTCGAGGTGCACACCCACACCGTCGGGGCAGCCGATCCCGAGGCCGTCAACGATGCCGTGAACTTCGTTAGGGAGGTGGGCGCTCACCTGGTGGTGGCGGTGGGGGGCGGAAGGGTGATCGACGTGGCTAAGTACGTGGCCCACCAACTGAGCTTGCGGTTCGTGAGCGTGCCCACGGCGGTGTCTCACGACGGCATAGCGAGCCCAGCGGTGTCCTTGAAGGACGTAGACGGGTACCCGGTGAGCAAGTTCGTGAAACCGCCGCTCGCGGTCGTGGCAGACATCGACGTGATATCGCAGGCCCCCCACCGGCTCCTCGCGAGCGGGTTCGGGGACATAATCGGTAAGGTTACGAGCGTGAGGGACGCCATCCTCGCTAAGAAGATAAAGGGCGAGTACGTCGGGGATTACAGCCTCGCGCTGGCGAAGATGAGCGCTGCGATGGTCGCCGAGCACGCTGAAGCGATAGCTAAGCGCGAGCCGGAAGGCGTCAGCGTCCTCGTCGAGGCGGCAATAAGCTGCGGCGTCGCCATGGCGATCGCTGGCAGCTCGAGGCCCTGCTCGGGTAGCGAGCACAACTTCAGCCACGCGCTCGACCTAGTGTACCCCGATAAGAGGAGCCTCCACGGGGAGCAGGTCGGGGTAGGCACGATCATGATGGCTTACCTGCACGGGCTCGACTGGAGGCGCGTACAGCGCCTGCTGCGGACTGTGGGGGCGCCTACCAACTGCGAGGAGCTGGGCGTCCCCCCGGAAGCCATCGTCAAAGCCCTCTTGATCGCGCACCGCGTCAGGGACCGCTATACGATACTGGGCGAAGGAGGGCTCAGCGAAGCAGCCGCTTGGAAGCTGGCGCGCATCACGCAGGTGATACCGTGAAGCCCTTTACCGACGCGCACTGCCACGCCCACGAGTTCAGCGACGCCGAGCTGGAGGAGTTCGGGGAATCCTTTGAGGTGATAATCGCGGTTTCCGACGACTTAGCGTCCTCGGAGAGGACGCTTGTTCTGTCGAAGCGCTACGCTTTCCTAGCCCCGTGCGTGGGGGTCCACCCGTGGGCGCTGGGCGGCGATGACCTGCACGAGCTGGCGAAAAGGCTGGAGGACCTCGTACGCCGCGGCGGCGTGCTTTGCCTGGGAGAGGTGGGTCTCGACCTAGCTTTCGTGCCGCAAACCTTTGAGAAGCAGCTTGAATTTTTCAGGATGGTTTTAGACATAGCGAAGGATTACGACCTCGCCGTGAACGTTCACGCGGCTAAGGCTTGGCGCCAGGCGCTCGAGGAAGTCTCGGCTAAGGGTGTTAGGCGCGCGCTTTTTCACTGGTACAACGGCCCCCTCGACGTCCTCAGCGAGATCGTGGCGAGGGGCTACCTAATTTCCGTAAACCCCACTGTGCGGCTCAGCGCTAAGCACTTGGAAATAGCGAAGAAGGTGCCTCTCAGCGCCCTAACTTTCGAGAGCGATGGACCCTACGATTACCGGGGATTGCACCTTCACCCGCGGCTCATACCCGAAACCGTGAGCCTCGTAGCAAAGGAGCGCGGCCTCGACGAGAGCGAGTTGCTAGTTGTTTCAAAAGAGAATATTATGAAATTTTTAGATTTGGAATATTAGGGAAAGAAAGGTTTATAAAAGAGGGTAAGCGCAACCCCTGCTCCAAAACGCGGGGAGAAATGTTGAGGAGAAACGACCAACTGGAAGTTAAGGTTAAAGATTTGAAACCTAACTTAAGGTGGTTCACAATAACAGTGAAAATTTTGAAGCTGAATGACGAGAAAATAGTTTTTTCGAAGAAAGATGGTGATCAACATCGGTTAGCGGAAGCGCTGGTGGGAGATGAAACGGGGACGATCCTCATGTCGCTGTGGGACGAGGATATTGATAAAGTGAGGGACTTTGTTGGCTCGGCTGTTAAAATAAAAAATGGTTTTGTTACACTTTACAAAGGTTCGATGCGCTTAAATCTAGGTAGATTTGGTACTCTAGAAAAAATAGATGAAGATATAATTGTTAACGAATCAATAAACTTTTCTGAGAAATTTTATGGAAGAAACGAAACTTTTGGTTACAAAAGAAGCTTTTAAAGAAGTATAATTTAATTATTTTTTTCATTCCCATTCTTGAGCTATCACGACAGCCAAGTAGAAATCGTTGACGTTTGTGCCCGTGGGACCGGTTTTTATGTGCCCTCCTACAATGTTGAAGAACTCATAGCTATTGTTTTCTTCGAGGAATTTTCTGGGGTCTAATCCGAGTCTCTTAGCCTTTTTCACCGTAAAACCGTCGACGATGGCACCCGCGGCGTCGGTGGGCCCGTCGATCCCGTCGCTGCCTATGGCGGCTATCGCGATCCCGCCCTCGCCCTCGATCTGCAGCGCGGCTGAGAGCGCGAATTCCTGGTTCCTGCCCCCGCGCCCGTGGCCGCGGACCTTCACCGTTGTCTCGCCGCCGCATATCACCGCGGCCGGTGGGGCTACGGGGATCGAGCTCCGCTTCACCTCGAGGGCTATAGCTGCTAGAGCCTTCGCGGCTTCCCTGGCTTCGCCTTGCAGCATGCTGGTTAGCACTACGGAGTTGAGACCCAACTTCTTCGCGTAAGCATCCATCGCCTTAAGCGCCGTGAGGTTGCTTCCCAGGAGGAGGGCGTGGGCTTTGCTCAGGGTTTCATCGCCCGGTTTGGGGGTTTCGGGCAGCTCCCCCCTCGCCCCCTTTTCTAGAACCTCGAGCACCGTCCGGGGAGCGCTGTCCATTAGATTGTAGCGCTTTAGGATGTCGAGCGCCTCCTCGTAGGTCGAAGGGTCCGGCACGGTGGGGCCGGAGGCTATCACCTCTAGCTTGTCACCCACCACGTCGGAGAGAACCAGCGCGAGCACGGGGGAGGGGTAGGCGGCTGCTGCTAGGCGCCCACCCTTCAGCAAAGATAGGTGCTTCCTCACCGTGTTTATTTCGGTGATCGAAGCGCCGCTTCTGAGCAGCAGGTCGTTTACCGATCGCAGGTCCTCCAGCGTCACACCGGGCACGGGAACCTCCGCGAGTGCGGAACCGCCTCCCGAGATGAGCGCGAGCAGGGGGCAGCCGCTGCGGCGCGCCTCCTCCGCTACACGTAGGGCGAGCTTGCCGGCCTCCAAGCTGCCCTCATCCGGGTGCGGGTGCCCCGCAGCAACCGGCGTTATCCTAGCGAGGCGCGGGCTCGGGGCCCCGCGCGGGACTGTAGCGACACCGGCCCTAATGCGGGAGCCTAGGATCTCTTCGGCGGCTTCAGCCATCTTCCCCGCGGCCTTGCCTATGGCGACAACGTAGACTCCGTTGCCCACGTTTACCTCGTGATCGTCCACGATCAGCTTGCTTTCCACCACCCTCGCTCTGCTCTTCAGAAGGCTCTTAGGATCAACGGCGCGAAGCCCCTCCAGCACCAACGTCAAAGCCAGCTTCCGGGCGTACGCCGTGAGCTCCTCGCTCATCGCCTTAGAGCTGGGATTTGCGACTTAAATGAAGCGCGCGCCGCGCGCGGAAAACACCTTAAAGAGGTTGCCCCAACTTCCCCTTCAGGGCCCGTGGCCTAGCATGGAAAGGCGCCGTCCCGCGGAGGGGGCGTAGGCCTTCGGAGCCGGAGATCCCGGGTTCGAATCCCGGCGGGCCCGCCAGCGGTTTGCTGCCGCCTTCAGTGATTCCTCACAGGGAAACGAAGTCTTCGACCGTCGGTATCCTCGGCGGGAGGCCCTTCCGCTTTCTGATCTCCATCACCAGGTCGTTTAACGCCGACTGCGGCACCGGCGCCCAGCGAGCGAACTCGGTGGCCCAGAACGCCCTCCCTTGGGTCGCTTCCCTCATCTCGTCTGCCAGGTTGAAGGTTTCGCTGACCGGTATCTCGCCGATCACCCTCATCAGCATGCCGCGCTGCTCTAGGTTCACCACTTTGCACCTGTGCCTGTTGAGGACGCTCAGGGCTCCGCTGACCCACTCCTGCGGCACCCTAACTTCGATCTTCAGCAGAGGCTCTAGGAGCGTTGGGGAAGCGTCCATGAAGCTGGCGAAGATCGCGTTCTTCGTCGCCGGCATTATCTGCGCGGGCCCCCTGTGAGCCGGGTCTTCGTGCAGCTGCGCGTCAACGAGCACCACCTTAACGCCCCTCACGGGCTCCTGAGCGAGCGGGCCGGCCTCCATCGCCCACCTGAAGCCCTGGACTATCGTGTCCGCAACTTCTCTCAGGTACTGGACTCCCGTGGTCATGTTCACGATGATGTTGAAGTTCTCGTCGATGTCCCAGATCCCCCTCGCCTCGTCGGCGTCCCAGCCGGCGTACTCCCTCAGGATCTTCGCCCTCTCCCTCCAGTCTTGGTCGGCGTAAACCTTGCCCTCCTGCATCAGCTTGAGCGTTTCCTCGTTGAGCGGCTCCACGTATATGTAGAGCCTGTTGTGCTTGTTGGGGGATTTGCCCTCGAACACCTTGCCGCGCTTGCGCACGGTCTCTCTGTACCTGACGATGGGCTGGGACGTGACGATGTCGAGCCCGGTCCTCTGCTTCAGGTCCCATAGCACGATTTCAAGGTGCAGCGTGCCCATTCCGCTTACGAGGTACTCGCCCGTCTCCTCGTTTATGTAGACTTTGAGCGTCGGGTCCTCGATCGCGAGCTTCCTCAGGGCGTCGATCAGCTTGGGGAGGTCGCTGCTCCTCTTCGGCTCAACCGCTATCGTCACTACAGGCTCGCTGATGTAGCTCATCCGCTCGAAGGGTACAGCGGTATCCTTGTACCTGATGTCCACAACCGTTTCCCCAGCTCTAGCCTTCTCGAGGCCCAGCACGGCCGCGATGTTGCCGGCGCTTATCTCCTCAACCTTCTCCCTGTACGGGCCCATGTAGAGGCTCACTTGCAGGATCTTCCCATCCGCGCGGGCGTTTATCAGCCACACGTCCTCGCCGGGGCGCACAGTCCCGCTGAACACCCTACCCGTCGCGACGAACCCGGCGTGAGGATCCGCCACCACTTTGCTGATGCCGATGACCAGCGGCCCCTCGGGGTCGCACTCCAGCATCGCCTTGCCCAGCTCGCTGTTGAGGTCGCCCTTCCACAGCTTGGGGATCCTGTACTTTTGGGCTTCCCTAGGGTTGGGCACGTGCTCCACGATCATGTCGAGCAGCGCGACGTGCAGCGGGAAATCCTTTGAAAGCTCCTCGTGGTAACCTTTCTCGTAAGCATCGACTATGTAGTCGAACTTCACGCCCTTCTCGACCGCGATGGGGAGCGTCAAGCCCCACTTGTGGAGCGCGCTTCCAAAGGCCACTTGCCCCTTCTTGAAGTCCACCTTCCACTTATCCTTGAACTCCGGGTCCGCGTAGAGCTCGATCAGGGTGTTGAAATCCCTGACGATTTCGACGAAGCGCTGCTGGATCTCCCGCGGGCTCAGCCTCAGCTCCCTGATGAGGCGGTCAACCTTGTTTATGAAGAGGAGCGGCCTGACGTACTCGTTGAGCGCTTGCCGCACCACGGTTTCGGTTTGCGTCATCACGCCTTCAACCGCATCGACAACCACCAGCCCGCCATCCATCATCCTCAAGCTCCGCGTCACGTGCCCCGTGAAGTCGACGTGGCCAGGCGTGTCCACCAGGTTGATCACGTAGGGTTTACCCCTCCACTCGTGGTAGAGCGAGATGTTCGCAGCTTTCACCGTCATCTGCCTCAGCTGCTCGATCTCGACGTAGTCGAGTGCCAACGCTTTCCCGGCGACCTTGGGGCTCAGCAGCCCGGCTGCCATCAGCAGGGAGTCCGAGGTCGTGGTCTTCCCGTGGTCCACGTGGGCGAGAGTCCCTATGTTCCTAACCTGCTCGATGTTTTTCATTATCTTCTCTATCTCTTCCACTTGCTTATAGCGAACCATTCAACCTTCCACCAAGCAGCGCGCTGCTCCAACCTCTTTTAAGGCTTCCGCACGAAGCTGGCTTAAAGGTGGGAGCGCTGATGGAGCGGCGGCGCTAGCGCTTCTCCGGGTGAACTCGGAGGTACTCCCTAACGAATGTTTCGACGACTTTCTTGACCCCCTCCACGTCGAGCAGCGAAGTGTCCAGCACCAGGCTCCCAACCGATAGATCCTCGATGTCGAGTCCGTAGTATTTCTGTGCTCTCTTCCTGTTGCTTTCCTCCCTAGCTAGAACTTCGGCTAAAGCCTCGGATACCGGCTTGCCGTCCCTATCGGCAACGCGCTTGGCTCTAACTTCGAGCGGCGCCGTGAAAATTATCTTCAAGTCGGCCGCGTCTTTCAGCACCCAAGCGGCTAGGTGCCCTTCTACCACGACTCCGCCGCGGGAAGCTTCCTCGAGGGCTCTCCTGTCGACCTCCAGGTCTATGCTCTCGTCCTTCTCCGCCAGCTTGTGGAGGTCCAGCAGGCTTAAGCCCCGCTCTTCGGCTATCCTCCTGAACAGCTCCCCGCTTGATACATAGCGTAAACCGAAGACTGAAGCGAGGTGTTTAGCGTAAGTCGTTTTACCGGTGCCCGGCTTACCGCTCACGGCGATTACGAGGCGGCGCGTCATGCCCGGCGAGCACCCTCTAGCGAAGTTACGCGGCGTACGCTGCGTCGACAGCTGCCTTCAAGCCTTTCCTCAGGCACCTGCTGCAAAGGTATCCACCGTAGATCCTAGTGGGTGGTCTATGGCCCTCCCTCTCCTCCCGCGCCGTCATTCGTGGGAAACCGTGAAGCGGCCGCTTGCATACCGCGCACTTGGGGTAATCGTGCTTCTTGTCGATTACGTGGACGACCAGCCTACCGCCGGGTGTGCGGACCAGTTTTCGCTTTTTGGTCCTCGATCGCAGCGAGGGCCTGGGCACGTGTGCCCGCGCGAAACGCGGTTTTTAAGCTTCTCGCCATTGTTGGCGCGTTACGGGTCTCCCAGCGTCGTGTTCACGCTCTTATGAAAACGTATGCGAAGGTCGTTAACCCTCCCACGTCTAGCTTCCTCACGTTCTCGGGCGACCAGTTAAGCTTCGAAGCTGCACGGGCAACGAGGCGCTTGAGGGGGCTCAGCAGGACTAGGCGCCCCCCCTCTCTGAGGACCGAGAAGGCTCCCTCAAAAAGTCTCTCGTAAACTTCCCTGAGCCCACCCACTGCACGCTCCCGAATCCCGTAAGGCGGATTCGTGATTACGGCGTCCACCCCGCCTCTTAAGAGGTTCGCCAACTTGCGCACGTCGGCTACGCCGAACTCGGCGTGAACCCCCGCGGCAGCGGCGTTGGCGCGGGCGCCGATGATGTGCTCGGCTTTCACGTCGAACCCGAACCCCCTCGCGCGAGGCGCTTCCAGCAGCCCCTCGATGACTATCGTGCCGCTGCCGCACATCGGGTCGACGAACGAGCTTTCATCGCTAACGCGGGCGAGCTTGCAGAGCGCCCTGGCGACTACGGGGTTGAGCGAGGACGGGTGTATGTACACTCTGTAACCCCTGTCGCGCAAGTTGACGAAAGGCGTCAGGTCGATAGCTAGCCGGAACTCGCTTTCTACGAGTTCGGCGTACAGCACGACGTCGGGGTCGTCTAACGATACGGGCGGCGGCGGGTCTAAAGTTTGAACAACTGAGCCGACGACCTTCGCTATGTCCGTTGAGGAGAAGGGGTGTGCGCCCACTCTCTCGACCTCCACCGCGAAGCTTGCTGCCGGTTCTAGAATGAGCTTTACATCCTCGAGCGAGGAAAAAACTGCTTCCCTTACGTCGTTGAGGTTTTCTGCGCGAGCTTCGGTAAGCACGGCGTAAACCTTTTCCGCGAGCGTCAAATTCGCTACTAACCGGTACAGCCTATCCGTATCTAGCGCGCAGGCGCTCTCATAGATTACGCGCCCCTTCCTCACGTCGCCTTTCCCCGGCAGAAGCTTCGATACCTCTTCCAGCAGGAGGTCTTCGATGCCTGGAACCGTTGTGACTAGTACCTTTTTCACCGGGAGCTCGCTCGCGTGCGCGTTCCGCCGCATACGGTGGTCTCCAAGGGTGCACCGCCCTTGAAAAACTCTCGTCCGCGCCACTCGAGTATTAAAACGATTACAGAGGTTTGGCTTTTACATTTAAAGTCTCGGATAATACCTGGAGCGATATCCGCAGGGCTTCGCTCGTCGAGCAGCGTCCTTTGAAAGTACCGGCGAGATCGTGCCCACCCCCCTCGCCCTCGAGGTACTTGGCTAGAACCGCCGCGAGGTCTCTGCCTGCGCTTAGGCCGGTGCGAGCGTGGAAGCTTCGCGAGAACCTGATGCTCAACCTGCATTCGCCGTCCCTCTCGGAAGCCACGATGGCTGCGTCGGCGCCCAGCGATACGAGAGCTCTGGCGACGGAAGCCTCGAACGATCCTATTTCGCTGATCGCGATGAGGTGCTCCCCAAGCCGCAGGACGTGGCACCTCGCAGCCCCCTTGAGCTTCGCTACGCGCTCCGAGAACTCCTCCTCTGATTCGAGGAGAGAGAGCGCTGCCTGGTAATCCGCTCCTTCCTCGATCAGCTGCGCGGCCACGCGCAGGGCGTAGGAGGTTGCGTGGACGAAGCGCCTAGTATCGAAGAGCAAGCCTGCGAGAGCCAGCGTAGCGAGCCTGCCGCTAAAGCGCACCCCTAAGGTTTGCGCGAGCCCGTAAATTATGAGCGTCGTTGCGGGGTCGCTAGACACTACCGAGTACCTCGAGCGCCGCGCAAGGTCGCCTGGAGGGGCGTGGTGGTCAACGAGCAGTAGAACCTCAGCGCGCTCCACGATCCTACGGAAAGCCCCCAGCTGGACGCTGTTCGTCGCGTCAACCACCGCCACGGCCCGGAACCTTCTCCTCGGAGGTTCCCTGAAGTACTTTAGTTCTATATTTAAACTTTGTAGAATTTTTCGAGAAACTTTGTTCAAACCCTCAGGGAACCCGAAGCTCACCCTGCTGACCCCCAAGCGCTTTAGGAGTAAGGCTAGAAGCACGGCCGAAGCCACCGCGTCGGGATCGGCGTTAGCGTGCGTAAGGATGAGCGCCTCGCCGCCCGCTTTAGCCGCGAACGAGATGAGTTTCATCGCCTCTCCGCTCCACTTTCTCGCCTCGCCCCTCGGGAGGTTAAAGACGCAGGTTAGCGCCGCTAGCGCCAGCCTTAGAGCCCTCACGGGCGGACCCCTGGGCGGCGCTATTTGAGCCCTGCTTCAGCTCCTCTCCCAACAGCGCCTCCAGCTCCTCGAGCGCGTCATCTAGAACCCTCTGCAGCACCTCCTCAACCCCTTTGCGGGGGTATCTGGTTCGCGCGAAAACCTCCACTTCCAATAGGTAAGGCCACTCATCGCTTACGCGCACGTTAACGCTGGCCTCCTCCAGGCTATCGTCCAATGCCTCCTCAAGCCTCGCCAGAATCTTCTCGGCTAGCCGGCGTGCGAGCTCCTCGTTCCAGTCGTAAACCCAACCGGAAGTCCCAACGTAAACCTCAACCACGCTTGGAGAGAGCGCCCCGCACTTTATGCTTAACCTCACGGTTAGACCCACCGCTACCAGCTTGTACTGATCGC
>JAPWTS010000060.1 GCA_028275925.1 Thermofilales archaeon
CTTTCCTTTAGGGAGGCTAGTATCTAGGTTAGGCGTTTCCTAACCTCTGTGCTTGTGGGCGGGCGGCTGGCTACCACTTTTTCTTTAGGTGTATACGCTCATTGAGCGTGTTTGCATGTTTTTGTTTGCCTGAAAAAAGGTGTCACGCGTTTGCTCTTAGTGCTATTTTCACCGCTTCCCTGTGGATGGGTGTTTGCCATGCGACGTGTTTTCCGATTCCGAGGTTTGCGTCCTTCTCTGGTGGGGGCGTGTCTATCCACAGGTCTGCGCTTCGAGGCGGGATGTCGTCTACTACGAGGTTTCTTTTTACCAGCTTGTTGAGCAGTGGGATGCGTTCTCTGGTGAAGAGCGGGTCCGGGTCTTCGGTGGCGTCCTGCAGCCACCGTTTCTCGTCAGCGCTGAGGGAGTTTACGAAGTACTGGAGCTTCCTGAGGCTGGCCATCCTCCTAGCGAGTTTCTCGGGGGACCATTGCGCTTCGGCGAGCCTCGCGAGCATGTAGGGGTTTCCTCCCGTGATGAGCCACGCGTCTTCTGGGGTGAAGCCGGAGGGTGGAGGGTAGCCTCCCTCTTTCCAGTTTACCTGCTCGTAGAGCTCGATGAAGCCTTCCCGGGGCATGTTCCACACCGGTGCGAGGTCTGCCCACCTGTGCCTCCCGATCTCGGACCTCGTCAGGCCTTCGCTGGTGGTCGCTATGGCTACTATGCGCTCGTAGCTTCGCGGGGGTACTCGATGAGGCTCAAGAGGCTTTTGACGTAGACTGCCGCCTTTCCAACCCCTATCGGCCGGAACGCCTCGTCTACCAGGACGGCGACCCTCTTTTTACCGAGCTTGACGAGCTCCTTCGCGTGCTCGACTACGAGCGCTGCGAGCTTGACGCTCTCCATCCCGGGGATGCTGGCGGCTTCGCTGAGCTTGCTCGCGACGCTCTCGATGTCCGTGTACGGCAGGTGGTTCCTGTGGGTCAGGTCGACGTATACGACGTCGTAGCCGTGCTCTCTGAGGATCTCCGCGGACTGCCTGAGCCAAGCGGATTTGCCGCAGCCCTCCGGCCCGAACACTACTAGGGGCGCCCTCACCCCCCTTTTCGCGAGCTCCTCCACCTGCGCTAGGGCTCTAGCCCTGTCGCTGAAGGGAACCTGGATCTGCGGCAGGAATGGAAGCTGGACCCTCTTCATTCAAACCCCCTTTCGCAGTTTGCGCGCGCCGCCCGGCTACCCGCTCTGAGCGCGGGGTTACCGCTTTTCTCCTTTTCGCCGGTCGCTTCGCACGCGGTGGGCATGGAGCTGGGCGCTTTCACCTGCGCCAGTACCCTCTCTTCACTCCTCGCTGGGATGTTCTCCGACGCGCTCGAGTCCGGGCTCGCCGCGTGCTCGAAGGGGCGCTTCACCAGCCCGGCGGCATTCTCGCCGCTTCGCAGCTGAGCCTCGCGCACGTCTCCGAGCTTTGGTCTTCGGGGATCTCGAACAGCTCGATACCGTTGTCCTCGAAGGTGATCGCTGGCTGCCGCTTTAGCCCTTTGTGGCGCGCTAACACCCTCATCACTGTTTACCCACCGCACCCGCTTGAGGAAGGTCTGCGCGTTTCCCCGGGAATCGCGCACTCTGTCGGAGCTCGGGGCGCGCTGTGAAAAGCTTAATATGGTCCTATGCGCCATGCATGATGCATGAAGACGATAACCATTAGCGACGAGGTCTACCGTAAGCTCGTGGCGCTCAAGGGTGGAAGGAGCTTCAGCGAGGTTATCGACGAGCTGATTAGGGCGAACGTGAGGAAGCGGGCGGAGATGATCATCGCTGCCTCGAAGGGGGGTGTTTCGCCGGAGCTGGAGGAGGCGGTCAGGCTCGTGAGGAGGGAGTTCAGGGCGAGGCTCGTTGAAGCTCCTCCTTGACACCTCTTTTCTTTTGGAGTTGAAGAGGGGGAGGGTGGCTGCCCAGCGGGCGCTGCTAGAGCTGACCGAGCGCGCATCGGATGTGGGGATTTCCGCTCTCACTGCTTACGAGCTGTACGTGGGGGCGTTTTACCGCTACTTGAAGCGGGGCGATCTCAGCGAGCTCGCGTGGCTGGAAGAGCTTCTGGGCTGGGTCACCGTGTACCCTGTGGATAGGAGCGCGGCGGAAGTGGCCGCCCGAGTAAAGGCGGAAGCCGCGGCTAAAGGTTTGCAGCTGCCCGACGTTGATCTGCTGATAGCCGCTTCGGCGGGTTCGGGAACGACTCTCCTAACTTTTGACAGCGATCACCGAGCGTCAACGGAGCTGCTGCGCAAGTACGGCATCGAGGTAGCCTACTTAGAGAAAGGCGAGGGGTAGAGGGCTCGCAGTCTCCTCAGTGCGTGCAGTCTATTCCCGCCCTCCGCGCCGAGGTTCGGGCGGCGCGGGCGGTAAGCTTAAGGTGCGCCCGCAGCCTGTAGCCTCGATGGAGGGCGCCGCGAGGAGGGCTAGGAGGCGGATCAAGTTCATCGGCTACTTGAGGCTTACGGGCCGGAGGGTGAAGTACGTTAGGGTGGACAAATGGGAATCCGAGTGAGAGTGAAGCTGCTGGTGGAGGAGAGGGAGGTGGAGACAGCGGCCCTCGTTAACTCGGGCTTCGAGAGCCCCGAGCCGGACATCTGCATACCCCTCGGCCTGGCTAAGAGGCTTGGCTTGTGGCCGCCCGCTAGGTTTGAGAGCGAGGAGGCGGTCACGGCCGGCGGCGAGGTGCCGGTCTTCCGGCTGCCGGTCGAGGCCGAGGTGCAGCTGCTCGTGGGCGGCGAGGTGAAGAGCCGCTCGCCCTGCAGCATCGTCGTGAACCCCTACGTCGACGAGGTCCTGCTCAGCGACTACCTGATCGACGAGCTCGGGATAGTGCCCGTGAGCTTCAGGAGGGGTCTCTGGAGGCACAGGAGCGATCCCGAAGGCGTTACGCGGGAGAGCGAAGAGCCCCAGTACTGGAAGTAGACCCTCGAGCAACGGCCTGGGAGCTTCGCTGGGAAAGGTTAATATTGCAGGCGCGAGCCGCTTCCGCGTGGTTTGGCGGCGGTCGCGGAGGGGGGTCTCGCCGGTCGTCGCGACTGTGATATTGACGGGTATACTGCTCACGACGGTCGCTGTCGCCATCTACTACTCTACCTCGCTGATCGACATGAACAGGCAGATGATGGAGTACGAGTACGCGAAGGAGCAGCTCACCTACGCGGCGACGGCGCTGGAGCAGGTGGCGTTCGGCGCGGGCGGGGCTCGGTACGTGCGCTTCAGCTTGACGAGCACCGGGTTGAACCTCCAGTACCGCCCCGAAACGCTCGAGGTCTCGATCTACGGCGGCGGGGCCCAACCCGCGAAGCTTGTGCTGAGGCCGGCTCGGGTGGCGGTTTGCGGCGGCCCCCTCGTTACGACGGTGCCGAGGCTCCTCTACCCGGAGGGCGGCTCGCTGGGCGAGCTGAACAGGCTGGTTGTGGGGGCCGGGGAGCCGCTGGCTCTCGTCTACGAGAACTTCACGGGGAGGGCTTGCGCCTTCCTGGAGGTGTACAGGGTGCGCGCCTTCTACAGCGGGGTCACGTACGTGTACACAAGCAGCGGCGGTAGGGTGCCCTACAACTTCTACGTGATCCACCTGATCAACGCGACGTTCGGCCGCTTGGGCGGAGCCGGCACGATACCCCTGGTGTTCAGGAACGCGAACGTGACCGTCTACCAGTACAGCTTCGGCAGCCCCGGCGTGACGGTTTACGCGAGGCTGGGCGCGCTCGAGGACAGCTTGGCGCTGACGGGCTCGCCCGGCGCGCAGGGCTCCGTGGTCGTCGTGAAGGTTTCGCAGGTGGAGGTCGGCACGGGGTGAGAGGGTGCCCGACCCGGTTGTCGCCCACGTGATCGGTACGATCGCGCTGCTCGGCGCCGCCCTGCTCGTGGTCGCCGCTGTCACGGTGGCGCAGTACGTCAACTACATGCAGACCCTCAACCTCATGCTGGCTGAAGCCGCTGAGAGCTGCGCGAGGGAGCTGGTGGAGCTCGTTTCCGCGCACACGCTGGGCGGCGGCCGAGTCACCTACATGGTTCTCACGCTGCCCAGCTCGCTGGCTGGCCAGCCCTACAACCTCTCCATCGCGAACAGGGGGGATAACGTGATCGAGGTGAGGGCTCAGCTCCAGCTGTACAGGCAGGTCCGCGTCGTCGTCACCCCCAACTTCGGGCGGGGCCCCGTCTACGCCGTAAGCGGGACGGTGGAGCTGGGCGGTTTGGTGCTCTCCGACCACGTGCTCCTGCCGACGCCGCAGGGTTGGAGGGCGATGCTCGTCGCCGTGAACCAAGGGGGCGCGGTGCTCGTGGGCTTCGCGACGCAGCTGGGGCCGCTGGAGGAGCAGGGGCCGCCGAGCTTCAAGCTCGTCAACTGGACGACGCAGGTGGTGGGCCCGGCCAACTCCAAGCAGCTCTTCGCCTTCGCCGTCTGGAACAGAGGGGGTAGGGGCAGCGTGCGGGTCGCCGTCTACAGCGGGGACGGGATCCTCGTCAACTCGACCGTTCTCGCGGTCGGCGCTAGCGAGGTCGCGCAGGGCTCGATGCTGCTGAGGCTACCGGGCGCTCCAGGCACGTACACCTGGGAGGTCAGGTGCGAGAACCTGGACACCGGAGCGGTCGACGACTCGCAAGCGGTCCAGGTCAAGGTTACCGCGCCGAAGATCACGATCCTCAGCTACACGAGCAGCGTTTCGGGGCCGCCTGGCTCGCAGGCCAGCGTCAGCGTCACCGTCAGCAACGTCGGCGACGCACCCGGCACGGCGCTCGCTCAAATCCAGGAGGTGGGAGCGGGCTGCCCCGAAACGCTGCTCGTGCCAGCGGGCGGGAGCGGCTCCTGCAGCATCAAGGTGGCGCTGCCCGAGACCCCAGGCAGCTACACATGGACGCTCGTTGTTCAAACGCTGGAGACGGGGTATGCGGAGCAGCGCCCAGTGAGCGTTTTCGTGCAGCAGCCGGGGGCGGTCCTGAGCATCGCCTGGTGGAACAGCACGGTCGTGGGCGCGGTGGGCCAGCAGGTGAAGCTCTCGGTGCTGGTCGAGAACAGCGGGAGCAGCAGCGTCCAAGCTGCGGTCAAGGTTTCGGACTCCGGCGGCAGCGTGCTCGCTTCGGGGAGCGCGAGCGTGCCGGCAGCTTCGCGGGCCTGGGTCAACCTGACTGTGCAGCTGCCCACCACGAAGGGCGTCTACACCTGGTACGTGGGAGCGTACAGGCAGGATCAGAGCCTGCCCGACGACCGCAAGACCGTCGCGGTGGAGGCGAGGGACCTCGCGCTGGCACAGCGCACCGCTTTCTACTACACGGCTTTCAACGCGGCGCCGAGCGGCTGGAGCGCGCGGGGCGGAAGCTGGGTAGTGGCGAGCGGCGTTCTGACGGGGAGCGACGATAACAAGGGGCCAGGCGGTACCTACCAGAAAGGTACCCGCTACGTCTCCGTCTACTACTGGGGGCAGAGCGTCTGGAGCTACGCGGACCCTGCTTCGGGGTTCGGCGCGGTAGCGAAGATCAGCCTCGACGCGAACAGGGTGTACAGGGGGTTCGCGGTGCTCGCGCCGAGCCTCTCGGAGCTCTACGAGGTTTCCGTGTACAGGCTAGGGTCGAGATGCCAGGTTTTCGTGAGGAAGCTAGCGGGCGGTGCTTGGAGCGACGTTTACGCGAGCAGCGCCGTGAGCTGCGGCTCGGGCTGGTACACGCTCTACCTCGGTTTCGCGCTCCAGCCGGGCGCTAGGATCGCCTACGCGCTCTACGATTCGAGCGGGAAGCTGGCGACCGGGTACGAGTGGAGCGGCGCAGCTGAGGTGCAGCCCAGCTACCTCGCTTTCCTCGTGGACGAGGGAAGCGCGAGCTTCGACGACCTAGTGGTGGCGGCGGGCGACCCCCGCTACGTGGTGGTCGCGGGCCTGCCTCAAGGGTGGAGCGCGGAGCTCTACTCGGGGGGCGCGCTGGTAGCGGGCGCTTCTGCCGACTCCACGGGCACCGCGAAGCTGCTGGTCGCCGGCAACCAGATACTGAGCGGCGCGACGCTGGTCTTGAAGGACGCGAGCGGGAGGCAGGTTCTCTTCAAGAGCTTCGACTTGGTGCTGGGCGGGGACGTGTACAGCTTCTCGCCCTGAAAACTATATTAATACCCTCCCTCCGTGTAGGCGTATGCACGCGGTGCTGGAGTACCTGGCGGTGGGGGTGCTGCTGATCGCTGTGCTCCTGGCGGCGAGCCGCATGATCGAAGCCCCTTCGAGCACGCTCGAGGCCGTTAGGGGGGAGCAGCTGCTGACGGTCGCCGAGCGCGTGATCGACAAGATCCTGCTGACGGCCGGCTACCCGCCGGACTGGGGCTCGAACGTGGACGTGAACCGCACGTGCAAGCCGGGCGAGAGCGGGCTGTGCCTGTCGGACTTCGGGCTCGCCATGCAGGGCGGTGCGCCCTACATCGTGGACCCCGACAAGGTGATGCGGTTGACGAACTTGAGCACGCTGCCCAACCCCCTCTACCTGAGCGCGGAGAACCTGACGTGCCTCTTGGGCCTCGGAGAGTGCGACGCGCTGGGCAACCTGGTCAGGGCGGATTACGGGTTCAGGCTGGTCATGAAGCCGATGATCACCGCGCGGGTGGAAGCGCTCGAGTGGCAGAGCTTCGGGCAGGGCAGCGCGGCCACGAAGTTCAGGGTGCAGGTTGTGAACTGGCTGGGCGAGGGCTTGCCCAACGCCAACGTGACCGGAGTCTACATGATCGCGATGGTGAAGGGGGGCGCGGCTCAGGCGGACGAGATAGAGGGGTTCTACAACTACACGGGGCGGTGCGTTACGGACGCGCTCGGCTACTGCACGCTCGACTTCTCCAGCGCGATCGCCGCCAACCCGCCGCAGGGCGGGGGCGGGTCTACGCCGGCCTCGTTCCTCGTGCTCCACATCAGCTGGGAGGGCTTCGCGTCGGTGGTCGGCTACTCGCCGGTGCCGGGCGGCGCGCCGGTGACCGGCTACATCATCGGCAACTACGTGTTCCTATCGAAGGACTACGAGGCGGGCGAGCTCCAGTACCAGGGCAAGGTCAGCGGGGCGGTGATCGTGAAGGATGAAGTCGTGCAGGTGGTGCCCCTCTACTCGACGCTCCTCGACCTCACCGAGGTGGAGTGGTGCAGGAACCAGCCCAACGACCCGGCGTGGTGCCAGCGGGTGGCGGGGAACGTGCTGCCATCCAGGCGGGGCGCCTACCTGATCGGTAGGATCGAGTACTTGGAGATGCTCTCCAGCCACGTGATCGTGTTCGCGAAGTGGAGGGGCAGCTGGACGGCGATCGCCATCAGCAGGATACCCGAGGTGGACGTCTCCTTCGGCCCCCGCAGCGCGAAGCCCGCGAACTCGGTAACGGTGACGCGCGTCACCCAGATCTACAACTACCCCTACGTGGTTCAGCTCACGGTGTGGAGGTGGGCTGAAGGGTGGCCGTGAAGCGCAGGGGCGTCACCCGCATCATCGAGCTGGTCCTCGCGGCAGCGATGGTCGTCGCCACCCTGCTCTTCGTCATGTCCTTCACCCGGCCCATCAGGAGCGCGTACTTGAGGGAGACGAGCGACCTCCGCAGGCTGGCTTACAACGTCTTGGACAACCTCGCCGAGGCCGGCGCCTTCGAGCGGGTTCTGGAGCCGGCCCTCAAGGGCGACGCGGGCTGGGAGGGGAGGCTCCGCTTCCTCGTCTCCACCAGCCTGCCGCCGGGCGTCCTGTTCCGCATGGAAGTCTACAGCGTTAGCGTCGGCGCCGACGGTAGGGTGGAGCTCGTGAGGCTCGACAGGGGTGGGGTGGCGAACGCGGACCCCAACGTCGCTTTCCGGGAAGCCGAGTCCGTGCTGTACACTTACGTGTGCGTCCACGACCCCGACTCGATGAGGGGTAGGATGTTCCACTTCGTGCTGGTGGTCGGGTATGCGGGCTAGGGGCCAGATCCTCGTCGCGGCCGTCCTCGTGGTGGGGCTCTTGGTGATGAGCGTCCTCGTGACAGTCTACCAGGCTCACGCGCTCTTCCTGAGGGCGAGGAGCGTCGTGGTGAGGGAGACCGCGGCGGCGATCACGGCGGACTTCAAGAGGGCTCTAGCGGCGATGCTCGCGCTCGCGACGCGCGCGCTCTTCAACTACACCCGCTTCTCCGACTTCACCTCGAGGTTCGAGGGGTACGGTTTAAAGCCAGGCGACCTGGACTCGGCGAAGCTGGTGGCTAGGCGGTTCCTCGAAGAGTGGGAGGCGGCGGTTAGGGTCGTCTACGCGGAGAAGGGGGCGCAGGTGGAGTGGTTCGAAACGGTCTGCGCGCTGCCCAGCGAGGTGGGTATGGGCGAGGTGTACGTTTACGACCTCATGTACGTCTCCTGGTACCGGAGGAACGCGGGTAGCTTCATCTGCGCGGGGCTCAACCTGAACCTGACAAACGCCGGCTTCTACGGGTGGAAGAAGGTGCTGCTCGCCGGCTTCAGCCTCGCAATCGTCAACGCTGCGGGAAGCGAGGTGAACGTGACGGCGCGGGTCGACAACGGGACGCTCTACGGGAACCTCCTGGCTAGAGGTTGGGTTGAGGTCTACTACAGGGAGGCGGGGAGCGAGGAGTGGGTGAAGGCGAAGGTGAAAGACGTGGTGTACGAGGGTTTCGGCAACTACAGGATCGTGCTCGACGGGAGCCTGCCGGCGAAGGGGTGGGTGCGGGTGGTGGCTTCGGACGAGCGGGGCATCCTGGCGGTCGCCGAAGTCAGCCTAGGGTGAAGGCTTCTTCGACGCGAAGCGGAACGCCATCGCGGCTTCTCCTCGATGGAAGCGCCGCGGGCGGCAGTAAACGCCCCCCTCCCACCCTTCCCAGGCGAGAGATCGTGCAGAAGGAGCTGTAGCCGGTCCTCAGCGACATGGCGGGCTTGCACTCGATCACGCCTCTGTACTTTCTGTACTTTCTGTTTTTCAGCCGCAAAGGCGAGCGCGCTTTCGCCTACTGCTTACTTGCTGGTTCGCCTGCAGGGTGTGAGAGGCAGAGCTTCGCTTGCGTGCGCGGTGAAGGTCAGCTGCCCTGCTGCGCGGCTTTCCTGCGCTGCTCGGCCATCCTCCTCCAGTTTATGCCGATCCAGGCTCTGGAGTACCAGAGGAGCTTCCACGCCTCGATCCTGTCGCCGTGCTCCTCGACCAGCTTGTCGGCTATCTTGTAGAGCTCTTGCGCCTCCTCCAGGGTGAGGTCGTCCTTTTCGAGGAGCTGCTTGAGCCTCTCCTTCTCCTCCTTGGTCAGGGGGTTTTCCGCGAGCTCGAGCACGCGCGCTAGCTCGGACTTCGCGAAGGTGACGGCCTCCGCCCTGAGGACGCCCTCGTAGCCGAGCAGGTCGATGAAGAGCTCGTTTACGCTCCTCACCGCCCTCCCCATCCTCTCCACCCGCTCCTCGAGCCGGTCGAAGCGCGCCGCAACCCTCGCCTTGAAATCGGTGAAGTCCTCCCTCAGGGAGGAGAGCCCCTCCTCCACGCCGCGCACCCTCTCCTCCAGCTGGGCTAGCCGGTTCTCGACGCCCGCCACCCTCCCCCTCAGCTCCGCTATCCCTGCCTCCAGCCCCCCGGCTCTCTCCCTGAGCTCCACCACCCCTGCTTCAACATTGCCCATCCTCTCCTCCAGCCGCGCGAGCTTCTCTTCGACACCGGCGAGTCTCGCCTCGATGTTCCCCACCCTGTTTTCCAGCCGGTTTACCCGCTCTTCCAGGCTCGCCGCCCTTTCTCTCAGCTCGCCCACTTGGCGCTCCACAGCGGCGAGTCTCTCCCCTTGCTGCTGCGCGCTCTCCTCGAGCCTGCCCACTCTGGCTTTGAGGTCTCTGATCTCGTTCTCGATCCTTGTCAGCTTCCTGCCCAGCCAGTACGCTGTTCCGGCGGCTGAGCCAGCGACCGAAGCGATGATGGCCGCTGTTTCGGCGAGCGCGAGGAGCTCGCTCATCGAGCCAGCACCGGGCGCAGCCTATTAAGCCTTCCGCGCTACTCCGCCTCCTCCCCTCCTCTTCTCCTCCTCAGCAGGAGGAGCGCGGCCACCGCGGCTGCGGCTCCGGCGGCGATCACGACGAGTACGGGCAGGGGTATCGGGATGGGGAGCGCCGTTGGGGCGCCGGGGACCTCGTAGGCTACGGTGGCGGACCTAGACGCGCTGCCGGTGTTGTAGGTGACGACGATCGTGTAGGAGCCGGGGTTGAGGTCGAGCGGCACCGTGCCCGCGCCCTGCAGCGCCGCCGCGCCGTCCACGGTGGTCGGGCTCCTCGACAGGCTGGCGGCGGGCAGCACGGTGGAGAAGGCGACGTTCCCGCTGCTGTCCACGGCCTTCACTTCGACGGTGGCGCCGGGGTAGAGGGGGGCTACCGTGAAGCTCACGGCGGAGCCTGAGACGAAGGCGCTGACCCTCGGCGACGCGATCGGCACCGTCTTCACCGTCAAGCTCGCGGTCGCGGGCGCGTACTTGCTCGATTCCACCCTGACGGTGACCGTGCCCTCGCCCTCGGGGAGCGCCACGTGGACGGTCTGGCTGTAGGCTCCGGAGTGGACGAGCCTGCCGCTCCAGTACACGTACACGGTCGCCTGCTCGTCCCTCTCCAGCGGCGGGTTCAAAGCGACCGTCAGGGGCACGAGCGCGTTCGCGACCGCTGGGCTGGGCAGCGAGGCGCTAACCTCCCTGACCGGCTTCACCGTCAGCGTGAGCGGGAAGCTGTAGGTGTACGCGTAGCCCCAGGGCGTGGTGGCGGTGACGGTGAGGGTGACGCTGTACTGGCTGCGGGCGAAGGGGCCGAGCCGGCTCACGTCCATCACGAACTCGAGCCTCCTCCTCTCGCCCACGTTCACCCTGCCGGTGGTGAGCAGGTAGCACTGGACGGGCGCCCCGCTCACCTCCGCCCTCGCGTTCTCGATGTAGCCCTCGCCGCTCACCCAAACGTCGACGAAGAACCTGATGACGTAGGGCTCGTAGGTCACGTTCATGCTCGGCTGGACGTAAACGTAGGTCTTGGGGGCGATGACTCTGACGGGGATGCTGGCGAAAGCCGAGTAGTAGCCGGACTCCTCCAGCGCCGCTCCCCCCTTCGAGACGGAGTAGTAGTAGGAGAGGTCGATCCTCAAGCTCGTGTCCTTCACGTCCCCCGGCACCATCTGCGCCGCGAAGAACTTGGGCGTCAGCTTGACGCTGAGCGCGGCCGCGCGGCCGGGCGAAAGGGTTATCGGCGCGTCGGGCACGTACTCCATCACGCTGGTGTCCAGCGTGAACCTTAACCCCTTGAGGTAGAAGACCTTCAAGTCGCCCTCGACCTCCGTCATCAGCACCGTCACCTGCACCGTGTACTCGTTCGCTGCCACCAGCTCGGAGGGCATGCTCACCGAGACCTTCAGCCACACGGGTCCAACCTTCACCAGCGCCTCCTTCTGCACCGGTTGAGCTAGCAGCAGGGCGGCCGCCAGCGGAACAAGCGCCGCTAGGACCGCGAGAGCCCACCTCTCCACGAGCGGGCAGCGCGGAACCTCCTTATTTTTCTGTCGCTCGCGTGTGCCGGAAAAC
>JAPWTS010000005.1 GCA_028275925.1 Thermofilales archaeon
GGCTTAACCACGAGCGGCCTCTTCTGCCTGATGTACTCGTCGAAGAGCTCCGCGTCGAGGAGGTCCGCGCGCAGCAGCTTGAGGGGCACGTTCACCCCCATCGGCCTCGCCGGTACCACGTGCCTCGTGCTCTTGGGCGGCAGGAGCAAACCTTTCCGGGAGAGCTCGAGCACCTCCTCCTTCCGCAGCCTCGGCGGGAGCAGCGCCACCCCCTCCACGCGCGCCCCCTCCACGCTGAGCCTGGCCACGTAGCTGGGTTTGCCGAGCAGGCTCGATAAGCGCTCGTCCATTTCCCTCACTTTGCGGTACGCCTCCCACGCGCTGTCGTAGGGGACTTTGTACACCGCTCCGGCGATCACCGCCAGGTCCCTCTCGGACAGGGCGCCGGGGGCGGCCGGCTCCAGCTCGTAGCCGGCGAGCAGCTCCTCCACGCTCAAACCGCCCTTAACCCTGTACAGCCTCGCCCAGCTGTCCAACTCTACTAGCGGGTCGAGGTAGTCGACGCGGCACACGGCTACCCACTTGAAGCCCAAGGCCTTCATCGCCGCCCAGCGGTGCGTACCGTCGAGCACGCACCCCGTGCGGGAGTCAACGATGATGGGGTTGCGCTGGTAGACGCTGACCGCGAACGCGGCTTTAAGCCTCTCAAGGTGCTCGGGGATCACCTCCTCGTGAGGGTACAGCTCGTCGATCTTCGCCGGAGCGAGCTCCAGCTCGAGGTAGCGCTGCCCAAGTGGGACCTTCAGCTTCAAACCCGCACCCCCGTAGCGCGCTCGCCGGACCCTTAAAAAGAAGCGCGCGATTGCTAGCTGACCGCGAAGTAAAAACCCTCGCGTCCGACGGCTCCATGCGCTTGTGGGCGCTATTTGCGGGGTGTAGGCAGCGCGCGGATCGGAGCGCAGGAGGAAGCTGTTAACTCGGCCGAGAGAACGCGCGTGGCGCGGCAAGCGCTAAAAGGTTGCACTTTGGGCTGGGGGGTGTGGGTGCTGGGAAGCCGGTGCTACTGGTCAGCGTGAAGCCCGGCTCGGAGGGGCGGGTGGTGAGGGACCTTATGGACGCGCTTTACCCCTACGACCGGGGAGTCCGCGTGGAACCTCTTGGAGGGGTTCTCGCCGTCTACAGCCGTCTCGAACCTAACGATGCCGAAAGGATACTTCGCAATTACCCTATAAGGGGCGTATTGGCGATAAGGCGCGTGTTGCTCGCGGCGGACGCCGGCGACCCACGTAGCTCGGTGGAGGCGCTGCTCAGGGAGGCGGCCGAGCGCGGGCTCAGGTTCTCGCGGCTGGAGCTTCGCCCGTCGAGCCGCGCGCGAGAGCTCGGAGGGTTCGCCGTTGGGGAGGCCGCGCGCCTGGGCTTGCTGAGCCGCGAGGGGGCGAGGGCCCGCTTAGTGCTTGTGGGTTCGGCAGCGCTGCTCTGCCTCTGAGCGCGAAAGCCTTTATAGCGGCGCGCAGGAACTGTCAGGGTAGGCTATAGCTGCTATGTACGAAGAGGCTTGGGTCCCCAGCAAGATCTTCAAGGACGAGAGCAAGCTCCAGCCAGAGTATATACCGAAAAGGTTGCTGCACAGGGATGAGCAGATGAAGGCTCTCGAGGAGTACTTCCGACCCTTCCTCCAGAAGCCCGGCTCGATTTTCGTCAGAGTGGTCTTCGTGGGGCCCAGCGGCACCGGCAAAACCGCTGTCGCCAGGAAGTTCGGAGAGAGGGTGAACGGCCTGCGGGCTAGGGACGGGTCCGTCATCAGGTTCGCCTACGTGAACTGCCACGCGAACAGGACCCTGTTCTCGATCATGCAGAAGGTGGGCAGGGATCTGGGGCTCGACGTCCCGAGGAGGGGCTACTCGAGGGAGGAGCTGATATACATGATCTGGAACCACCTGAAGGGTGCTAAGGAGTACCTGATCGCGGCGATCGACGAAGTCGACTACCTCGCCGGCGTGGAGGGGGGCGAGGCCCTCTACGTGCTCACGCGCCTGCCGGAGATCACCGGGGACACCGTGTTCAGGGTCGGCCTGATCTTCGTGTTCAGGGAGCTGGGGAGCTTCTTCAGGCTCGACCGCTCCATCCAGAGCACGCTGCAGCACAACGTCATCAAGTTCGAGCCCTACACGCGCGCGCAGCTCGCGGACATCCTCTGGGCGCGGGTCGTCGAGGAGGGGGCGCTCTACGAGTCGGCGGTCAGCGATGAAGTGATAGACATGATAGCCGAGCTGATAGGGTACGATACCGGCGGCAGGGGGGACGCCAGGCAGGCGCTGGAGGTGCTGGAGAAGGCGGGCAAGATCGCCGAGCGGGAAGGTAGGAGCGTGATACTGCCCGAGGACGTGAGGGAGGCCTACAGCAAGGTGATGCCCATATCCAGGGACGTCATCGCCAACCTCAAGCTCGACGAGAAACTCCTGCTGCTGGCTTTAGCCAGGCTCCTGCAGAGGAAGCGCTTCGTCAGCAAGGTGCCGATCGGCCTCCTCGAGCTGGAGTACCAGGAGGTGTGCGAGGAGTTCGGCGTAGAGCCCAAGCGCCACACCGCGGTGTGGGATTACGTGCGCAACCTGCACCGGATGGGCATCGTGACCGCTGAGAGGTCGGGGAAGGGGCAGAGGGGGAGGACCACGTTCGTGGGTCTCTCCGCGATACCTTTGCAGGAGCTCGAAAGAGAGCTGATACTGATGATTAGGCGCGCGCTCAAGCGCGGCGGCGGGCGCTCCGAGTAGCCGAAGGCCCGCGCCGGGTTTCGGCAGCCGCTGCTGCTCGGCGCTCTTGCACCGCCACCCCGAAGGCCCTCGCGAAGGCGTCGCCCGGCACCCCCAAGCTCTCCACGAGCTTCCTCCCGCGCTGCGGGTCGCCTTCGTAGATCAGCTTGAGGTACGGCACGACCTCGATTAGCGCGGTTCTCGTGGAAACGTGGCACGCCCTGGCGATGGCCCTCGCGATCCTCAACCTCTCCTCCCTAACGTCCTTCGTTGAGGACAGCGCGCGCAGCTTGAAGGGGAAGCTGTACTTGACGAACTTAAAGGGCGGCTTCTCCCTCGCGGAGGCGACGCCGGCGGTCATCAGGTCCAGGGCGTAGGGGAGCAGGGTCCACGCCTGCTCTCTCTTTATCCTGGCGAGCATTATGTCGGCCTTCGAGAGGGCGTCGTACGCGTCCGCTATCGCCACGGCGCTAGGCGAGTACTGGTAGGGGATGTTCTCGTTGAGCCACTGCATCAGCATCTCGTAGTCGAGGGACGGCATGCTGAGGACCGCTCTCGCGGCCTCGGGGCGCTTCGCGGTGAGCACCTGGCGCACCACCTCGAACATGCTCAGCTGCTTAGCCCTGTAGCCGAGCATCTCGAGGTCCTCCAAGCTCACCGAGCGCCTCCCGGCCGCGACAGCTTGCAGGTCGTTTATGGCTGCCCTCAGGTCCCCCTCGCTGTTCTCCGCTATCGCCTTGAGCACGGACGGGTCGCACTGGACGCCCTCCCTCCGGCAGATGTCGGCTAGCACCTTCGTGACCTCGCGGACGCCGAGCTTCTTGAACTCGATCAGCTCGCACACGTTCCTCAAATCCCGAAGCCTGGGGTCCCACGGGTCGTTCGCCGTCAGCACGACGGGGTGGCGGGACACCCTGATGATCTCGAGGATCGTGTCTAAGCCTCCGGCGTCCTCCCTCGGGTTTAAGCCGTCGACTTCGTCCAGCAGGATGATCTTGCCCCTAGCGCCGCTTAACGAACCCTCCGTTGCCGCTCTCAAAACCCTCCGCTTCAAAGCCTCGGAGGTCCTCACGTCGCTGGCGTTCGCCTCGATGAGCTCCAAACCCAGCTGGTTGGCGGCCGCGTGCACCAGGCTGGTCTTCCCGCAACCCGGAGGCCCGTAGAGGAGCGCGGCCTTCTTCTCCGGCGTCTTGCCCGCTAGCCACGCGTTGAGCCAGGCTACGAACGCCTTCTTGGCCTCCGGGTTCCCTACAACCTCGTCTATCGTCTTCGGCCTGTACTTCTCCGCCCAGGGGACCTCAGCGCGCGCTGACATGCGCGGACCCCTTACCGACGAGCGCCAGCTTGGCTAGGAGGGCGTTCAACTGGATCTCGTCGTCGGCGCCCTCCACAAGCCTGTAGTTGATCTCGCCCAGGAGCTCGAGCAGCTCGAGCCTCCCCCTATCGTCCAAGTCGAGCCCTCCCCTAGCGGACACGACCTCCCTGTACACAAGCTTCACGATGTCGACTCCCGACAGCCCGTAGGAGTACAGCAAAGCCCTCAACCGCTCGCGCGCCGCTAGGAAGTCGCCGGCGAGCGCGAGCTTGATCATCTCCCTGATCTCGCTCGGCGTGACCTTGCCGAGGACCCTGTAAACCGCGTCGGCGTCCACCTTTGAGCCCAGCGCGGCGGCCGCCTGGAGCGTGTTGATCGCCTTCCTCATGTCCCCCGCGCTCTCCTCCCATATCGCTTCGAGGCCGTCGTCCGTGACGGTGACGCCCTCGCGATCCGCTATGTACTTCAGCCTGGCGATGAAGTCCTGCTTGGGTATCGGCTGGAACCTGAAGATCGCGCACCTGGACTGTATCGGCTCGATGATCTTCGACGCGTAGTTGGCTATGAGTATGAAGCGCGCGGTCCGGGAGAAGAGCTCCATCGTGCGCCTGAGCGCCTGCTGCGCGTCGCCGGTCATGTTGTCTGCTTCGTCGAGTATTATCAGCTTGAACGGGACCTCCCCCAAGGGGACCGTGCGGGCGTACTCCTTTATCCTCGTCCGGATCACGTCGATCCCCCGCTCGTCCGAAGCGTTCAACTCGAGCGTGTTGTCGCGCCAAGCCTCCCCGTAGAGCTCGTAGGCGAGGCAGAGCGCAGCCGTGGTCTTGCCGGTGCCCGGCGGGCCCACGAAGAGGAGATGGGGGATGTTCTTGTCCTTCACGAACTCCTTCAGCCTCTCCACTATCTCCTTCTGATCCACCATCTCGTCGAGCCTGCGCGGCCTGTACTTCTCCACCCACAGCTCGGTGGCTTGGACCTCGCTCATGGTCTCGCGCGTAAGAGGGGGGCCGGCGATATATAGCTAGCGTGCGCCACCAGCGCGCGGGGTTTAAAAAAGGGCTTTCGGAAGGCTTCTGGGGGCTCTTGAAGCGGAGCATAGTGGCTTTCGTGCTGGCGAACATAAGAACCGGTAAGGAGTACGATGTGATAGCTGAAGTGAAGAAGCTGGAGGCCGTCAAAGAAGCGTACATCACCTACGGGGCGTGGGACGCCGTGATAAAGGTCGAAGTCAGCTCGCTCGGCGAGCTGGACAAGGTAGTTACGCTGATAAGGAGCATAGAAGGCGTAGAGTACACGACCACCCTCGTGGGGGTTTGAGGGGGAGCAAGCGATGCCGAAAGCCGCTCGCGCCGCTGCGGTAGCTCGCGCGCTGCTGCGCGGCCTAGGTAGGGCGTCCGCGAGGGCGGGGAGGAGGCTGTACCAAATGTACTTGAAGCCCGTGAACATGTTCGAGGAGATCAAGGCGGCGCCTGACGCCTCCGGCGCCGCCCTGCTCCTAACGGCAGCGTTCGCGGCTCAGACAGCGGTAGCGGCGGCAGCGCTCTCGGGGGTTGCCGTCAGCTCGGCTAAAGGCACGGCCTCGCTCCTTGAGAGTTTCCTTTCCAACCTTGCTGCATACGTTTCGATCAGAGGTGCGGCGCTCTTCGTTTTCTGGTTCATACTTTTCATCGTGTTCTGGTTCGTGATGTATCTCTTCGGTTCGAGGGTAGAGGGGTTCACCGTGTTCTCGGCTACCGGCTACATACTCTCCTCCCAACTCGCCACGTTCCTAGCGACGCTCGCCGTATACGTGGCGGCCGCTCGGAGCGTGCCCAGCGTGGTTTTGGTAAGCGAGATCGGCGTTTACCCCCAGTACGCGATGCTGGCAGCTCACCTCTTCAGGCTGGAGTCCCTACACCCCTTAACGCCGCTACTGCTCGACGCGATCGGGTACTTCGGAACCGCCTGGAACATCGTGCTGACCGCTCTGATGTTTAAGGTGGTCGGAGATCTCAGCTGGAGTAGGGCAGGCGCGGGAACCGCGATAGCGACGGGGGCTTCGTGGCTGCTCGCCAGCATCTTCAGGGTGGCTGGCATGCTGTAGCGCTGGGCGCGCTCAGCCGGCTATCTTGCCGTACCCTATTAGGCGCCAGCGCCCCTCTATCTGCCTGCTGATCGCCACCCGAGACCCGGGGTAGGCCGCTACAGGCGCCCGGAGCGTCAGCGACGCCACGTCGCCCGAAACAGAGGTGACGAGCCCTATTGTGACGGCTGTGCCCACGTTGAGCATCAGCGGTTCACCCCTCCTCAAGGGCTCCACCCGGACTTCCCTCTCGAAGCCGACGACCCGCTCCAGCAGCGAGTACTCGAGCTCCAGCTGGCTGTACACGGGGGGCATCGAGCCTGGGCGGCCCACCACGCTCCCCATCAGGCCGTCACCCTTCGTAAAGCTGGGGTCGAGCTTCGTCCCGACGCCCACAAGGCCGCCTGGGTACACAACGTCGAGCTCCTCATCGCCCGCTCTCAAGCTCACGATCTCCGTGACCACCGGCTCGTAGCGCACCTCGCCCCTGCGCACGGGGACCTTCAGCCCAGGCCGTATCTCGATCTCGTCCCCCACCTCGAACTTACCCTGTATCACCATGCCGCCTATGACGCCGCCCTTCAGCTCCTTCACCGGCGTCCCAGGCTTGTTCACGTCGAAGCTGCGCGCGACGAGCATCAGCGGCTCCTTGTCGATGTCGCGCTTCGGTGTCGGAATGTACTTCTCGATAGCCCACACGACGGCGTCGATGTTGACGCGGTGGAGGGCCGAGACCGGTATTACCGGAGCGTTCTCCGCCCAGGTCCCCGCTAGGAACTCCCTTATCTCCTTGTAGCTTTCCTCGGCCCGCTCCTTGGACACCACGTCGACCTTGTTCTGCACGACGATCACGTTGCGCACTCCGGAGATCGTGAGCGCGAGGAAGTGCTCCTTCGTCTGCGGCCGAGGGCACGGCTGGGAAGCATCGACGACGAGCAGCACCCCGTCCATCAGCGCCGTGCCGGCTAGCATTATGGCCATGAGCATCTCGTGCCCCGGCACGTCGACGAAAGAGATCTTGCGCACCGGCTCCAGCGGGCTGCCGCAGTACTTGCACTTGCCGTCGGGCGGCGCGGTCGCCGAAGTGTAGTACGCCTGGGGCGGCGGGCAGGACGGGCATTTGAGCACGGTGGTTTCAGCGTACCCCAGCTTGATCGTGATCCCCCTTTTCAGCTCCTCCGAGTACCTCGACGTCCAGGTGCCGGTCAGGGCCTCCACCAGCGTCGTCTTCCCGTGGTCAACGTGACCGGCGGTCCCTATGTTCACGACCGGCTGCCTCAGCTCCAGCCTGCTCACAGCGCTCACCTCCGCGCTCTTACCGTTGCTCCTGCCCCCCTTCCACGATCACGGTGTTTACCTGGACTATGTCCTCGGTGATCACGTTGCCCCTCACAAACTTCCTGCGCCTCTCCCCCCTCTCCCTCGGGTGGAAGCCGGGCGGCTGGGAGAGCAGAAGGTACCTTTTAACGCCGCCCGGGAGGAAGGGGAGCATCGGCTCGCCGGCCTTCCCCGAACCCCCGGTGATCTTCAGCTTCAACCCCGGCTTCCCCACGATGCTCCCGTCGAACACATCGCCTATCTTCAAGCCCAGCAGCCTGGCGGCTTTCTCACCCTTCACCTCGACTTGCTCAGCCCGCCCAGTTTTCGGGTCCGCTATCACCACCTTGAACTCGGGCATCGAGAGCCCTCGCCCCTCGCGGCCGAATTAAGCCTTTCCCTCGCGCTCACTCGGGGAGCGAAGTTGCTAGGCCCAGCCTGAGCGCTCTCACCATCTTGAGTATCGCCACCTCCTCCTCGCTCAACTCGCTCGCGAACTTCTCCAGCAGCCTGTTCGCGTGCTCTAGCGGTACGTCGACGTACAGCACGTCCCCCTCCTTGATCTGCCTCCCCACGATCACCTTCCCGCGTATGGAGATCGCGACCTCCTGGCCCTTCACGGCTTCGTCCAGCGGCTTCTTGTGCTCCTGGATCTGCATTATCTCGCCAACCCTCCTGCCGTCCCTCGTCATGAGCGGGTAGCCCCTCCGTATCCTCCCAGCCAGCACCTGCACGCCGACGATCGCAGGGTCGCTCCTCCTGAACACGTAGCCGGGTAGCAGCTTGATCTTCCCCGGGAGCACGAGCTTGCTGAGCTCCGCCCTCCGCTCGGCTTCCCTCTCGCTCTCGTACCACTTCAGGTAGTCGTCGACGAGCTGGTATATTATGTTGTTTTGGAAAATGACCACGCCGCGCGACTTGGCCTCCACTTCCGCGTCCTCGGTAACCTTCACGTTGAAGGCCAGGACCGCCGCCCTCAAGCGGTCCGCGCTCCTGACGATCGACGCTTCCACGATGTCGCGCCTCACAACGGGTCCCACGTCGGCGTACCTCACTGGGACGTTGAACCTCCGCAGGTAGTTCACGAGCGCCTCCAGCGTGCCCAGCGTGTCGGCCTTGACTACGACGCCGACCACGTCCCTCGCGACCCTAACCGCGTTCACCTCCTCCTGAACCTCTTTCACGACCCTCTCGAGGGATCCCGGGTCGGGGACCGCCACGAGCGGGGCTCCCGCCACGGCGCCCTCGAGATCCTGCGCCGCGATGAGCACTCCCGCTGCCGCTCTAACCTCGTCGACCGCGAGGAAGCGGTCTTCCGGCGAGCGCATCTCGTCGAGCGGTTTGGGCATCAGCAGCGCTTTAACCTTCGTAACGATCGGCTTCTCCAGCCCCCCCACGACGATCGTGTCGCCCCTCTTGAGGACCCCGTCGTAGATTATGGCGACCACGCTCGTGCCCAGCCCGGGCATCTCCCTGACCTCGAGCACGACCCCTTTTGCCGGCCCCGCTTTCGTTACCAGCCTATCCGCCAGGTACCTCTGGGCTAAACCCGCTAGGACGAGCAGCAGGTCGGGTATGCCCTCGCCCGTTACAGCGCTTATCGGAACTACCGCGACCGTCTTAGCGAAGTCCCTCACCCTATCGTACCTATCGGCCGCGAACCCCTCCTTGTTCAGCTCGACTACTATCGACGCGAGAAGCTCCTCCAGCTTCGCTTGGACCTCGGGGCTTTGCTCCGCGAACGAGTACACAAAGGGCATTCCAGGCTTCGGCTCCCAACCCGGTATCTTGTCTATCTTGTTGGCCGCTACGACGAAGAGGGTCCGCCTGGCTTTCAGCAGCTCGATAGCCTCGTACGTCTGCCTTTCGAAGCCCCTGTTCACGTCCACTACCAGTATCGCTAAGTCGGCGATGCTGCCCCCGCGGCTCCTGAGGTTCGAGAAGGCCTCGTGACCCGGCGTATCTATGACTAGGAAACCGGGGATCTTCACAGCGGCGCGGATGGACTTCGAGAGCGGAGCGCACATCTCCTCTAGAGCCCTCCAGGGCAGGAAGGATGCTCCGATGTGCTGAGTCATGGTGCCCGGCTCCCTCTTAGCAACCGCCGTACCCCTGATCTTGTCCAACAGAGTCGTTTTACCCACGTCAACGTGCCCCAGCACGACGAGGATGGGCGACCTCACGTAGCGCTCCTCGCTCAAAACCCACCACCTAGCGTACGCCGCTCGCAGCCTCCCTTTAAACCCTCGTGCAGCGCGCGCTCGCTGCGCGAAGACCCCGGCCGTTGCGCGCGAAAAACTTTAAGGTCCGCGACGCACGCGCCGGGTGCTGATGATGAGGAAGAGACGGGGCGACCGGTGACCTAATCTGTCTCGGCTGATCTCGCTCTTCGTACCCCATCGCGCGCTAACAATTAATTGCCGCTCCCCCCTCGCGACACCGTGCGCTCGCGGCTGGATAGCGTGTCTGTGGCCTTCGTCGAGCCGCTCTACGAGATAAACATAGGCTACGTCGCCAGGTGCATGAAGAACTTCGGCCTCTCGAGGCTCGTGCTGGTGAAGCCGAGGTGCGGTGTGGGCAGCGAGGCGTACAAGTTTGCGGCTCACGCGCAGGACGTCCTCTCCAAGGCGCGCTTCGCCAGCAGCCTGAGCGAGCTGAGGAGCGAGTACGACCTCGTCGTGGGGACCACCGGGGTCACTACGAAGGACTTGAGCCACGTGCGCCGCTGGATAACCCCCGAGGAGTTGGCGCAGAGGATCGCGCAGCAAGACGGCGAGGTGCTACTGGTTCTGGGGAGGGAGGATATCGGCTTGACGAACGAGGAGCTCGCTCTCTGCGATATCGTCGTCACGATACCGGCGAACCCGGAGTACCCCATCTTGAACGTCTCGCACGCAGCCGCGGTGATCTTCTACGAGGTGTACAAAGCCTGCGCGCACGCCAAGCCGCCGGCGCGGCTGCCCGTTAGGGAGGAGGTGGAGATCCTCTTAAAGTACCTGAAGAGCCTCATGGTGCTCCTCGGCGAGAGCGAGGAGCGCGCGGAGCGCGCGTGCCTCATGGTGCGGCGCGTGATAGGCGGCTCCCCACCCACCGACGTGGACGTGCGGATGCTGCTCGGCGTCATCCGGCAGGCGTACGAGAGGATCGCTTTCGCGCGCGGTGCGTAGCGCCGGCGCCGAGCCGCGCACCGATCGAAGCGTTTATAAGCCGCTCGCCGCGCAGCCACGCGATAGGCGATGCCCCTGCGACCCGGGCGCTGCTACAGGAGGTTCGACACGCCGCCCTACACTAGGCTGGAGTACATAAAGAGCATACCGCCCGTCACCATACCGAAGTTCGATCTCGGCAACCCGAAGGGCGACTTCGACTGCACGCTGAAGCTCGTGACGCTGAAGGCTGGGCAGATCCGCCAGAACGCGCTCGAGGCGGCTAGGCAGATGGCGAACAAGTACCTTTCCTCGAAGCTCGGCGAGCAGAACTACTTCCTGAGGATCAGCGTGTTCCCCCACCACATCCTGAGGGAGAACAAGATGATGGCGATGGCGGGCGCCGACCGACTCCAAGACGGTATGCGCCTATCCTTCGGGACGCCCATCGGCAGAGCCGCTAGGGTGGATGCGGGTCAGGTCGTGATGCTCGTGCGCGTGAAGAGCAACAACCTCGAGCACGCGAAAGAGGCCCTGCGCAGGGCCGCCTCGAAGCTTTCGCTGCCCTGCAGGATAGTCGTCGAGACCGGGGGTAAGGTTAGTGAAGAGGGTGCACGCTAAGAGGATAGAGGCTTGCATCGAGCTGATCTCTAGGGCTCTGAAGGGGGAGATCGAGTCTCGCGAAGAAGCTGTTAAGGAGCTGGAGAGGATCTACCGGGCTCTCGGGATCGAACCGATCAGAGGTTGGTCGAAAATCAACCTCTTCGATAAAGAGCTGTGCACGGTCTACGTGGTGGCCAAGTACGGGCTGGGGCTCGAGGTGGACGAGTACAGGGACCTGTACGAGAGGATGCTGTGGCTGGAGGCGCGAGCGGAGAGGGCGGCCGAGAGGGTTAAGGCCGGCGAGGGTGCGGAAGCCGTGCTGGAGGAGATGGGCTCGGCAGACGAGAACGTGATCTTCCGGATAGCGCGGTTGGAGGCGACAGCCGTTCTGCTCGGCTTTAAGCCGGAGGATGGGCTCGCGCTGCTCCTCAATAGGCTGAGTGAGCTCTTCCCCCACCTCGCTCAGAGGATCGCCGGCTTTAAGAGGTTCTACGTGGCGTTTAGGGTGGCGCAAGCGGTTGCCGAGGGGGCGGTTAGGACGCGTTTAGAGAAGGAGGCGTTGAAGCACGCGCTGTGCATCAAGCTTGGGGCCGAGAAGGCCGCGCCCTCGGACGAGTTCATCAGGGAAATTGCGCTCAACGTTTTGAAGCTCGACGAACGCCACATAGCGAGAGCGGTCAGCGCCAAGAGCGCTGAAGCCGTAGAGAGCGGCTGAAGGGGCGAGCTGACGGCTTTCGGAAAAGCTTTTTCGCGGCTGCACCTGACAGGCGATTGTGGAGCTGGTTGAAACGGGAATCGAGGGGTTGGATAAGCTGGTGGGAGGCGGCTTCATAAAGGGTAGGACATACCTCGTGGCCGGCGAGACCGGGACTGGGAAAACGATTTTCGCGCTAAACTACCTCCTCCACGGAGCCTCGAAGGGTGAGCCTGGCGTCTACCTCCTAGTGGACGAGGAGTACGAAAGTTTCGTGGAGGGGGCGAGGAGGTTCGGTTGGGACCTGCAGCCGATCATACAGAATGGGATGCTCAGCGTGGTCACCCTGCTCCCCGACTTCGTCGAGCGGGTGAGGAGCAAGCCTGTGGAGACGATCGTTGACTCGATCGTCGAAAGCTTGAGGGAGGAGGTCGAGAGGATAGGGGCGGAGCGCCTTGTGATCGACCCCATAGCCCCTCTGGTCGTCGGCGAGGAAAGCCTGGTGAAGATGAGGGAGTACGTGAGGAGCCTCCTGGTGAGTATCGAGCGGAAGATACGCACCACGACGCTGGTAACGTCGGAGATCCCCACGGGTACTGCGCAGCTCAGCCGCTTCGGCGTTGAGGAGTTCCTTGCGACGGGCGTTCTGGTCCTCGGTCTTAGGAGCGTGGGAGGAAGGTTCGCTCGGACCATGTGGATTAGGAAGATGAGGTGGAGCCCCGCAGAGCCCGCGATGTACGAGTTCGAAATAGTTCCTGGAAAGGGTATAGTGGTGAAAACCGAAAAACGCTTGGCCTAAAGCGCTCGCTAAGCGCGGCGCGCGGAAGGGCCGAACACCTTTTTAACCCCTGCCGCGCATCAAGCGCGAAGGATGCAGAGAGAGAGCGCGATGTGCTACGTGAAAGTGCACAGGGTCGGGAAAGAGGTCGTGGTGGCGCTGTGCGATGCCGAGCTACTTGACAAGGAAATCTTCATCAACGGCTTGAAAATACGCATAAGCCGAGAATTCTACAGCGGTGAACTGATCCCGCTGTCCTCCCTGTGGGAGTACGTCGAGAACGCCACAGTGGTTAACGCTTTCGGCAACGCGGTGGTCGAGGAACTGGCTAAGCGGATAGCCGCTGTGCGCCACGCCGCTGTAAACCTAGGCGGAGTGCTTCACGTGCAACTCCTCCTGAAGTAAAAGTTATTTAAGCGCGCCCCATCGCGGAGGGCCGAATGCCGAGCGAGCGAAGGACGTTGCTCACGAAGCTCTGCCCAGTTTGCGGTAGGGAAGCCGATGTGCTTTACGGCGGCATGTGCGAGGAGTGCTACAGGAAACTTCACCCTCTGGCCGAGCTACCGGAGGTTCTCGAGGTGACGCTCTGCCGAGCGTGCGGGGCGTACAAGCTCGGCGGTAGGTGGATGAGACCGAGGGGCGGCGACGCCCTGCGCGAGGCGCTGGAGGCGGCGGTTAAGCGCTCGCTGAGGGTGCGCGGCTACGTGGAAAACGTCGCAATTACCGAAATCGAGGGAGGGAGGGTGCGCGTGCTCGTGTCCGGCTACGCAGCCGAGGGTATGCGCTCCTACGAGGAGGAGTACGTTGCGGTGGTTCGCGTGCGATGGGGGTTATGCCGCGAATGCGTGCTGGCAAAGTCGAAGAGGGAGGTGGCTCGAGTGCAAGTTAGGGCTAGGGGCAGGGGGCTGACTTCGGCTGAGATCGCTCTCGCGAAGAGGGTCGTGGAGCGGTTTCTCAGCTCGCGCTGGCGCGGGAACCTCGACCTAATAGACGTCGTCGAGGAGGGCGACACACTGGACTTCGTCTTTTCCTCCATCCCGAGCGCGAGGCTCGCGGCTGACGCGTTGAAGAGGGAGCTCCCCTCCACGGTGCTGGAGACGCGGAAGAGCGCGGGCGTCGACGACAGCGGGAAGCGCTTCGCTAAGATCACGTTCAGGATCCTGCTACCGGAGTTCAAAGCTGGGGATCTGATAGAGTTCAGAGGTAAGCTTTACTACGTGACGCGCATGAGCGGCGAAGGGGTGTGGGCGATCGACCTCGACAGGCTAGAGGAAGTTAAGCTGGGGAGGAGCAAGGAGCTCATCGAAAACGGCAGGATCGTGCGCAGGGGGGAGGAGCTGGAGCCCGTAATCGTCGCTTCCGTAAGAGGAGATGAAGTGGAGGTCGTTACCCTGAAAGGTGGGAAGAGCATTTCGCTGCACCTAGAGCGCTTGCACCCGCAGCTGAAAGAGGGGGGCAGCGCGCTCTTAGCGGTCATCGGCACGAAGTACTACGTACTGCCGCCTGCCCGACCGCCGGTCTAGCGCGCGCATCCACAAAGCAAATATTGCTCCGCTTCGCGGGTTTGCCCGTGCCGAAGAGGGGCAGAGAGGGGGAGGAGCGGAAGGAAGTCCCCTTACCGGACAACAAGGAGACGATGCTTGGAGTCATACAGCAGTTCCTAGGCTACGATAGAGCGCGAGTTTTATGCGCAGACGGCAAGGTTAGGCTCTGCAGGATCCCTGGAAGGCTGAAGAAGAGGATGTGGATGAAAGTGGGCGACGTGGTGCTCGTCGCGCCCTGGGAGTTCCAGCGCGACGAGAGGGGCGACATAATCTACAGGTACAGTGGAGGGGAGCTGCAGGAACTCGAGGAGAAGGGCTTTCTCGCAGAGCTGAAGCGCGCGATAGAGAGCGCGGGCGTTTGAGCGCAACCTGTCAGAGGGGGGTGGGGCGCAGCACCTAAAAGTCCGCGCCTAATGGGCGCGCTAAGAGGCTTCTCGCGGTCTCTTCGACTTCAGCGTTTGCACGAACTCCTGGGGGTCGCCCACATCGACGCCCAGTTTCGAGAAGTACGTGAACACGTTCCTCACGTCCCTGAGCAGGAACTCGTCCGCCATCGGGTGGCTGACGTCCACCGCCGAGCCGAGGTCGATCAGCACGAGCTCGCCGTCCCTCACCATGATGTTGTACTCGGAGAGGTCCGCGTGCACGAGCTTTGCCTGCGTGTACAGCAGTTCGATGTACCTCTTCATGGTTTCGAAGGCCTTTTCTGGGTCGTCGAGATCCACCTCCTTGAGCAGGGGCGCCGGCCTCCCCCTCTGCTCCGGGTCCCCCACGAACTCCATCACCAGGACGTTGCCCCGCCTAGCTATCGGTCGAGGGACCCTGACCCCCGCCTCGTAGGCTCGGACGAGGTTCCTGTACTCCTTCGAGCACCACAGCTCCACGAGCCTCCTCATGTCGCCGCGGACCTCCTTGAACCTCGGGTCCCCCTCAATGTACACCCGCCTCCCCCTCCTGAACTCTGCCGTTTGCACTAGGTAGATCTTGAGCGCGACATCGCTCCCGTCCGGCGCCTCAGCCCAATATATTCTAGCCTCTTTGCCGGACGCTACAGCTCCGTGAACCACCTTTATGACTCCCGCGTTCAAGAGTTTGTAAAGCGCCATCAAGGTTGGGAAATCGAACACTTCTTCAACTACCTCGAAAAGTTCGCTATCTTTGACTCTCTTGTCGCTTTTTATCCTAGCTATCTCGGCCTCTATTTCCTCGAAATCCTCAGCCACGCGCAATGCGTGCGTCTCCGAGAAAGATAAGCGTTTCACCGTTTCGCGCAGCACGCACCACCCCAAGATCCAGCGACTCGTGCCAGCACCCCCGCAAAACCTTTAACCCCGCGCTCAAAGCGCGGTGCGGGCCGTAGTCCAGCTTGGTAGGATGCGCGGCTCGGGCCCGCGTAAGCCGCTTGGGCTGCGGAGGGACCCGGGTTCAAGTCCCGGCGGCCCCACCACGACCTTGAAAAGCTATATTGGGTAGTCGCGGGACCTTGCTCAGCAATGCTAGACGAGCTGGATCGAGCCATCCTCTGCGCGCTGGCGCTCAACGCCCGCGCCCCTCTCTCGGAAATCGCTAGGAGACTTAACGCGGCTAGGACGACGGTCAGCGAAAGGCTTGAGAAGCTCGAGAGGGAGGGCGTGATCAAGGGCTACCGCGTCGAGGTCGATTTCGGGAAGCTCGGGTACCGCTACCTCGCGTTCGTCCTGGTGAAGGTCAGGAGGGGCGGGCTGAGGGGTGACAAGTCCAACCAGGAGGCGCTAGCCGAAAGGATAGTTTCGGACTGCCTAACGAGGGAGGGGCTGCCGTGGGTGGAGGAGGCCCACATAATAACGGGTGAGTACGACCTTTTGCTCAAGGTTCGAGCTCGCGAGTGGGAGGAGTTGACGAACTTCCTGATACGCTACATGCCGGAGCAGCAGGATGTCGTGCAAACTCACACGATGCTGGTCCTCAAAGCTGTCCACGAGGACCACACACCACCCTTTACCGCCGGGACGGAGAAAAAAAGAAAATAAATATTTTTATTACTTGTTATGTAATTTATCTATTCTTTGATGACCTCTAACACCAGCGAAGGCATCAAGTCCTTTACGCCGTACTTGGTTTTCAGCTCGTTAACGAACTTTTCGAGCTCCGCGTTATCCTTGGCCCAGCAGTCTGCTATCACCATGTGATCGCCTGAAGTTATCGCAACGAACTTGACGTCCGGGTTTTCGGCCAGCGCTCTGACGACTTCGAGCAGCCGGGAGGCTTCGACGTTGAAGCCGATGAGGGCGCGCGCCCTGTAGCCGAGCTTCGTGTGGTCGAGCGCTAGCTTGTAGGCTTTTATCACTCCTATCTCCTCCAACCTCTTCAGCCTCTTCCTTATCGCCACATCGCTCATGCCGATCTTTTCAGATATTCTAGTGAGCGGTATTCGCGCGTTCTTCTCTAGCAGCTTTATTATCTCCAGATCCTTTTCGTCAACTACCGTGCTCACGGATTAACCTTCTATGCGGAGAGGTATTTTAACCTTTCCCTTCTGCCAACCGCTAAGCGGCAGCGGGTGTCGAAGCCTAAACCGCCCGTACCGATTCAAGGTTCTCTGGGACGTACACTTCGATGCTCGGGAACATTTTGGACACCGCGCTCCCAAACGCTTTCGCCTTGCTCCTTTCGCCGTGGTTCAGCACCAGCTTCTTAGGCGTCGGGCTGACGCGCTTCAGGTAGGAGACCAGCTGCCTCCTATCGCTATGCCCCGAGAAGCCCTCAACCCTGTGCACGGACATCTTCAGCTTCCTGTACTCGACTCGGCCCCGCGAGTCGACGAACGAGAGATCCCTCAAACCCTGCAGGATCTTCCTGCCCAGCGTCCCCTCCACCTGGTAGCTGACGAAGACGAGCGAGCTCCGCTCGTCCTCCGCCAGCAGCTTCAGGTACTCCATCACAGGCCCGCCGGTGAGCATGCCGGACGTCGCCAGTATCACGCAGGGCCTCGCCTCCACCACCTCTTCGCGCTCCTCGCCCTTGAGCACGTGCACGTTGGGGGCCGTGAACGGGTTGACCTTGCGGAATATCATCTCGCTGACCGCGCTGTTCAGGTGCTCCGGGAACGCTGTGTGGATCGCGTTAACGTCGTCGATCATCCCCTCGATGAATATCGGTATCTGCGGCAGCTGGCCGCTCTCCATCGCCATCCTGAGCGCGAGGAGCACCTCCTGCGCTCTGCCCACCGCCAGCACGGGCACCAGCACTACACCGTTCCTCTTCACAGTCTCAGCGACAATGTCCACCAGCTGCTTCACCGCCTCGTCCCTGCTCGGCAGAACGTCCTCCTTGCCGCCGTAGGTGGTCTCCATTATGAGCAGCTCGAGCCTCGGGAAGCGGTAGTCCGCCGGGTCCAGCAGAAGCGTGCGCTCGAACTTGAAGTCGCCGGTGTACACTATGTTCACCAGCCCCTCGCCGATGTGTAGGTGGACGAGCGCTCCCCCGAGTATGTGGCCGGACTTGTACAGCGTCAGCTTCACGTCGGGGGCTATGTCGGTGACCTCGCCGTACGAGAGCGTGTACGTGTGGACCAGCGCCGTCGCCACGTCCTTCTCGCTGTAGGGTAGCGGCCTACCCTCCTTCCGCGCGACCCTAAGGTAGTCCTCCTGCACGAGCTTGGTTAAGTACAGCGTGGGCTCCGTCATGTACACAGGCCCCCTGTAGCCGTACTTGAACAGGTACGGCAGCGCCCCGCAGTGGTCCAAGTGCGCGTGCGTTACGACCACTGCGTCGAGCTTTTCCACGTCGAACTCCGGAGCTTCGAAGAACGGGTACTCGTCGCCGTTCGAAGTCGGCTTGATGCCGGCGTCGAGGAGCACCTGGCTCTCGGGCGTTTGCACGAGTATCGCGCTGCGCCCGACCTCCTGGAAGGAACCGAGACCGATCACCCTAACGTAGTTGTCCTCGAACAGCTTGGCGCGGAAGATCCTCTGGCCCACGACCCGCAGCAGCCTCGACCGCTCCTCGACCCGCGACCGGAAGAGCTCGCGAACCTCGACGATGGCGTTGGAATGTATGGCTGGCGTGCGCATGATCTTAGGCTGCCAGCCGGTGAGCTCGAAGATCGCCCTCCTCGTCTCCCCGCTCTTCCCGATCACGTAGCCGGGTTTCTCCGCCTCGATCTCAACCTCCCCGAGCGCTTCGTTGAAGAAGACCTTCTGAATCCCCGCTTCGGGGGGTACAACCGCCCTTATGACCTGCTCAGCCTTCTCGGGCGGCAGCCTGACCTCCGGGTCGGCTCTGACAACTATCCTTTTCTTTATTGTTTTAACTATATCTTTTATCAATTTCTCTTCATCTTTGACGAAAATAGACGGCTTCCTCGTGTAGATAGCTATCTTAGGCCCCTCAAAATCTATTTTCGTTATCTCTGCATCCGGAGGGATTTGTTCTAGAATCTTCCTCCTAATATCCAAGATCGTGCCGCCGAGCAGTTCCATAGCCTGGCGCTCCCCCCTAAAGCACCTCCTCGCCCTTCATTATCCGAACTCCGTTCGCCCGATCGATCACGGCCAGATCCACTCCTTCGCCGCTACCCGGGTCCCTCAGCATCGCCGCCTTCACAGCGCGGGCCGCCAGCTTCAGCGCCTCCTCCACGCTCATGTCCTCTCTGTACTCGCTCTCGATTAGGCTTATCGCGAAGGGTGTTCCCGAGCCCGTGGCAGTGTACTTCTCCCTTGTCACGGTGCCGAGCCAATCCACGCTATACAGGCTCGTCCCACCGCTGTCGACACCGCCTATTAGCATCTGGGCAATCAGGTAGGGGCGGTTGCTGAACAGCAGCACGGAGGCGAGAGTTGCCAGCGAGGAGACGCTTATGGGCTCGCCTACGCTGTTCTTGTAGAGCCTTGCCTCCGCCCTCAGGCGCTCAACCAACCACTGGGCGTCTCCCACGTAGCCGGCTATCGTCGCAGCCACGTGGTCGTCGATGCGGTGGATCTTCTCCGCCCTCTTGTGAGCGATGAAGTACCCGCTGGTAGCCCGCCTATCCGCCGCTAGCACGACGAAGTCCTTGAACGCTATGCCCACCGTCGTGGTGCCTTTGAGGGCGGCTACGCCGCCACCCCGTCCAGAAGCAGAGTGCATGCTCGTCACGAACGAGGGGGCGCGCTCGCTTAAAAAACTTCTGCGCACCCCCCTCAAACGGAGCGCTGGGGGTCACGCGTGCGGAAAGTTGCCATGGTTCCGAGGGCCCAGGCGAAGAAGGGGGCGGTGTTCAGGGTTCTACTGGACCCGCGCTGCTTCAAGTGCGAGTTTTACAGGGCTTGCGTGGGCGCTCTGCGGCCGCGGGGTAGGTATCGAGTTGTTGGGATTCGGCGCGTCTCGCACTTTTGCTCCATCATAGGGGATGAGATGGTCGTCGTCGAGGTAGAGGACGCGCCGCTGCTGGCCGCTGTGGATAGCAAGGTCGCCGTCGAGGGGGTCGCCTTTAAGTACAGTAAGGTCAGCTGCGACGCGCCTTGCCCCTACCGCGACTACTGCACGCGCGCTCCCCTGCTCGAGGGCGAAACGGTAAGGGTGGTGAGGGTCCTACAGCGGATACCCTGCCCCAAGTCCCGGTCCCTGACGCTGGTTGAGCTCCTCCCCGCGTAAAGCGAACGGTTAAAAAGCCCGCAATGCCACGCTTGCGTGTGAGCACCGGGGAAAAGATGTACAAATGCGCCAAGTGCGGCAAGGAGTTCTCAAAGGAGGAGATGGAGATACTCCCCGGGGTGAAGTGCCCCTACTGCGGGTGGCGCATAGTCATCAAGCTGCGCGCGCCCACTGTTAAACGCGTGAGGGCCATTTAGCGGACCGCGAGGAGCGCCTTCATGAGGAGCTTCGCCGCAACGCGGCTGGTTACGTCGTTCACGTCGACGAGAGGGTTCACCTCGACGATGTCGAACCCCACCGGCTTGCGATCGAAGACCTCGAGCAGAAGCTCTGAAAGCTGGTTGAACGTAAGACCCCCCGGCTCCGGGCACCCGACCCCCGGTGCCACCGAGGGGTCCAGCACGTCGACGTCGACCGAGACGTAGACCCTTTCGCTCAGCGTGCTGAGCTCGTCCCTGAGGTTGCCGAGGCTCCACGGGTAAACCACGCGGACGCGCCCGTCCCGCCTCAGCGCGTCAACCTCCTCCTTGGAAAGCGCCCTCGCCCCCACGACCACCGCCTCTTCGACGAGGCCCTCTCTTGCTCTCCTGAGCACGGTGGCGTGGCTGAGCTTCTCCCCCTGCGGGAACTCGTCCCTGAAGTCCAAGTGCGCGTCGAACACCACGAGCGAAAGCCCTCCCCGCAAGCCGGAGAGGGCCCCTAGAGTCACCAGGTGATCGCCTCCGATGAGGAGCACGACCTTGCCGGCTGCCGAAAGCTCTTGCACAACCCTTGCAACACTGCTAACGACGCTCGACGGAGACAGCGTTTCCCTCAAGTCTCCCAGGTCGGCCGCGGGGGCTTCCGAGGCGTCGGCCCCGAGCACCGGGTCGTAGGTCTCCATGTCCTGCGACACCTCCCTCACCCTCCTCGGCGCGTAGCGGCTCCCAGGTCTGCACGTTGAGCTGGAGTCGTAGGGTACGCCGATGATCGCCGCTTTCGCGCTACGCAAATCTCTGGGTAAGCCTATGAACGAGGGGAGCCTGGGTTCGATTAGGAAGTCCACGTACCCTTCCATATATAACCCGCGCTTCACGAAGGGATAAAAGTTACCCGTCGGAGCTGCTCACGAGCCGCGCTTCACCCGCTTCGCGAAGTTGGCGACCAGCTCGTCGAGCGCGCCGCCGTATTCGCGCAGCTCGAAGTAAACCCTCGCGACTGGCTTAGCTATTTTAATATACCTCGTCAGGTCGGCCGGCGTCCCCAGCACCACGCTATCCGCGGGGACCCGGTTGATCGTCTCCTCCAGATCCTTCAGCTGCGCCGGGCTGTACCCCATAGCCGGCAGGACGGGGCCTATGTGCCCGTACTCCTCGTAGACCTTACGCAAGCTGCCTACAGCGTAGGGTCTCGGGTCCACGACCCTCCCCCCGTGCTTCACAGCCGCCGCGTAACCGGCCCCGTGCGGCATGTGGCCGTGGGTTACCGAGGGGCCGTCCTCGACCACGAGGACGGTTTTCCCCTCGACCAGCTCTGGCCTATCGAGGTGCACTTCGGACGCGGCTTTCACGATGACGGCTCTCGAGTTCACCTTCTTCACCCGCTCGATCGTCGCTTCAACCGCCTGCGCGCTCGCGACGTTAACTTTGTTCACCACGACGATGTCGGCCATGAGGAGGTTGACGAGCCCGGGGAAGGACAGCTCGCTGCCGGGCCTCGTCGGGTCCACGACCACGATGTGCAAGTCGGGCTTGAGGAAGGGCCAATCGTTGTTGCCGCCGTCCCACACCACGACGTCGAAGGGGCCCTCCTCCACCTCGCGGAGAACCTCCTCGTAGTCCACACCCGCGTAAACCGTCGTCCCCTCTCGCACGTGCCACTCGAACTCCTCCCTCTCCTCGACGGTGAACGTAACCTTGTCGAGGTCCTCCAAGCTGCTGACCCTCTGCACCCTCATCGCGAGGAGGTCGCCGTAGGCCATGGGGTGCCGCACGACCACGGGTCTCAAACCCTCGCGCTTGAGGACCTTGACTACGTAGCGGGAGACCGTGCTCTTCCCTGCCCCCGTCCTCGTCGCAGTGACGGCGATAACCGGCTTGGAGGACTTCAGCATCGTCTCCTTGGGCCCCAGCACGCGGAAGCTAGCTCCCGCCGCTAAGATCCTGCTAACCTTCGTTAGGAAGTCCTCGCACGTCAGGTCGCTGTAGGAGAGGACGACCTCGTCGACGCGGAACTCGCTGATTATCCTCTCCAGCTCGGATTCGCTGAGGATCGGGATGCCCTTCGGGTACAGGGGGCCGGCCAGCTCCGGAGGGTACGTTCTGCCCTCGATGCCGGGGATCTGGGCGGCCGTGAACGCGACCACTTCGTACTCGGGCCGCTTCCTGAAGTACACGTTGAAGTTGTGGAAGTCCCGGCCCCCCGCCCCCATTATCACGACGCGCGCTCGCCCACCCATCGGCACCGGGTGCTCCCTAGCCGGTTTAAATGCCGCGCGCGCAGAGGTTGCAGCTTCCGCCGGTGCCTCAACGGGTGTTAAGAGAACCCTGAAGGGATTTGCAAGAAAAACGTTAAGGCAGCTTCCAACAAGCGGTAAAGGGAACGGGGTTGCGCGCGCCCGCGCGGTTTTCCCGCGCTTTTCTGCCCCTTCTGGCCCGCCTGTCGCTGCTCCGGCGGGCCCACGGGGGTGACCCCCTCACCGCTTGGGGTCCGATGCCGGACCCCTCGGCTCAGCCCCCAGCCTCATTTAATCGGCTGGGTGCGCCCGGCGCGCGCAGGCGGTGGGGCGGCGCCTGAGGCGCGACCCCGCCAACTCGCCAGCGAGTACCGAGCTCGGGGCTCAAGCCCCCCTCATTGCACGCGCTCCCACAGCGCTCTCCACGCGGCCCACGGGTTGGAAGGCGAGGCAGGGGTTTATAAATTCGATGTTTAGAAGCTCCGAAAGTGATTTTTTAATCAAAAAAGTTAAAGAAAAGAATAGAGAATGTGCAAGAATGCTATAGAGAGCGCTCCAGCGGAGCTAGGCAGGCGAAGCTATGAGAGAGGAATGGAGAAAGCGTGACAAAAAATGTATAAAAGCTAGTAGGGGGACCGAAGGTGATGCACGCAGAAACGCGGCTCCCGCGCGCGCGGTTGCTGGACGCTGAGTTGAGGAGCCGCAAGCAGCGCGCCACCGCCGTAGTCGTCGACACGAGCGCCGTACTGTGCTGCTTAGCCGACGGTAGAGACCTCGTGGAAGCGCTAGAGGACGCCGTAGAGGGGGAAGTGGAGCTTGTGGTCCCAGAGGTCGTTGTGAAGGAGCTCGAGAAGCTGGCGCAGGGGAGGGGGGCGCGGGGAGCGCTAGCCCGCGTTGCGCTGGAGCTCATAAGGCGCGCCGAAGGCAGAACCGTGAGGATCGCTCACCACGCAGAGGGAGACGCGGACACTGCAGTGCTGAAAGTTGCGCTTGAGGAAGGAGCTTACGTGGCAACCGCCGACACACAGCTGGCGGCCAGGTCTCGGGCTCTCGGCCTGCCGTTGCTGCTGTACAGAAGCGCCAAAAAGCGATTCGAGCCATCGTAGCCGAAAAAGCTTTTAGTTCCGCGAGGGCGGGCGGCCGTGTCGCTGCTCGAGAGACTGGTCCAGGTGGACTACGCTGCTATAGAGCGAGTTATCGCCGACCGCCTCAAGAAGTTCCTGGAGACCGCCGGCGCTAACTGCTATGTCCTGGGGTTGAGCGGCGGCGTTGACTCTTCGACCGTTGCCGCTTTGGCGGCTAGAGCCGTGGGCCCCGAGCGCGTGGTCGCACTCATAATGCCGGATTCAACGAGCACCCCGAAGGAGGACCTAGAGGACGCGGAGAAGCTGGCTAAGGCGCTAGGGGTGAAGTCCGCAATTTCGCCCATCGACGATCTGCTCTCCGCAGCGGCGAGGAGCTTGCCGTTTTTCGACCCCAACGACCGCGCGGCGCTGGGTAACGTGAAAGCCAGGCTAAGAATGGTGATGCTCTACTACGCGGCTAACAGGCTCGGCGGCCTCGTGCTGGGGTCGGGCGATAGGAGCGAGATCCTGCTCGGCTACTTCACTAAGTACGGCGACGGGGCTGCCGACTTGCTGCCCATCGGCGACCTCTACAAGACTCAGGTTAGGCGCCTAGCGCGCCACCTCGGTCTACCGGAGTCGATCGCGTTCAAGCCCAGCAGCCCACGCCTCTGGCCCGGGCAGATGGCGGAAAGCGAGCTGGGCTTCACCTACGAGGTCGCCGACCAGGTGCTGTACGCGGTTTTCGACCTAGGTTACAGCGTTGAGGAGGCCGCTAGGGCGGCCAACGTGCCCCTACCGCTGGCTCAGAGAATCGTCGAGCGCGCGAAGTTGACGGAGCACAAGCGCAGGCCGCCGCCCGTAATCGAGCTGCGCGGCCTAGCGCACCCGTAGCTAGGCTCGCAGCCAGTAGCTTCTGATGTCGAAGTCCATCTGCCCGTTCAATTCGCTCTTCGTCAACCTGTCCCCCGACAGCACCTCGAGGACTACCGGGTAGAGCTCCCTCAGAGCCAGCTCCCTGAGGCTCGCTCCGCTCGAGAAGAGCTCTTCCACCGGGACGTACACGTCGATGATCTTCGACAGCCTAGCGTAGGTCTCCCTGTTCGCGGTCACCTTCACGACGGGGCTGACCACCGAGCCCACCGGCGTGCCCAACCCGGTCGTGAAGATCACGGCGTGAGCGCCGCCCGCAACCATCCCCGTTATCGCGAGCACGTCCTCGCCCGGGCCGTCCATGAAGTAGAGCCCGCCGCCCCTGGGCACCGGGTGCGCGTAGGGGAGCACGTCCGCCAGCTTGATCGCCGGGTCGAAGCCGGCTTTGAGGATGCTGCCGAGCGACTTCTCCGCCAGCGTGGAAATGCCGCTGGCTATGTTGCCCGGCGTCGGGTCGCTCTCACCCAGGTACTCCGCTAGAGCCTCCTTCAGCGCGTACACGGTCTCCAGCAACCTCCGCAGCTTCCGAGCCACGCTCTCGTCGGCGACCTTCCCCACGAGGTACTCCTCGGAGCCCAAGACCTCCGTAGTCTGCGAGAACACGACGCTGGCCCCGCTCCTAACCAGCTCGTCTACGACGTAGCCCACAGCCGGGTTCGCGAACAGGCCGGAGGTGGGGTCGGAGGCCCCATTCCCCACCCCTATCACGAAGCGCGAGAGGGGGGCTTCGACCCTTTTAGCCGCTTGCGCCTCCTCGACCATCTCCCTCACGAACTTCCTCCCCAGCTCGACCGCCCTCTCGAACCCGTCGCCCGAGCCGCGGATCGGCTCCTGCACGTTCACCCACCGCACCCGCACGCCCCTCTTCACCAGCCTGTCGTAGAGCTTGAACGCGGCTAGGTTCTGCTCCTTGCTCTCGCCCGGCGCGAGGGGCCTCTTGCACAGCTGCCCGCAACCGAGGCTGACGAGGAGCACCCCGTGGACGTTGGGGTGGGACGCGACGCCCAGCAGCGCCCTGTACGCTACCTCAAGGTCGAAGCCGATGTGGCAGCAGCCGCTGTTGTGGCGGGCGAGGACGACGCGGTTCTCGCCGTTATCCCCCCACCGCTCTTCCTTGAACTCCTCCCAGATCAGCTCCGCCAGCCTGTTCACGCAGAGCGTTGTCGGCAGCACGAGCACGTGGTTCCGCGCCCCGTAAACCTTCCTCGACTCCCTGTAGTACGCTTTGACGGTGGGAGGCACGTCACCCCACCTCGACCCTAGCGAACTCGATGAGGCCGGCTCTCAGCAGGCGGTAGAAGTCCCTGACCAGCCTCACGTAGCGCTCGTTCCGGCGCAGCCGCGGCGGCGGCTCGACGATGTTGCCCAGCCTCACCGTGCCGCCCTCCGCGATCGCGCTCGCCGCCACGCCGACCCTAGCTCGGGGGGGCAGCGAGCGCAGCGCGGGGTGCAGGGGCTTGAGGTTCGCGCCGACCCGCAGCACCTCCCCCTTCTCAACCCTTACGGGAGACGTGCCGAGCACGAGGCCCTGCCTGACCATCTGCCGGAAGTCGTGGGTCGGGTCGAGCAGCACGTTGGTCACGTGGACCAGGTCCCCCTCCTCCACAACGGTCACGGCGACCCCTATCACGTAGCCGAACTTGACCACCTCGCCCCCCTCCTCGATCCTCTCCAGAGCGACCTTGTGCCAAGCCGGCACGGGCACGCGCGGCTTCACCGTGCCGACGAAGCCCCTGCCCTCCTCGTACACCGGGTACTCCACGCCCTCCTCCAGGCGCGAGAGGGCCGTCCCCACGTTGTCCCTACCGCTGACCTTGTACACGAGCGCCGGCAAGCTCACGCGAGGTTGCCGGCACCGAGCTTTTAATCGCTAGCGCCGCCCGCCCCGCGCTCCAGGTCCAAGCCCATGTCCGAGAGCTCCCTCCTCACTTCGAGGTACGCCTCGAGCCACCACCGCGCGGGAACGCGCTTCCCGGCGTCGTAGAGCTCGGGGAAGGGCTTGCCGGGGTTCGGGTTGCGGAGGCTCGGCTCGTAGCGCTTGAGGAGGCTCTCGGCGAGCTCCACCGCGTCGCTCGGGTTCAGGCGCGCGGCCGCCGCCCCGACTTCCGCCATCAGCCTAGCTTCGAGGCCCGTGCCGTGCGGCCTCTCCCCGTTCGCCGGCGCGGGGCCGAGCAGGTGCAAACCGAACGCCGAGGCCACCAAAGCGTTGGCGGCGACCTCGTACAGCATCTCGACAACCCCGCCGCCGTTGGCCGGCCACACGTCCCCCACGAGCGGGATTCGGAGCCTCTCGCCCGTGAGGCCGAGGGCGGCTTCGACCCAGAGGCACTCCCTGCTGCTCGTCGCCTTCAGGTGTATGTGGTACGGGTGGATGAGGACGTAGGAGGCGCCGTAGGCCGCCAGCGACAGCAGGGTCTCCGCTACCGCGCATATCGCCGAGCCGGCCGCCCCCCGGGCGAAACCCCCGACCACCGGGTCGACGAGCGCCGCGTTGTGGACGCCGTACGCGAGCCCCACGTGGGCTTTGACGAGCTGGCCCCGGTCCACCTTCATCTCGTTGAGCACGGGGACCAGCTGCGCGTCGCTCCTCCTCAGCAGGCCCAGCGCCATCGCCGCCAGGCTCCCCACGGCCGTGACGCTGCTCTCGCAGGCGAGGAGGTGCATCCCCGGCCTCCCGGCTTCCTCGACCGCCTCCCGCAGCAGCCTGAGCTCAGCGACCGTCGCCTCCGCCTCGCTCGGCGCCCCCCTCTGCACGCTGAGCCCGCTCACGCTCGCCAGGCTCCCGTGGTCGAGCGCGTCGACGAGCGGCTCCAGCGCGTAGCTCAGGGCGCTCTCCTTGAAGATCTCGGGGGGCGTGGGCGTGCCGGCGTACCCGCCGAAGACCAGCGGCCTGGTCCCAGAGCCGGGGCGGCGCGGCTCGAGCACCCGGGCGTCCCTGCCCTCGCCGACGAGGACGCGGCTCTTCGCCGACGCCAGAGCGCTCTTCAGCTCCTCCTCGCCGAGCTGCACCCGCCTACCCTCGTCGACCAGGTAGACCCCGACCTCAAGCGCCAGCTGGAAGCCGGCTTCGAACACGTCCTTCGCGAGGGACGGGTCGTGGGGGGCGATCGAGCCGGCTTCGTAGCGCACGCCGTGCTCCCTCTCGAGCTCGGCCACCTTCCTCGAGAGGAGGAGGTCGAAGGCTCGCTGCTCCATGTAGGCTCCTTCGCGCGCCCTGCCCTCGAGCGCGAGGGGCCCCGGCATCGCCCCAGGTTGGTCCGGCGGCGCGATCAACCTTGCGGTCGCGCGCTCAGGCGCTTCAGCTCCGCGACCAGCCAGCCCACGCCGTACGCGCCGAAGGGGCTGGGCGGCGTCGTAGCCAGAGCCGCCACCCTCCAGGCCGCGTCCCTGCTGGCCACGGCCGAGGGCTCGATCAGGTAGACCCTGTTCGGCGTAGCGACGACGAGCAGCCCGTCGAGGGAGAGCAGACCGCTCGTCGGCACTTCCACCTCGACCCTGCCGTCCTCGCACTCCATGACGACGTTGACCGCGAGCGCGCGGCGCCCCATGCCGAGCGGGTAGGCGTCGACGAGCTTCGCCAGCGCCAGCCCGTGCTCCTTCGCCAGGTGCCTAGCGACGGCGAGCTTCGACTCCTCGTCGAGGAGCGTCCAATCCTCGACGACAAGCGGGTCATCGGGGTCCTTGTACAGGAGGAGCACCTTGGGGTTGGTGAGCGGGAAGGGTAGGCGGGCGCGCAGCTCGCCCACCACGAGGCCGTCCACCTCCGCCTCGAGCCAAGCCCCCCTGTCCCTCACCTTCAGCCTCCTCGCGTCGACCACTTTGAGCGGTGGAGGCGGGGGCGGCCTCTCGGCGAGGCCTCCCCTCGCCTCCCCCAGCACGCGCCCCTCGCTCATCAGGATCACGCGGTTCACGAACTTGTTCAGCGTCGGCCTGTGGGATATCGCGATCACCGTCGTGCCCCTGAGGTAGCCGAGAACCCTCTCCATCAGCACCTCCTCGAGCTCGACGTGCACGTTGCTCGTGGCCTCGTCGAGGATGAGGACCTTCGGCTTCAGCACGAGGGCTCGAGCCAGGCACACCAGCTGCCGCTGCCCGCCCGACAGAGCCTTGCCCTGCTCCCCCACGTCGCTGTCGTAGGCCAGCGGGAGCTCAACGATGAAGCGGTGGGCCCCGCAGAGCCAGGCCGCGTACAGGACCGCCAGGGGGTCGGGGCTGTCGGCGCCGTAGGCGATGTTGTACGCGACGCTGCCCGGCAGGAGCGTGGGCTCCTGCGGCACAAGGATCACCTGGCCCCTCAGGCTCGACATCTTCACCTTCCTTAAGTCCACGCCGTCCAGCAGCACCGCCCCCCGCGTCGGGTCGAAGAGCCTGACCAGGAGCCTGACCAGGGTGGTTTTGCCGGAGCCGTTGGGGCCGACGATGCCGACCGCCTCGCCCGGCTCCACGCGCAGGTTCGCCCCCCTCAGCACCGGCCTCCCGGGCGTGTACTCGAACCACACGTCCCTGACTTCCACCCCGCCCTTGACCTCCAGCTCGACCGCGTCCGGCGCCTCCACCACCCTCGGCCTCGCCTCCAGCAGCTCCGCGAGCTTCTCGTACGCCGCCTCGGCCTCCGCCAGCTCCGGTATGATGCCGGCGATCGCCCTCACCGGCCCGTAGACCTGCCACACGTACGCTAGGAACGCTGTGAGCGTGCCCAGCGTCAGCTCGCCCCTCGCCACCATGAGGCCGCCGGCGTACAGGACCCCCACCGAGGCTAAGCTGAGCAGCAGGTTGAGCCACGGGATCACCTTGAGGCTGTAGCGCGCCGCCTCCATCTCCGCCTCGAAAACCTCGCCCGCCATCGCGTCGAACCGCTCCTTCTCGGCCCGCTCCTTCCCCGTCAGCTTCACGAGGAGGATGGCGTTGAAGAGCGAGGTCGCGTACGCCGACAGCCTGCTCACCCTGCTCCACCGCTTCGCGAACAGCGTCCGCACGCGCGGCTGGTACCTCAGCAGGCCGTACACGTAGAGCGGCAGGGGGGCCAGGAGGATGAGCGAGAGCTCCCAGTTGAGCGCGAAAACGATCGCCATCATCGCCGCCAGCTGGAGGGAGCTGAGGATCACCGTCTGGAAGCTGGAGACTATGAAGCGCTGCACCCGGTCCACGTAGCCGTAGAGGCGCGCGACGACGTCGCCGACCTGCGCCCCCTCGTACAGCTCCGCGCCCAGCTCCACAGCCTTCGCGAAAACCCTCGAGCGCAGTTCGAGCGCGACGCGCCCGCTCAGCAGGCTCTGGCAGTAGCCCTGGGCCGCGGACGCGGCCGTCGACAGCGCGTAGAGCGCCGCCAGCGCGCCGGAGTAAAGGAGGATGGCGCGCGCGTCGCCGGCCAAGATCCCCCGGTCGACCACAGCCCTCGTGAGCAGGGGCGGCAGCACCCCCAGGGCCGTCGCAGCGAGGGAGACCGCGAGGGTTGCGGCGAGCAAGCGCGGGTGGGAGAACAGGAGCGAGTAGAGCTTGAGAACCCTGTAGCGCTCCGAGAGCCTTAAGCGAACCACGCGGCTCAAAGTGGAAGGGTAGCTAAAAAACTTTGCTATCTTACCAGCTTAAGTTAAGTAGCACTTGCGGAGCCGAGAGAGCTATAGGAAAAGAGAGAAAGGCGAGGCGCCGCGCACAGTTCGGCGGCGATTACGCTCGGGCTCGCACCGACTCGGCCAGCGCACTCGGGCGATTGGGAGTGGCCGGCTCACGCCTCGGGCCAGAGGCCCTCGGCGCTTACACCGCCACCCCATCAACCCCGTCTTCTACGGGAGCCCTCGTCTCGGCCACGGGACCCGTCGCCGGGCCCCAACGGCCGAGAGCGGCCGCCTCGTCTCGGGGAGGGCTTCCCGCTTAGATGCCTTCAGCGGTTATCCCCGCACGGCGTGGCTGCCCGGCGCGCCCTGCCGGACGGCCGGTAGACTAGAGGCCGCGGCCCGCCGTTCCTCTCGTACTGAGCGGACCTTCCCCTCAGGCGGCCAGCACCCCCGACAGGTAGAGTCCGACCTGTCTCGCGACGGTCTAAACCCATCTCACGTTCCCCTTTAATGGGCGAGCAGCCCCACCCTTGGCGGCTGCTGCACCGCCAGGATGGGAAGAGACGACGTCTGGGTACCAAACCGCGGGGTCGATGTGAACTCTCGCCCGCGACGAGCCGGTTATTCCCGGGGTAACTTTTCTGTCATGCCCGGCCCCCACCCAAGGGGGCACGAGCGTTCGCTAGGCCCGGGTTTCCCCCCTGCGCCCCTTGCGTTCAAGGGCGCAGTCAGCCCGGCATTTGGCCTTGCCCTCTACGGCGGGGTTCTGACCCGCCTGAGCCGAGCTTTGGGCACCCCTGATACCTTTTCAGGGGTGTGCCGCCCCAGCCAAACCGCCCACCTGCCGCTGTCCCCGGGGGAGCTCCCCCGGGTTAGGGGCGTAGCCGCAGGTGGGCGGTGTTTCATTGGCGCATCCACACCCCCCAGGGAGGGTGTTTCATCGCTCCCGCCTACGCTACGCACCCGCAGCTACGCCCCAACGGCAGGCTGCGGTGAAGCTCCACGGGGTCTTCTCGCCCCATCGGGGGTACCTGGACTGTGCACCAGGTTGCGGGTTCACCGGGTCCCGGGCTGGGACAGTGGGGACCTCGTTGATCCATTCATGCGCGCCGGAACTTACCCGGCAAGGCATTTGGCTACCTTAAGAGAGTCAGAGTTACTCCCGGCCTTCAGCGGCGCTTCGCCCGGTTGTACCCGGGTTTCACGTACCGCCAGTGGCCAGGATTCAGCCCCCGTACACACCCTTTCGGGCTCGCGGGGACCTATGTTTTTATTAAACAGTCGGGTCCCCCTTGTCACTGCGACCTGCGGTCCCAGGGTGGACCCCAGGACCGCAGGCACCCCTTCTCCCGAAGTTACGGGGCCAATTTGCCGAGTTCCCTAGCCCGGGTTACCCCGACACGCCTTGGGCTTCTCACCCAGGGGCACCTGTGTCGGTTCTCGGTACGGTCGCGGGGGCTCCTTCCCGGCTCCCTTTTCCCTGGCCCCGGGAGTCGGGGGAACCCGCCTAACGGCAGGCCCGTCCCGCCTTCACCCGGTTCTCGCCATGACGGCACTCCCCGGGCTTCAGCGGTTGGGCGGGGCGGCAGCCCCGCTCCCCCTATCCCGAGGCGTCAGGAGCCGGGCTTGCGTTGCCGCGAAGCGTACCCCCGCGGCAGGGGAATGTTAACCCCTTTCCCTTTCGGCGGGTGCGAGTTACGCCCCGCCTTAGGACCGGCTAACCCCCAGCCGACGATCGTTGCTGGGGAACCCTGGCCCTTTCGGCGGAGGGGATTCTCACCCCTCTTTGCTGTTACTACCGCCGGGATTTTCGTTCGGGGCGGGTCCACCGGACCTCACGGCCCGGCTTCCGGCCCACCCCGACGCCCCCCTACCGGATCACGGGCCAACGGCCCGTGCCCCGGGGTCTCGGCGGCCGGCTTAGTCCCGGTCATCTTCGGGGCCCCCCGCCTCGGCGGGTAAGCTGTTACGCACTTCTTAGCCGATGGCTGCTTCTAAGCCTACGGCCCCGCTGTCTGAGGCGGGGGACACCCTTCGGGATTGACACTTTAGCCGGCACTTAGGGGCCTTAACCCCGGTCTGGGTTGTTCCCCTCTCGGCCCCCAGGCTTATCCCGGGGAACCCGTCTCCGCCCTTCTACGGTGCCGGCGGGTTCGGAGTTTGAAAGGGAGCTGGGGCCTTTCGGCCCCTGGGCCCCCAATCAGTGCTCTACCCCACCGGCCACCTCCGGGCGGGCCGGGCTGCAACCCGCTTCGGGGGGAACCAGCTATCACCGAGCTTGATTGGTCTTTTGCCCCTAGGCCGGGGTCATGGGAACGAATTGCACGTCAGAACCCCTGCGGGCCTCCACCGGGCTTTCGCCCGGCTTCACCCTGCCCCGGCCTAGATCGCTCGGTTTCTGGTCTCACGGGCGTGACTCCGGGCCCTCTTCGGACCCCGCCCCTCGCCGGGCAAAAGCCCGGCTGCGGGCCTGTCGGTTTCCCTACGCCTTCGGGGCTTGAACCCCTTAGGCTCGCCACGCCCGTGAACTCCCCGGCTCGTGTTTCTAGACGCAAGGCGCGACCCCGGTCCCCTCCCCTCGTACTCCCCGGTCGCCCGGGTTTCCTTCGGGGAGGATCACCCCTTTCGAGCCGCGCCACTCGTCGCCGCCCGGTTTCAGGCTCTTTTCACTCCCCTCTCGGGGTTCTTTTCAGCTTTCCCTCACGGTACTAGTGCGCTATCGGTCTCGGGACGTATTTAGCCTTGGAGGTGGGTGCCCCCCAGCTTCCCACGGCAAAACCAAGCCGTGGTACTCGGGGACGCCCGCCTCCCCTCGCCGGCTTACGCCTACGGGGCTGTCACCCTCTACGGCGGGGCTTTCCAGCCCACTTCGGCTTCGCCGGCAGGGGGGCATTGGCGGGCGCCCCGCAACCCCACATCCCCGCGAGCTTTCGCCCGCGGGTTCGGTTTGGGCTCTCCCCCTTTCGGTCGCCCCTACTCAGGGGATCCCTATTGGTTTCTCCTCCTCCCCCTACTAAGATGTTTCCGTTCGGGGGGTTCCCACTCGGTACTCCCGCCCTCGCGGGCGGTTTCCCGAGCGCTGCGGGTTGACCCCGCAGCGGGAAGTCCCATTCGGGGATCCCCGGATCAACGGCCGCGTGCGCCTACCCGGGGCTTATCGCAGCTTGCCACGCCCTTCCTCGGCGCCCGAGCCGAGCCATCCACCGGGCGGCTTGGCTGCGCTAGCCTCGCCGGTGCGAGCCCGATTCGCGTCGCCGCCGAACTGTGCGCGGCGCTCACAGCGACCGGAGCCCCCTTAGCTCCGGCCGCTCAGCCCTTCGCCCGGGAGGCCTAGCCTCCCGAGCTGCATCCCGATAAGCGTGAGGAGCCCGGCGCGGTGCCCGGGGTTTGGAACTTGGAAGGAGGTGATCCGGCCGCAGGTTCCCCTACGGCCACCTTGTTACGACTTCTCCCCCCTCGCCGGGGCCAGGTTCGACCCGACCCCTTTCGGAGCCGGGCCTCACCTGGCCCCAGCTCGGGTGGAGCGACGGGCGGTGTGTGCAAGGAGCAGGGACGTATTCACCGCGCGTTGGTGACGCGCGGTTACTAGGGATTCCACGTTCACGAGGGCGAGTTGCAGCCCTCGATTCCTACTGAGGCGGGGTTTAAGGGATTGCCTCCCCCTTTCGGGGTCGGCACCCGCTGTCCCCGCCATTGCAGCTCGCGTGTAGCCCCGGGGTTTCGGGGCATACTGACCTGCCGTAGCCCCCTCCTTCCTCCGGCTTAGCGCCGGCAGTCCCCCCAGAGTGCCCCAGCCCCGGTGGGGGACCACCGGGGCCGGATGGCAACTGGGGGCGGGGGTCTCGCTCGTTACCGGACTTAACCGGACACCTCACGGCACGAGCCGGCGACGGCCATGCACCTCCTCTCAGCTCGTCCGGCAAGGTCGTTAGCCTGGCCTTCATCCTGCTGTCGCCCCGGGTAAGGTTTCCGGCGTTGACTCCAATTAAACCGCAAGCTTCACCCCTTGTGGTGCTCCCCCGCCAATTCCTTTAAGTTTCAGCCTTGCGGCCGTACTCCCCAGGCGGCGGGCTTAACGGCTTCCCTGCGGCACTGGGCGGGCTCGAGGCCCGCCCAACACCTAGCCCGCATCGTTTACAGCTGGGACTACGGGGGTATCTAATCCCCTTTGCTCCCCCAGCTTTCGTCCCTCACCGTCGGGCGCGTTCCAGCCGGGCGCCTTCGCCACTGGCGGTCCTCCCGGGATTAACGGATTTCGCCCCTACCCCGGGAGTACCCCCGGCCTCTCCCGCCCCCTAGCCCGGCAGTATCCCCCCGCTCCCACGGTTGAGCCGTGGGCTTTAAGGGGGGACTTGCCGGGCCGGCTACGGACGCTTTAGGCCCAATAAAAGTCCCGACCACTCGCGGGGCTGGTATTACCGCGGCGGCTGACACCAGACTTGCCCCCCGCTTATTCCCCCGGCTTCTTACACCGGGGAAAAGCCGCCCTCTTCGGGCGGCACTCGGGGTGACCCCGTCGCGGTTTCCCGCATTGCGGAGGTTTCGCGCCTGCTGCGCCCCGTAGGGCCTGGGCCCTTGTCTCAGGGCCCATCTCGGGGCTCCCGCTCTCACGGCCCCCACCCGTCTTCGGCTTGGCGGGCCGTTACCCCGCCAACTACCGTGATGGGGCGCAGCCCCATCCTCGGGCGGGTGCAGCGGGCATGGCGCTGCACCCCTTTCGGCGCAGGCCCATTCCAGGAGCCTGCACCTGCCGGGGATTACCCCCAGTTTCCCGGGGATATCCCCGTCCCGAGGGTAGGTTAGCCACGTGCTACTGAGCCGTCCGCCGGGCCCCGCCATGGCCCGGGGCCCTGACTCGCATGGCTTAGCCCCACCCCGATAGCGGTCGGGTCCGGCAGGATCAACCGGAGCCGAAACGGCGGGGGAGCTAGCGTTCCCCCAGGCACCGCGCCGGGCTCTCTTGGGCCCAAACCTCCAAGCCCCCCTCGCCAAGGGGCTTGGTTTGTTTGGGCCCGCACGTTGTCGCCGCGGCTGGAGGCCACCCCTTCATTGGGGGAGGGCACCGACCTCCCCCGCGATCTGGGTGAGCCGCCGGAGGGGCCGCGGCGCAAGTTACCCTGCTAATCAGCTCCTTTTATACCTTTCTTCCGCTTCAGAGCGCTCGTGAGCTCTACGAACGAGGAGAGAAGGGAGAAGTAAACTGTGGGCGTGGATACTGAAAGCTCCTGTAGCAAACCGCTGGCATGACAGTTTAGAGTCGGAAACCCCCACTTGGCTGGGAGATCGGGGAACGCTAGCTGAAGCTCCTTCAGACTCACGGCCGCCAGCGGGTACGCCACCCGGTACTCGAGGTCGAGGCTCAAGCCCTCGATTTCGCCCAGAAGCACCTCTCCCAGGGTGTAGGCCGCGATGTCCTCCAGAGCGTCGGGCATAACGACCACCGAGCCGACGCGCAACCGCGAGAGAGCTTTGACGAGCTCCAACCTGAGCTCCGTGTAGGTGCGCCACTCCGCTCTCACGAACTCGCGAACTGGCACAGGCAGACCGCAGGCTCGGGCGAAAGAGGGTTCAGGACCCACTTCGATCACCTCGATTTTCGACCCGTACTCCCTCTCGACCTCGTACAGCAGCTTGGCCGTGATGCAGGATTGCGCGTCGCCGCGGTAGACGAGCAGGAAGCTATCGCTGGGGCGCAGCTTGGGCTTCCTGAGCCACGCTAGGAACCTCTGGCGCACAGAAGAGGCGAGGCACCGCTCGCAAAGCCGCTCCCCCGAAGCCAGCTCGATCACCGCTGGCCTCCCGCAGCGGGCGCAGCGCGGAACGCCGCTCAGCACTCGCGATCCGCCAACCTTCCGGCCACCTACCTATTTGCCTTCCTCCCAATGCGCTCTGCAAATATACTGGGGTGCCGCGAAGACCCCCCGTGAGGGTTTACAGGCTGAAGCTCGCCCGCGACCTGCGCTTAATCGAGGCGGCTTTAAGAGCTCTCGACTCGCGTGAGATACGGGGGCCGCTGGACTCCGGGCGCGATGTGGAAGAGGGGATTCGAGTGGTGAAGCTGGAACGGCTGGAGTTCGGCACCAGCTCGGCAAGAGCCCTGGTGAGGGTCTCTTACAAGGCTAAAGGCCTCAAAATGTGGAGTGACCTCTACGACTTTGAGTTCACGGTAACCGCGGGCGGCGTGGTCGTGACCGTTAGGAGGGTTAGCGGCTTGGGCCGCACGGACCCGGAGTTCATCGTCGGCGAGATCGCGCGCTTGCTGACCCAAGGAGAGAGCGCGCGCCCGGCTTCCCGGAGTTAGCGCGTTTCGCCGGGAATGCTGGCTTTTAGGAACTTTCCGCGATCTTTGCTTAGCGGTATCGTCGCGTCGATGCCCAGCTTCGATGTCGAGAGGGTCATCTGGTCCGCCGAGGGGTCTAGGCTCGACCCCCTCAACCCAGTTAGGATCATCAGGTCCTCGTGGGGCTGCATGCGTGTCGCCAGCGCCCACAGCAGGTCGTTGGGGTCGTCTACGTCGATGTCCTCGTCCACGGCTATGGCTATCTTGAGGGAGGGGTGCGCGGCGAAAGCGGCTAGGATAGCGTTCTTCGCGTCGCCGTCGACGTCCTTCGATATCGAGAGCGCGGCGATGAGCCAGCCGCAGCCGCCGGGGACCAGCCTCACGGCCTTCACGCGGGGCACGACCCTCCGCACGCTATCCCATATGGCGGCCTCCCTCGGGAAGCCCATCAGGAGCATGTGCTCCCTCCCGCTCTGGAGTATGGCGTAGTAGTACGCGTCCTCCCTGACGAGAACCCGCTCAACCTCCAGCACGGGCTGCGCTCGGACTTCGTCCAGCGTGCCGGCGATATCGACAAACGGCCCCTCGGGGGCCTCGAGGTCCCTGCGGATCCTGCCGACCAGAACCACTTCCGAGCTCACGGGCACGGGCAACCCGTTATCAACTTCGAACGCCGCGAGGGTCCCACCGGCTAGGGCGTTGGCAACCTCCAGCTCGAAGACGCCGTAGGGCGGCGAGGCGGCGGCCGCCACGTAAACCTCGGGGGGCGCGCCTATGACCACGGCTACCGGGAGGTCTACGCCCTCCCTCTGGGCCTTCGCGTACATGGCGTACAGGTGCCTTGGCACGATCCTCACAGCCAAGTGCTTGCGGTCTAGAACGAGCATCCTGTGGATGCTCGCGTTAAGCGCCTCGCCGCCGGGCTCCCTCGCTATCACGACGGCGGAAGTTATGTAGCGCCCCGCTTCCCCGGCGAAGCTCTTAAGCACGGGTAGAGCCTCGATGCCGTCGAGGCTGCGGAAGCCGGTGGGGAGCCCCTCGATTTTGAGGGGTTGGGGGTTCGACATCGCGTGCAGCAGCTTCGAGAAAGCTTCCGCGTCGCTGCTCGCGCCTAGGACCGAGTACAGCACGTCTCTCCGGGTCAGGACGTTGCCGACGATAGGGATCTCGTAGCCTACGGGCCTCTCGAAGAGCACGGCCTTTTTACCGTCGTACTCCTTGAGCACGCGCGCGCACTCGTACTCCGTCGATACCGGCTTCGAAACCCTCTCTAGGAGCCCCTTCCCCTCCAGCTCTTCAGCGAACTGCCTGAGGCGCCGCACGGCCGACACCTAGCCGCCCTCCTCCTGGATCGGCCGGACGTAGTCGGCGCTGATGGTCACGGGCAGAGGGTACGCCGCCTCGGTGATCTCCACCTTCACCTCACCCTTAGATCTGTTCACTTCCAGCACTCGCCCACGCATGCCGACAAAGGGGCCTCCGGTGATCTCCACCAGGTCCCCCACCTTGATCAACTCCACGATCGGTTTGGGCGCTATGAAGCGCTCGAGCTCTGAGAAATCCATGCTCCCCCTCATGAGACCTCTCACATGCCTGAGACCCATCGCGGCCCGCTGCACCGCGTGCGGGCTCTCCGCCTCGACCACGATCATCCCCTTGAGCCCCGGCAGCACAGAAATCGAGTAAACGGGAAGCCCGGCCGTCTTCACGCGCTGCTCGATGAGCAAGGCCATCGCCACCTCCTGCCCAGCCGTAACTCTAACCCCGTAGAACCGGGCTCTCGCCGCGCCCATAACTTCTCGCGCGCGCTTTGAGCTCTACTCTAAAAATGTTGCTCGGAGCGCAGGGCATCGCTTTGCAGCGTACAGGAGAGATCGAGCGACAGCGCTTCCGGCGGGGCTCGTCGCGCCCAAGCTCTTCGCGCACCGCGGGAAAACCTTCATAAAAACGTCCGGCGCAGGCCGTGCGGGCATGAAGTTCCTCAGGGACGTCGCAAGGACATTGCGGGTGGCGAAGAGGCCGGACTCGAAAGCGTTCAAGGCCTCGCTTAGAATGGTGACCCTCGGCGTAACCCTTCTAGGCGCCGTGGGCTACATTTTCCAGCTGGCTGGGTCGGCGCTTCGAACCGTCGCAGCGCCGGCTATATCGAGAGACGTTGTCGCGGTGATCCTGGCGGTGATCGCGGCGGTGACGCTGGGGGCCGTGCTGTACCTGCGCTCGCGTTACTCGTAGCCTGTCAGCTGCACACGGTATCAACAAGCAGGAAGCGGAGAACGGCTTTAGAGGTGTGGAGCCTGTTCTCAGCCTGGTCGAAAACTACGGATGCCCCGCTTTCGATCACATCGTCGTCGACTTCCTCGCCCCTCCTCGCGGGGAGGCAGTGCATGAAGATCGCCCCTTTACCGGCTTCCTCGAGCAGGGACTTCGTAACCCTGTACCGCGGCAGGAACGCCTTCAACCTTTCCCCCCTCTCGCTCTCCTGCCCCATGCTGACGAAAACGTCGGTGTACACCACGTCCGCGCCCCTCACGGCTTCCACGGGGTCTTCGAAGACCTTCAAGCAGCCCCTCACCTCGCCCGCTAACCGCTCCAGCTCCCCCCTGTCCGGCGCGTACCGAGGCGGGCTCGCCACCCGCACCTCGACGCCGAGCTTCAAGCCCGCGACCGCCAGCGATCGGAAGACGTTGTCCGTGCCGTCCCCCACGAAGGCCAGCTTCACCCCCTCGATGCGGCCGAGCTTCTCCAAGATCGTCATGTAGTCGGCGAGCGCTTGCAGCGGGTGCGCTTTGTCGCTGAGCAGGTTTATGACGGGGACGCTCGAAAACGCCGCCATCTCCTCCAAGCTCTCGTGCCTGAAAACCCTCGCAGCGATCGCGTCGTGGTACCTGCTCAGGGTCCTAGCCGTATCCTTCACCGGCTCCCCCCTTCCCAGCTGGAGCTCCTCCCTGCTGTACACGAAGGGTTGACCGCCCATCTCGTACACCGCGACGGCGAAGGAGGCTCGCGTCCTAGTCGAGGGTTTCTCGAAAATCATCGCAACGGTCTTACCCTCTAGTTCGCGCGTAAACCTGATCCCGCGCTTCCTCAGCCTCTTGTACTCGATCGCGAGCTCGATAAGCTCGAGTATCTCCTCCCGCGAGAAGCTGGAGAGGCAGAGCAGGTGCCGCGCCACGCGCTCCCGCCGCGCGGGCCCTCTAAAAAATGTTCAGGCGAGCACTTTCTCGAGGAACCACTCGACGGTGAACGGTTGCAAGTCGTTGTACTTTTGGCCGGTGCCCACGTAGAGCACTGGCTTGCCCGTCGCGTAGACGAAGCTTAGCGCGGCGCCCCCTTTGGCGTCCGCGTCCACCTTGGTTAGTATGCCTCCATCCAAGCCAACGTACTGGTTGAACTTGAGCGCTTGGTCCAGGGCGTCGTTGCCCGTCAGGGCGTCTCCCACGAAGATCTTGAAGTGGGGCTTCACCACCCTCACTATCTTGCTCACTTCCTCCATCAGGTTCACGTCCGTCTGCAAGCGACCGGCCGTGTCTACCAGCACCACGTCAATCCCCCGCTTCCTCGCGTAGGCCACCGCGTCGTACGCTACGGCAGCCGGGTCGGCACCGTAGCCGTGCTCCACCACGTGCGCTCCGATAGCTTCAGCGTGATGCTTGAGCTGCTCGATGGCGCCGGCCCTCCACGTGTCGGCTGCGGCGAGGACTACGGAGAGCCCCCTAGCGATCAGCCGGTAAGCAACTTTCGCGATCGTTGTCGTCTTACCGTGGCCGTTGGGTCCAACGAACACCACCTTCACGGGTCCCGTTTGGCGGACCTTGAGCACCTCTTCCTCCAGGTCGAACCACCTCGCTCTCTCGAAAACGCTCACCAACGCCTTCCTCAGCAGGTCCCTCGCCAAACGCTCCCGGTCCTCGAAGCGAGAAACCTTGAGCTCGGAAGCCATCTCCCTCACCAGCCTAGCCACCGCCTCGGCAGCTTCAAGCGCGACGTCGCACTCAAGCAAGCGGTACACGATCTGCCTTTCCAGCTCCTCGAGCTCCTCCTCCGACAGCTTTGACGAGAGGAGCGCTCCCGCAACCTGCCGCAGCGCCGCACGTAACCCATCGAACAAAGTTACCCCCGTTGTGCGGCGGATCCCGCTCTTATGTGCGCTTCGCTCGCGCGCTAGCGCGCGCTCCGCAGCCGCTGCTCTATCTCCCTAAGCCTGCCGACCAGCGCCTGGTAGTCAGCGACGCTCTTCTGGAGCGCGTCCCTAACCTTCTGCTCCCTCTCCTCTAGGTACTTACGCGTGTCCTCCAGCGTCTTTTCGACCATCACGTTCGCTCCCAGCGTAACGAGCACCTTGTCCTTGCTCGCCAGCCTAGCCCTAACGAAAACACCGGCACCCACGGGGACCAGCAGCTCCTCGCCCTCGCTCAAGGAGCCGATCTCCTCCAGCGCACTCTTCGCTGCAGCAAGCTCCGCCAGCGTGGTGTTCAACAGCTCAACCCTCCTCCTCACATCTTCGAGCAGCTGGGCCAGCGCCCCGTACTCGGCCGTCAGCTCCTCCCGTTCACGCGCCTCCGCCAAGCCCCCCGCCACCTCACCACACGACGATTCTGTCCAGCTTGAGTAGATCCCTCACGTGCCCCCTCGTCACTTCCTCCTCGCTTATCTCCTTCACCTCCTTCACGATGATGTGGCGCCGCTTCAGCTTGTGCCTCGAGCCGAGCTCGCTGAGCACCTTTTCGACCGCGTGCTCAGCCTTCAGCGCCGGCACCTCGATCACGAACTTTCGTAGCTCCCCCAGCCTATGCAGCTTCATGTACCCTACCACCCTGAACACCTTCACCTCTCGCATACCGCAAACCCCTTGGAGCTTTTCCCTTAAAGAGCTTGCGCGCGGAGCGCCGCGCAGCTGGCAAGAAGGGAGCATTGGAGAATGGTGCGGGGGCCGGGATTCGAACCCGGGCAGGCCTACGCCAGCGGAGCTCCCATCGTCAGATCCTGAGTTTGGGCCTGGCTGCCCCAGACCGCCCCCTTTGACCTAGCTCGGGCACCCCCGCTGCCGTTCTTTCAGGTTCCTCGGAGTGCTTTATAGCGTTTACGCCCGCTCGCCGGCGCTGCATTTAAGCCGCAGGGGAGCGCGTGTGGGGTGCAATGCTCGTGATTGCTGGTTTGGGTCTCTACGGTTTGCGGGACATAACGCTGGGGGCGCTGGAGTACCTGCGCAAGGCCGATAGGGTCTTCCTCGAGCTGTACACCAGCATAGTGCCAGGCTTCAGGGTGGAGGATCTCGAGAGGTTGATCGGCAAGAGGGTGACCCTAGTGAGGAGGGGGGACCTCGAGGGGCCCTGGCTCCGGGAGCTCATTGGGATGGCTGAGCGGGAGCTGGTCGTCCTGCTAGCGCCAGGCGATCCCTTCATCGCGACGACGCACGTGAGCTTGAGGCTGGAAGCCGCGAAGCGCGGGGTTGAGGTGAGGGTGCTCCCCTCGCCCTCCGTGGTGAACGCCGTCTCAGCCTCCACAGGCCTCGATTTCTACAAGTTCTGCAGGCCGGTGACGATCGTTAGGCCGAGCCCCGGCTACTTCCCCTCCACCCCCTACCGCGTCCTCCGCGAGAACCTCGCGAGAGGCTTGCACACGCTCTTCCTCCTCGACCTCGACGTCGAGCGAGGCTACGCGATGACGGCCAGCGAAGCCGTCGACGTCCTCCTCGAGCTCGAAAGAAGGGAGGGGGGCGACGTGCTGGGCGAAGACGCGCTGCTCGTCGCCGTCGCGCGCGCCACAAGCCACGATGAGGTGGTCGCGGCGTTCACGCCCACGCAGAGACCGGATCTCGGCGAGCCCCCGCACATCCTAGTGGTCCCCGGTCTCCTCAACGCGGTGGAGGCGGAAGCCCTGCAAACCCTAGCGGGAGCCCCTGCCGACCTCGTAAAGCGCTGGCACTCGAAGGTTAGAGCGCTCGTCGCCAGCGGTCCCTTCCGACAATCAAACAACGATTCAAGATGCGCGAGGCTGATTTAAAGCCCGCCTCCCTCACGTCACCTGTATGGAGGCCGCAGCGAGAGCTAGGAGGTACATAATGAACGTCGAGAGCGCGCTCCGACAGCTTGAGGGGCAGGACCTCGGCAGCGCGTCAGCGCTCGTCGAGCAGGCGAAGCGGTACTTGAGCGACGCCGAATACTACCTGGAGAAGGGCGACGTCGTGACGAGCGTGGCGTGCTCTTCCTACGCCGAGGGGCTGCTCGACGCCCTGCGGCTGCTAGGGATAGCGAAAGTGGAGTGGCCTAGGAGCGAAAGGCCCAGAGTGCTCGTTGGGGGAGCGTTCGAGATAATCCACCCCGGTCACCTGCACCTCTTGCGCAAGGCCCGCGAGCTCGGTAGGGTCGTCGTCGTGGTCGCGCGCGACAGCACGATACGGAAGTTGAAGGGGAGACCCCCGGTCGTGCCGGAGCAGCAGAGGCTAGAGGTCGTAAGGAGCCTGCGGTACGTCGACGAAGCGTACCTCGGTAACGACCCCCTTGACATCGAGAGCACGCTGAAAACGCTGAAGCCGGATATCGTTCTTTTGGGGCCTGACCAGGACCGCATCAAAGCGTTGGTCGAGGAGGCTGCTGCCCGCGCCGGTCTGAACGTGAAGGTGCTGAAGCTGGAGAACCGGATCCAGGGGGCTTACCTATCCACAAGCGAGATCATGAGGAGGGCGGTCTCCCTTTTGAGCCCCGCTCCCTGATGGTTCTAGCGGCGGCAACCGCTTCGGTATGCGCCAGCCTCAGGGGTTCGGGGAGCCCGTAACCCCTCTTCGTGAGGTCTCGAACGAGCTTGACGGCTGTCTCGAGCGAGACCTTGTGGCCTACGCTGACGTAGATCGTTTTGGAACCCAGCCTCAAGGCTGCGCCGGCAACGCGTCCGCCCACGATCACGGGCGCCTCTCCTCCTCTCCACTCCCCGACGCTGCCGCAAAGGAGCTTTTTCGCGACACCCACCGTGGGCATGTCCAGCGCCAAGCCAACCTGGCAGGCGATACCGGCCCCCAGCGGGTGGAGCCTGCCGTTGCCGTCGACGAGCAGAACGTCGGGCTTTAACCGGAGTCTTTTAACTGCCGCGATCATGGGCCCTGCCTCCCTGAAAGCCAGCAGGGTGGGTACATAGGGGAACTCCACCCTAACCTCCACCACCGACCTATCAACAAGTTCGAGATTGTTCGCGTCGACTACCGTGGCAGCGGCTACCGCTAGATCCCCCACGTAGGAGACGTCCACGCCGCCCGCCAGCCGGACGCCCCCCGGCAGCTCGTCCCTTTCCAAGACGCGCTCGGCGATAAGCCTCTGGGCCAGCCGGGCGCGCTCGACGCTAA
>JAPWTS010000062.1 GCA_028275925.1 Thermofilales archaeon
TCTTCACCGCCCGAGGCCCGGCGCCGGGTCTCGGGCTCCGCCCCCGAGCTTCATCCAGTCCGCTAGGGGCGCCCGGCGCGCGCACGGGCAGCGGGGCGGCGCCTGAGGCGCGACCCCGCCAACTCGCGCCCTCATCCAGGGCTCCCGGGTCGTATGCTGTTAACGGCTTCAGCTCTTCCGGCAGCTGCAGTTTCCGTAGTGGGTACTTGGGTAGTGGCAAGCCAAGTTCCTTGAGCCAGTGGTAAAATGGTACGTAGTCCCTATCGTCGTAGAAGCCGCACCTTGCGCAGTAGGCGATCCTTGTGCGTTTTGTGTGCACGATCTCCAGCTCCGAGCCGCAGAATGGGCACTTCGTCGATGGGTAGCACTCGAAGGTAGCGTAGACACCGAACCAGATTGCTAAATTCTTAGAAACATTACGCAATGAAAGCAAAGTTTTCTGAAGGTAAGAGTTCTTAACTGACTCTGGATCTGGTATATCGAAGTTCATCATCAGGCTCCTTCCATTCGCTCTCTGGAAAGCCTTCTTGAAAATTTGCGCGGCGGCCGCCTTCACCCAACCTTTCGCTCTGAACCGCGTTGAGCGCCTCGCGAGCGCGAGGTTGATGCCGCGCTTGTGGCCGTAAGCCGCTGCCGCCTGCCTCTTCGCCGCAGCCCTCAACCGCCTGCCCCTGTTCGGCGGCTTCAGCTTCGGCGTCTCCAGCACCCTCGTCTCAGTCCCGTCGGAAACAGCGTAAACAGCGACGATCCCGTAGTCCGAGTTCGCGTCCACGTAGCAGAGCAGCGCGCTTTTAGGATCCGGCGCCACCGGCTTTCGCCGCTCCACCCTCAGCACGATCTGAACCTTAAGGTACTCGGGGTGCTCGTCTTCGCGCCACTGGATACGCACGATCTTCGCGACCTTCAGCGGAGCCACCTCAGCCTCCTTCTCCTGAAGCCACCTTAGCGCCCTCTCTGGCAAGGGCAGCTCTAGCCGCTCTCTGCCGCCGAGCCTTACGACTAGAGTGTTATCCTCGATGTAGCAGCCGCAGTGGTAGTGCAGAGCATCGGCGAGCGGCAGCTGCAGCACCACCTTCCTCGGCCTCCTCATCTTCTCAACCTCGCTGAACTGGTAGACCCGCGAATCCTCGTCGAACGCGTGCCGGTAGTAGTACGGCAGCTGGCGAGCGCGCTCCAGAGCCAGCTCAACGCCCTCCTCGATGTTCAGCCGCTTCGACCAGAAGTACAGCGCGGCGACAGCGCGGTAAACCCTAAACAGCTCTTTGAGCCGCTGGAAGGCGCCAGCCGGCAGCTCGCTAACACGGTACAGTAAGGTCAAGACCCGGAAGCCCTCCACCACACCCTTCTCCTTCCCCCTCCTACCCCCCATAGCCCGCCCCTCGCGCGAGGCGGCTTTCGGGCTCGGAGGCCCGGGACTCAAGCCCCCTCACCGCGCGCTCCCTTACCGCGTTTTCCCCGCGGCGCACGGGCTCAGGGCGAACCGAGGGTTTATAAACCTTGCCCAGAGAAGCCCGAAAGTAAATTTTTCTAATCGAAAAGTTAAAGAAAAGGATAGAGAATACTCTAGCGCGCGCTAATCGGCCAGGATGAAATCGAGGAGCGCGAGCGCTATGGGTACGGCTTCCTCCGTTCTTATCGTGAAGGATCCCTGCTTCGGAGCGATGTTCACTATGTAATCGAACTCTTCCGCCGCGTTTAGGCCCTCTTCGGCGGCGAGGTCGAATAAACCTTTTTCCCTCTCCCCGAAAAACAGCGCTACGCAGCCCCTCTCCCGAGCTTTCGAAGCCAGCTCACCCGCCACCTCTTTCAAGGGTACGCCCAGCCTCGAGGTGCCCACCTTAAGGTACCTCTCACACAGTTTCAGGGCGCCACGAAGATCCGGCACGTGAACCACGCGATAACCCCAGTAGTAGGGGACTTCACTCCTGCTGACTATCCGAGGTCTATCGCCGAGCCGGACCGTGACTCTCTCGCCCACCCTGCCCGCGCCCTCGGCGACCACCGGTTCCCTCAATCCCACGTCCACCAGCGAGTAGGACCCAGCGCTGCTCAGCACCACCCCCTCCCTGTACTCGCACGAGAAGCCTCTTCCCCGCGGCGATGGGGGGTGATGGGGGCTCTGAAGAGGGGGTACGACACCAGCGTAACGGAGGGCGGGGCGCAGGGGTATCAGCCTGCGTCTCAGGTAAGGGGGCGTCTCGGCGTACCTAAGGACTTCGACGACCAGTTCGTCGCCTTTGCCGAAAACCACGACCTCCTCCACCCTAAAGATTGAAATGTACCTGGCCAGCAACCCCAAACGCAAGGTTGCGAGCCTACGATCCTCTCCCACGAAGATGGATGCCGGTATGGCTACGCAACGCTTCACAACCGGGCGCGGTGGTGGTGCGCGCGCCCGGTCGCCCTCTAGGCTCATAACAAGCTAGCTTTTCTTCTCCTTACCTTTCTCCTTCCTCTCCTTCTCGGATTCGGCTCGAGATTTCGTGCTCTGTGATTCCTCTTTGCCCCCCACATCGAAAAATATCGAAGTCCTCTGCCTACCTCCCATCTCGCGTCACCCCCGATCCCCCGGCGTGCCGACGTTTAAATTTTCGCGCGGGAAAAAAGCCTCGGTTTGGGCGCGCGCGCCGCGCGGTTCTCGCTTACTCGCTTTGCTCGGCGAGCGCCCAATAGGCCACTTTCCCCCTCTTAATCTCTCTCACTTTACCCTCTTTCAGCAAGAGGCGGAGCACGTAGAACGCTTGAGAATGCGTTAACCCCAGCTCCTTAACCAGCGCCGAGGTCGGCACCTCGCCGTGCTCTTTCAAGAACTTTAGCACTCTATCCTTCCTGTCTATGACCTGCGCGGTGACTCTCCTGGGCATTTCACTTCAAGGACAGCCCCGGGAGTTGGTATCTAATATTAATTTCTCGACGCACGGGTTAGCGTCGTGCTCAACCATCCGTCCTCGCAGCGCGCGCTACTCCGCTCCAAGCAGCCTGCTTAGAGTTGGGTGCATCTCCAGCAGCTGCTCCCTGGCCAGCAGCTGCTGGTACTGCGTTATTATGCCGACCGTAAGCAGCAGACCTATGCCGGACCCCAGCGTGCCGAGCAGATCGCTGACCACCGCTATCAACGCCACTAAGGCGCCGCTGACCACGGTTAACGACCAGATGTAGGGTCTCAGGATCGCCTCCAAAACCTTCGTCGAAAGCCTGAAGCCCGGCACTTGAAGCTGCGCCTTAGCGAACTGCTCGGCTTGGCCGCTCGGGTCCATGCCCGTCGCCGCAACCCATATCAGGGCGAATGCCACGGAGAGACCCACGAACACCAGCGTGTACACCGCTACCTGCAGGGGGTCGCGCGCGAGGGAGTAGAGGCCGCGCGGTGGCGTCAGGTAGTAGATGAGCGATGGCTTCAGCGGCTCCATCGTCGTGGCGTTGTACATCACGAACGCGTTCAGCCACGGGTTCGCGTTGTCCGGGTTAAAGCGGGACCACACCGCGCGCGCCACGATGAACAAGTTCGCGTAGAGCGCCGACACAAGGATCACCGGAAGGTTCGAGACGTAGAGGAGCTTGAGAGGTATGCGGGCCCTCAACCCCCCGTACCTGCTCGCTGCGACCGGTATCTCGACCCTCATGCTGTCCAAGTACGTGAGGAAAACGAGGAAAACGATCATCGAGATCAGCCCGACGAGGTCGGGGTACCCCGTCCGGCGGGCGACGACCTCGCGCAGCAGCGTGCTGTTGCCCGTCGACGCGTAGGTGAACGCTGCATGGAAGAGCGAGGGTACCACCCCGACAAAGAGCCCGTCGCCGACCGGACCTATGGGGGCGAAGAGCTCCCAGAAGATCTGCTGCGCGACGCCCGCGGCGATGAAGAGGCTGACCGCGCTGCCCAAGCCCCAGCCCTTCTCGAGCATGTCGTCCATCAGCATCACGATGAAGCTGGCGACCATCAATTGGGCCAGCACGATGAGCTGAGCCGCCGGCGAAAGCGCGCCGTAAACCCCTCCCCAGATGTACGCTAAGGCCTCGAAGAGAGCGAAGAAAATCGTGAGGAGCTTCTGAACTCCGGCGTAAATCCTGCGGCCTTCCCTCGTGGTCAGATCCAGCTCTACTATCCCGCTACCGACGAGCAGCTGCCACACGATGCCGGCGGTTACGAGGGGGCCTATGCCCAGCTCCATCAGCGTACCTCTTCGCGATGCCATGATCACCTGGATGAGAAGCATCGGCTGGTACCCTTGCTCGCTCCATCGTATACCGTACAGCGGGACCTGGCTCAGCGCCATGTAAAGCAGTAGGACGAGCGCCGTCCAGAATAACCTCTCGCCCAACCTCAGCCTGCGGGGCGGCCGCGGCACTTCGGGCACGAACCTGAGCAGAGCATCGACAACGGAGCTCAAGCCCCTCCACCCTCCACCTTCGCTAGCGCCCCTCCAGCTGCCTCAAGCTTTCGGACCGCAGCCTCGGTAGCTTCGGGCGCAACCACTACCAGCTTCCTCGTCACTCTACCCTTCCCGCCCAGCTTGTTGTAGCCGAGCACTCTTATGTCGACGCGGATCGCATCGCCTTCGAGAACGGCCAGCCCGGTTTTCAGGAGCTCGTCCGCTCGCTCGTCAAGCTCCCCCACGTTGATGACCTTCTTTTCGGCAACCAGCGACGGGTGGCGGGCGAAGCCGTGCTTGCCGTACCAGTCTCTGGCGTACGCCATAACCCACGTCCACTTGTGCTTGTGGTAGCCGACCCTCCCCCTTCCGCCTTTCCTTCCGCTTCTCCTGTGCTGCGCCACCCTACCCCAGCCGTGGGTCCTCGAGCCCCTGTAATACTTGCTTTTCTTCTCACGCCGTACGGACACGAGCGGCTTCGTAGCCGCGCTCGTTAAAAACTTAGCGCGGCGCGCGCACAACATTTAAAGCGGTACCTTCAGGGTCTCCCGCGCTATGTCGGCGCCCGAGGAGTGGATGCCGAGAACGCTCGCCGGTAAGCTGGTGAAGGAAGGTAAAGTGACGAGCATAGACCAGCTGTTCGAGCTTAACCTACCGATCAGGGAGGTGGAGGTGGTGGACGCCCTGCTGCCCAACCTCAAGCACGAGATCGTGTCCATAAACTTCGTGCAACGGCAGACGGACGCCGGCGAAGTGGGGCAGTTCCAAGCAACGGTCGTCGTCGGGAACGAGGACGGCTACGTGGGGGTGGGCGTGGGGAAATCCAGGCAGATCAGGGTGGCGATCGAAAAAGCGATACGGGATGCGAAGCTGAACATCGTGCCCGTGAGGCGAGGCTGCGGCAGCTGGTACTGCCTCTGCGGCGAGGCGCACTCCGTACCCTTTGAAGTGCGCGGCAAGTCTGGCAGCGTGGAAGTAGTGCTCTTACCCGCCCCTAAGGGTGTCGGGTTGGTGGCGAGCGAGATAGCCAAAGTCGTCCTGAGGCTGGCCGGGATACAGGACGTGTGGACGCGGACCCGGGGCGAGACGCGCACCCACCACAACATGGCTAAGGCTGTTTACGAAGCCCTCAAGCAAACCTACAGCTTCAACGCGTGATCACCATGGGCTTGCTAGCGGTTATCAGGGTTAGGGGGCAGCCCGATCGGCGCCCGGAGGAGAGGACCACCCTAAAGCTGCTGAGGCTGCACAGAGTTTACCACTGCGTCCTAGTACCCGACACGCCTTCGGTGCGCGGGATGCTGAAGACCGTCGAATACGCCGTGACGTACGGCGAAGTGGACGCGGAGACGCTAAAGCTGCTGATCGAGAAAAGGGGGGAGCTGAAGGGCCGCAAGCGCGTAACGCTGGAATACCTGAAAAGCCTAGGTTTCGATAGCTTCGAAGCTTTAGCGGAAGCTTTACTAAGCGGTAAGGTGACGCTCGAAGATCTGCCGGATTTCAAACCCGTCTTCAGGCTCCACCCACCTAAAGGTGGGTTTAAGGGCAGCGTTAAGAAGCACTTCAGCGAGGGGGGAGAGCTGGGGTACCGAGGCCCTAAAATAAATGAGCTCCTAAGAAGGATGCTGTAAAACGGCTTGAAAAGCCTCTAGGATTCTGCTCTTCACCTCCTCGAAGTTCTCGGGAAGCTTTTCTGGGTCTAACCCCCTCTTAAGGTAGTGGCTGAAGACCACCTCCAACTTCCCCGCTTCTTTGAGCAAGCGAGCGTATTCGGCAACGTGCTTCCCCGCTATCCTGTCATAGTCAGGCACCACCTCCTCGCCGAGCGGCACGTTCAAACCGGCGTCTACAGCTCCCTTCGCCGCCGCGAAGACCCGCGCGCCCCGCGTGGCTCTCCGCAAGCCGATATCGAGCACTGCCTCGCGCACGCCCTTCTGCAGGGCTCGCAGGCCGACGAGCAAGCCTACAAGGTATGCAGCGGAGGTGTTCTTCGTCCCGCCCTTCCACCCGAACTTCGAGAGCTCGCCCGAGTGCGCCGACACCAGCGTTACGTCGCCCTGCGGTTTCGCCTCGATGATCTGCGCGATCACGTACCTGTTCGTTACCCGAACAACGAGTCGGGGCTTACCGGACAGCAGCAGCTTCCTCCGCTTGTAGTAGTTCGTGACCCCTTCGCGCCGCCTGCGGAAGGGGACCTTGTACCTTCCGCTTCTAGCCACTCGCCCCACCCTGCCCCTCAAGCTTCTGAGACGCCATGCTTTTGACGTGCTCCTTCAGCTGGCTCACGCTCTTGAAGGCCCCGCCTTTGACGAGCGAGCGCAGCCTCCTGTAAGTTTTAGCGTCGATCAAACCCCGCTCCTTAGCGAGCTTCAGGAACCTCCTCTGGGCGCGGACTCTCGCTATCCACAGCTCCTTCTCGCTAATCCGAGGCCCCTTGCGGCGCCCAGGGCCTCTACGCCTCCCCTTCTTCCGCTGCTCGTGCCTGACCCTCCATCTGCCCCTACTGGGAGTGGAGGGGGGCTCCTTGCGTATCACGCCCTCTTTGATTAGCCGCCTCACATCCTCCCTCGTTATAGCGGCCTCAGCTTTATCGAGATGATCGGGGTCTATCCATACCCTGCTCTCCCCCACCTTGAGCAGATCCGCGGCCAAGCGCCTTACCGTTCGTATGAAGGCGCTCATAGCGCTTTCACTCTGGGGGCGTTCGGTCGATGCCCCTTTTAAGCTTGCGGCTGCGCGCTCTAGCTCGCGTTGACAACTTTGAGCCCGAGCTCCTGCGCCCGTTTCAGGATCTCGCCGCGTTTCCTCGCTCCTACGGTAGACGCTATCCTTACCACGTGAACTTTAGGATCCAACCCTTCGAGCTGCGAGGGGTTGCTCACTAGGACCTCGACTTTCCCGCTCGGATGCAAGTGCCTCACAGCTCTCGGGCCCCTGTAGCCAACCTTTACGCGCGGTGGGAAGCCCTTACGCTCTTTCCCGATCTTGTTGTCTAAGCTCCTCTTCGGGTTGCGCCACGAGTCGTCCAGCCTAGCTAGGAACCAAGAGTTCATCCTAACGAACTCGGGTCTCCTCCTGTTCATCTCGGCTCTAAGCTTCAGCAACCTCTCGATCTCGCGCCCCGGAGCCTGCGTTGAACCCTGCTGCGCCGCCATGCTCTTCACCTTCAGTACACGTAGGCCAGCAAGACGCCCCCTAAACCTTTCTCCTCCGCCTCCCTATCGTCTAAGACGCCGTAAGAGGTCGATAGTATGAGGAAACCCACGTCCCTCGACGGGAGGTAGCGCTCCCTCCACTTGCTCAACTCCTTGCGCTTGACGGGGAAGCGGGGCTTTATCGCGCCACAGTTGTTTATTTTGCCGAGCAGCTGCACCCTGATCTTCCCCCCTCTGCCGTCTTCGATGTACTCGAAATCGCCGATGTAGCCTCTCTTCTTCATCACGCTGAGAACCGCCAGCACTAGCTTGGAGGAGGGGTAGATTACGCACTCGCTCTTACCTCTCACCTCATTGTTCTTTATCGTCGCTAAAGCGTTCGCCAGGACGTCGAACACGACCACGCTCCCACCTCCTCAGCTGTACTTCTTGAAGCCGAGCTCCGGCGCCACCTCCCTGAAGCACCTCCTGCACAGGTACAGACCGTACTTCCTGATTATCGCTTCGTGGGTCCCGCACCTCACGCACCTCATCGATCCTTTGCCGAACTTTCTCTTTTTAGGCGGTCTTAGCTTGGCCATGTCTACACCACCTGGGCCCCGAGCACCTTCCTTATAAACTCTATAGCCTCCTCCTTCGTAACGTAGTGCTCCTTGCCTATGCTGGACCGCTTGCGCCTCCTGCGCGCTACTCGGTATCCGGGTCGCTCCAGCGCCACTATCACGTCCATCCCGAAAATGCCGATCGCGGGGTCGTACTTGACTCCGGGAATGTGTATGTGTTCCCTAATGCCGAAAGCGAAGTTCCCCCTTTCGTCGATGCTGCTCTTCTTGATCGTGTAGTCGACCGCAGCTAAAGCTTTCTTCAGGAACTCGTAAGCGCGAGCGCCTCTTAGCGTGACCATGCACGCGATGTTTTCGCCCCTCTTAACCCCGAACTCCTTTATCGTCTTCTTAGCTCTCCTGAAGGTCGGCTTTTGCCCGGTAAGCATTTCGAGGACTTTAGCCGCATTCTGCAACCTCTCCCCAGATTCCCCCACCGCTATGTGCACTACTACTTTACCGATGAACACCCTCCGCATCGGATGCCCTACATCCAAGCTGGGCACTTGCGGCATTGCGCGCGACCCGTAAACCCCACCATTTAAACGTTAGCGTTAGAGCGGGGGCGCCTTGCTCAACGTTTCCTCCCAAGACTTCACTTCTTCGGGAGTTGGCAGCGAGATGACGGGTTTCTCAGCGCCTATTGCGAAGACGTACTCGAGTATCGTGCGCACGATTTCCCCTCCCTCGCCGCGGAGCGCGGTCACAGCTTTCGCTCTCTTAAGTATCTGCTGGATGGATTCGACTCTTCCGATGAAACCTACGTTCCTCCCGTCGATCACGTAAGCTAGCACGCCCACGTCCAGCTTGATGCACCCTTCAACCGCCTTCGACCTCAAATTCATCAGCACGGTGTCGTACGTCCTGAGCCCTCTTAGCTCAGCGCCCGAAGAGTCTCCAACAAGGAGCGTTCTCCCGTCGTGGAAGGTTAACTGGAGCCGGCCACCCTTCACGGTCACCTTCCTTTTCACGCGCAGAGGTTTCAGCTCCGCCTCTTTTTCATCTATCCTGTGGAGCATGAAGAACTTCGTAGGGTGGGGCAGCACCCTGTAGTACTCTTCAGCACCTTTCAGGTAGATGACGTCCATCAACCCGACGGGGAACTTGTAGTCCGTCACAACCCTCCAGTCCACGTAAACTTTCCTTTCCCCGAGTATCCTACGAGCTTCGCTCATCGTGTAAGCGTACTTCAGCGCGTCCCTCAGCAAAACCCCTATCGGGATCGACTTAGCAGCCGGGTGGGGGCCGGGTATCGGTTTGACCGCCCACACGAACTGCTTCCTTGAGATAGGCCAGAACGGCGGTGCAACGCTCCTCCTCATGTGCCTTAACGAGCCGCCGCGCTCGCTCATCCCTCCTTCACCTCTGCTTGAACCGCTTTGCGGCGCTCAATAACCTTCCTCCTCCATTCATCGCCCATGTCGAGCTTGGTGATGACAACCTTGGACGGATGGATGGGTATATGGACTTCCCTCCCGTCGGACCTGACTCGCGTGACCCCTTCAACGTATATCCTACCCTTCTTTACATCGACTTTGACGACGCGGCCCTCGTGCCCTTTGAAGCTCCCTCTCACGATCAGAACCGTGTCGTTTTTCCTAACTCTTAACCTCTTTATTCCTAACTCTTTCTGAAGCTCTTCAGACAACGGGGCGGTCAGCTGCTTGGCTTTTGCGTGGAGCGCAGCCTGGTACACCATCCGCTTCCGCACCTTCCTGGGCTGCTTCGACGTAGCCTTCGAACCCATACGCACCCCGCGTGCGGTTTCACGCGTTAAAAAACTTACCGCGCAGCCGGCGTCGCGCGCTAACCCCCAACGAAGTCATCGAGCAAAGAAAGAGGAAAGCCCGATAGCCCCGCAAAAAGGGGCGGGGTAACGGCGTGGCGCGCGCTAGGAACCAGAGAACTGCAAGAAATACGTTCCACCATCGGCGAACTGGCGCCCTACGCTCCGCCGGTCTCGCCGGATTCTGGCGTCGCGCTACTCGCGGCAGCCGCCGCGGCGGCTGCTTTCTCCCTTTCTATCTGCTTCTTAGTCTCCTCCACTATCTTGTTCCAGTCGATGTGCCTTTTAATTAGAGTCTGCAGGTGCTGCCTGAGAAGCTCGTTCGCCTTCTCCTTACCCAACCTAGCAACGTTCCATGTGACGAACGGCGAGTAAAAGGTTGCTTTCAATATCTTTGGTTTATCTCCTTCTAAAGTGAACTGGATGAAGCCTAACTCCCTCAGGTAGCACGTATCGTTAGGGCATAAGATGTCTATCTCCCTGTTTTCTTTCTTAATGTAGACAACCTTGTACTCGGACGGATCTTTTATTATCCTTCCGCACACACACTGTATGTACTCGCCTTCTTGGCTCAC
>JAPWTS010000063.1 GCA_028275925.1 Thermofilales archaeon
CGAGGAAGTCGAGGATCAGCGCGTGGGAGGAGGAGACGGCCGTTTTCAACCCCTCGAAAGCCCTGGCGAAAGCCCCCCTCAGCTCCCGCACCTCCCCCTGCAGCGCGTCCAGCCTGCCGCCCAGCTCGGCCTTCAAGCTCCCAAGCTTGCCATCTAACTCCGTCCTTACTTCCCTTAGCTCTTCCCTGAACTCGTTTCTCAAACTTTCGAACTTCCTGTCGATTAGGGCGAACCTCCTGCCGAGCCAGTAGGCTACGCTGGCGATCATCCCGATTATCGTCAGCGAGAAGCCGACCACGTAGTACAGCAGCTCCTCCACAGGTCTCCCCGACACCTTCGCACGCACCAAGGCTTAAAAAGTTCCCTACGCACCCCGAGGCCCCCAGCGCTCTCAAGCTGCGAATTTAGGCTGGAAATGCTTGAGCAGCGCGCTGCTTGCTACACCGTGGCGCGCAGCGAAAAGAGGGAAATTAGACGGAAAGGAACGATGATTAACATCGAAGATAGATGAGAGAACTTCAGGTTCGAGAGCGGAAAGGTTGGCGGAGGGGGAGGGGTCGGGAATCCCGAAAGTTTCACCGCGAGCGCCGCGCGAAAACGCCTCGCCCGGTCGTGCACGCTAGCCCGCGCTCGGAGCCCCGGTGCCCGCCCGCAGCGCGCGGGTGGACAAGCCAAAGCGCGGCGGCTGGGCGGAGCCCTCCTCCGCGCGCTATCAAGGGCTGGGCAAAGGTGAAATAGGCGGGTTTCGTTTCGGGAAGCAGTGCGCTCGAAAACTCACGAGCTCGTGACAAGAGCGGCTCTCTCCGCGGTCGAGCCGGAGTCAGCGCTGCGAGTGCCCAGCTGGTTCGGCGCGATGCTGGTGGGCGCGGCTGTCGAGCTGGACAGGAGACCCGAGTACGAGGGTAGGAGGAGGGTCGCGCACCACACTTGCGGCACGGGGAGGGTGCTTTCGAAGCTCAGCAGGGCTCGCCGCGACGTGCTCAAGGGGAGGTTCACGCGCGAGGGCGCCGAGGAGCTGGGGAGGGCGCTCCACTACATCCAGGATAGGTGCGTCCCCTCGCCCAAGCTCGACCGGGAGCTCCACGAGCGGGTTGAGAGGGAAGCCGCGCTGGCGCGGGTCGCGCCCCTCGCAACCCCCCGCAGCGCTCCGCGCCCGGTAGGCCGGGGCGAGCTGAGGGGGCTGCTCGAGCGCCAGCGGCCCGCTCGGGACGGGGCCAGCGCCCTAGCCTGCGCCGCCTTCTTCACATTCGCGGCGCTCTACGCGGTCCTGGCGAACCCGAGGAGGGCGCCTGACGCCTTCGTGGAGGCTGCCGAAGCGGCTAGGCGCTCGCTCAGCGGGGTGGCGCGGTGGGTTTGCGTCGCTGCCTCGCTTATCGGAGTCCTCTCCTACGCTGCGTACGGCGTTCTGATGCTCTACGCGCTGGACGAGACCTTGCTTCACGCCTTCGCTTTCGCGCTGCTCCTGCCGTGCGCTTTAACCTGCTTCTGCGCCCTCGCCGCCTTCTGCTCGCGGAGCCTCCAGGGCTTCCTCCGGAACCTGACCCGAGCGAGCAACCTCCGAGCTCTAACCCCCTCCGTGCTGGCCCTGTTCTCCGCGCCCCCTCCTCTCTTCCAGCCTCTAGCGCTCGCCGTTTTCGCGTCCGCATTCGCGGCGGGCGCCACCCCCTACCTCTCCAGGGACTTCAGAACCGTTAGGGAGGAGGCTTTCTGGTTCGAGTGGGAGTAAACGCGCGGATACAGCGCTGCTGGATCGAAAACTGGGAGCAGAGCCGCCATGACACGCCACGGGTTTTAAGAGCGCGCGGGGGGACCCCTTACGCGAAGCCCTCGGCCCCACAAGCGACGCAGTTTACCTGCTTGAGCGCTACGCGAGGGAGAACCCGGGGGAGGCTGAGGAGCTTGAGGAGGTGATCTCCGCGCTGGAAGACGCGGAGGGAACCTTGGATAATCTAGTGAGAGAGCGTGGGAAAGTTAACAGCCGAGTCTGCTTATCTGCTCGCTTCCCCAGCAGCGGGGATGCGCAAGCGGTGGAAGTTTTTGCGCAGCTGCGGCGGTGAGGTTGGAGGCGGTGGGGTGCGTGGGCTCAGCCGCAGGTGGGATGGCGTGGGTTGAGAGGCTGCACGAGCTCCCTCGGGTCATCGCGTCCCTCCAGCCGAGGCTAAGGCGCGGGCTGCTCGTCGCCCCCGTGTCCTACATCGCAGCGCAGTACTACTGCGAGGTGCAGGTCGATCTCGCGATCGCTAGGGGCGAGGTCGTTACACCGGAGAAGGACGAGGGGAAGCGGATCCACGAGATGGTTTTAGCAATGAAGCCCGTCGAGCTGGAGGAGCTGGTCGAAAGGATAAGCAGCGGTAGGAGGTGCGCGTGTAGGTTCCCTCTCCTCGCCGAGGTGGAAGGCGTGCCCGTGGCCGGCGTGCCGGACGCGCTTGTGTTCGAGGGGGCAGGCCCGTCAGGGTTGTCGAGCTGAAGACGGCCGAGGCGATCCCTCCCTCCCCGTGGAAGGACCACGCGGTTCAGGTTCAAGTGTACGGTCTCCTCCTCGACCTCATGGGCTTCGATTGCTCAAGCCTCAAGCTAAGCGTGTGGTACGCGAGGAGGGGCTGGCATCTGCCCCTTTTGCTCAGATCCGCTGTCAGCTTTGAGGGCGTTCTGGAGCGGCTCGAGGAGGCGCACCCCAACGACCTGCGCGCTTTCACCCTCGGTTACAGCAGGGCTGAGGCGGAGAGGCTGGTCCGCTGGGCTCTAAGCTACTGGAGGGGCGAGAGGGAGCCCGTGCCCGCGAGGAACCCGAGGAAGTGCGCGAGGTGCGCGTACCGCAGCGAATGCCCCTACGCTAGCTTGCGGGAGGGGGCGCTAGCGTGAGGAGGGCGCGCTCGGGCTCGGCTGGAGGAGGCTTACATGTACCTTTTCAATTCTTCTTCGTACTTCCTTTTGAGCTCCAGGTACCTCTCGCTGGGTATCCTCCCGAGGGCGTACTCCTCTTCGAGCCACCTCAGCCTTTCCCTGATCTCCCTCTCCTCCTTGGCTTTCCTCAGGGTCTCCTCGAGTACCGTTCTCACGTGCATGGGGTCGGATACGTCCTTCATCACGGTGGTGCCCGTGTAGTACCCGGGCGTGCTTATGATCATGTTGCCGTAGTTGAGCAGCCTCTGCACGAGGCCTTGGGTGACGACGACGCTCGTTATCCACTCGTTTTTCAGCTCGAAGACCGTCCTGCCTACAACCCCGTACTTGACGTACACTCTCCTGTTCGTGACGAAGTACTCCGTGGAGATCACCCTCAGGTAGGCTACGAGGGGGAAGAGGAGACAGAGGCCGAAGAGATAAGGCTTTGGAGATTACGTAGCCTCTGATCACGAGGCCTCCCAGGTACACCTTGTGCGCGATCTTTGCGCGCGATGCTCCATTCTTCCCCCGGTAGGCATTTTCCAGCTCGTCCAAGAGCGCAGGCGTAACCTCTGGAAGATCAGCGCGCTGTGTTAAGGTTCCTCCATAATCCACCGGAGGTGGTCGAGATACCTCTTGAAATCGGGCTCGCCCAAGAGCTTAGTGACGTCCAGCCTATCTGCCCACTCTCCCAAGTACTCCTTCTTGTACTCCACCACCCCCCTCAGCCTGCACAGCTCTAACTCCGGGTTCCGGCGGCAGGAGGGCTTATCCCCTCCAAGACCTATGCACAGCCACGCTTCGTGCCTCGGCTCCACGGCTACAACCCTAACCTGCACATGCGGAGGCAGTTTCTTGAGGTGACGGAGCACGAAAAACTCCTCAGCGCCCCCCTCCCCCTCCGCATCGATCACGAAAAGAGCCTTCACAGGCCCCTCAACGGCTCTCGCTAGCACCCTCCTCCTTATAGCTGCGTTGCACTTCTCCACAGGCTTTCTCTCGATCCTCGGGGTGGGCGAGAAACCAATGATGCCTTTCTCCCTCAGCTTCTCCAGGAGCTTGCTGTGGAATTCGATGCCGTACTTATCTTCGACGTAGATCAGCCTTTTCACGCGTAGTCCCCCTTACTCCGTCCGCTGGGATCTGGTCTTCTCGTAGAAGATGTAGTCGGAGAGAGCGATGCCGAGTTCTACGAGCTTCTCCCTAAGGCGCTCCGGTTCTTTGAAATACTCCACGGTGGTCCCGCGCTCCACCGTTCTCGAAACCGCGATGACCTTCTCCGGTTTAGCCAAGTCCACGAGGATGGGCGAGTGCGTAGCCGCGAGCACGGGGATCTCGAGGCTGTCGAGGACGTCGAACACCTTCTCCAGCGCTTCAGCGTGCAAGCTGTTCTCGAGCTCGTCGATGAGCAGCATCGACGGCTGCAGCTCCACAGCGGTCGCTATCGCCATCAGCTTGATTATGCCATCAGCTATGTTCGGTGGGGGGAGCTCCACGCCCCGCTCGCTGATCACGAAGAACACTCTCCCCGCGAAGCTCCTGGGCTCCACGCTAACGCCGTTCCCCAGCGCTTCCCTGAGGATTCTCTCAACGTGGCTGGTACGCCCCTCGGCGGAAAGCTTGTAGAACACCTGGGGCAGGTTGCGAGCCCTAACGTGCAACCGCATTTCATCAGTAAATGCTTGAGGTTCTGAAATCTCTCCGATATCAGGATGCTTCAACATTATGCATTTTTCAAGAAGATCTCGCACGGTAGCAAAATCTACTACTGTTTCGGTGATCGGAAAGCCTGAAAAATCTTCCAGCGTAGCCTCGCGCCAATGTATTAATAAAGGTACTAGTAGAGATGGTGCTGTTACTCTTATTTCAGGTATTTCAAGAAGCTCAAAGTACTTCTCCTCGTGATTCAGTGCTGAGCTAACTATATTTTCTAACTCAGGGAATTCGAAGTAAATCGTGGAAAACTTAATGAAATATGTTTGCAAGAAAAACTTTACTAGAGGAATTTCTCTAATTTCAAGTTGCAATTTATCTTGCTCCAATAGAATATATTCTTCAGTAGGTGATAATGTTACTGATTCTTTGAGCTTGGATAACTTTCTATACAGTTCAGTTAACCTATGACGAAAATATGCTGAAAATGCATATTTATTCTTTTTAGAATAATTTATTAATTTTTTTAAAACCTCTTCATACGATGGAAAATATTTAACATTAATGTACACGTTCACCAAGCTATCATAAATTTCTATTTTTGTAGTTCCCCAATCTATGGAAGCGTACGATGGTTCGATACTTTCTCTGCCTCTTGAAAGCTGGAACTTTATAGTGAAGTCAACATTATGCTTTAAAAATTTATCCTTCCTCCTCTTTGAGACCCTGAATAATATTCTATAGCTGATCGGTTTTTCCACTTGCTTCATGTAAAATAGATCTTCGGGGCTCCAGTAGTGGGGTATGTGGGGCGCGTAAGGTATCTTCAACAGTTCTGAGCGCGAAACCGCTTTGGAGAGGAAGTATATCGCTTCAAGGATGTTTGTTTTTCCAGAAGCATTGGGCCCTACTAGCAGGTTTACGCCAGGTTTAAGCTTAAGCGTTAAGCTCTTAATGCTCTTAAAGTTTTCAATTGTTATTTCTTCGGGAAATATCCTGTACAGCGCCTCCCCCCGCGGCACCGCCATAGCTTAACACCAGGTCTAAGGCTGCAAGCGAGTAAAAATGTAGCGCACCCCCGAGCCTAGCAGGGATACGTTTACCGGGGACCCGAGGGGGTGAGGGATGTCTACGCCGGGAATGAAAATTTTCTCAAAAGGGGGTTTGCCGAGGCGCGCGCTCTCGCCGTTTTCTACCAAAGAACCCCAGCCGTTTGTAGGAGAAATGGACAACATTAATTTCACAGTAGAGCTGGTTTCCACCACTAAATGCGTCTTCTATGAAGCGTTCCACTTTTTCCTTTTGGTTGGACCGCGCTAGAGCCAAGCAGAATCTCGATGTCGCATTCTCTCTTCCTCTCCTCCAGATAAGTCTAGTAACCTCGAACGCCTTTTCTACACCGACTCCAAAAAGGCTTTTGAGGTCCTGAGGTACAGCCATACGGATAGGGTCTCCCCTCTACGTAAAGCTGAAGCCTTAAGCTGGGCGTCATGCCGAACTTCTTTCTGACCTCTGCGCGCCAATGAAGGGGGGTCGGGAAAGAGCATTTGAGCGGCAGCGGGCGGTCTATGGACGCGGCAGCAACCCATATCCGCAGTGCGGGAAAAGCGAGCGCGGCAGCTAAGAGCGGCGGCCGACAGCGAGAAGCGGGGGAGCGAGCGGCTGAAGGGCGAGCGCTAAAGCTGCGGGGATCGCATCCGCCTTCTCGCAGCTTAAGGTTTTCCAAGCTGGAGCGTGTTTCAGCCCCGTGGCTCCGCGCTTAACCCGAGGTCCTCCAAAAGTTCGAAGCGGTGGTTCTCCGTTGCAATGGGTGGTGAGCCGTAGCGGTTGCCGCTGCGAGAAGGTCGGCGTCGGGTATCCCCTCTTCCCCAGCTCGGGGTGGAGCCTGCAGTAGGCTAGGATCCACACCATCGTTGAGACTTTAGGATTCCGTTCGGGCAACGATTTCGCGCCCCCTCTTGCCTCCTGGTCCCCTTGCGGGACCTCGATGAGCGCGGTAACGGGGAGCGGCGGGAGCGCAACGCGCCTAGGCCGATCGCGCGCCGGGCGCTTCGCCTCCTACGACCTTTTTCGCCTCCACCACGATCCTCTCGATGTCGGGTTCCCTCTCCCTCACGCTCTCGCTGTCGAGCTTCGCCTCGTGGAAGCCCCAGACGTGGAGAGCCCACGCTTCGTCCCATGCCGCCCTGAACCACCTGCCCAGCTTCGCCGCGATCCTCGAAACCGCCTTGTCCAGCTCCGCGGCGGTCCACCGGCCCCTCTTCTCGGCTTTCCCGAGGATGTCGCTTAAGCCGTAGTGCAGTGCGAGCGCCTTGACCGCTTCCTCAGCGGCCCTGTACAGCCTCTCGCTCGCCTGCACGGGGTCCCTCTCGACTAGCGCCCTCCCCTCCTCCAGGTACCTCAGCGCCAGCTCGACCCGTTCTCTGGCTTCGACCGCGCTCATACGGGCAGTCAAGCGCCTTTCCCCGAGCTTAAGCTCTCCGCGGTGCTACGTTCTCCGGCGGGGTGCCGGCGCGCTAGGCTACGGTGACCTCTTTCTTGGCTAAGGCTTGGACGATGAGCGGGACCATCTCGCTCGCTTTGAGCACCTCGATGAGGAGGGGCCTGCCCTCCCTGTCGAGGTGCACGACGATGTTGCCCAGCTCTTCGGCGTGGGAGAGCTCCCTCTCCTCCGCGGCGATTATCGCTAAGACGTCGGCTTCCTCGTCGTACTTGATCCTGTAGGTTGCGCCACCCGTGCGGGCGGCGCGGTCGCCCCCCGCCCCCACTCCGAACCCCAGCGGCTCCCGCAGAGCCGGTTTAAAGAGCTGTGCGCTTTGGTCCGCCAGCGGGTTTACGGTTTGTTTGCCCGCCTTTTTACCAGGAACCCCATCGGCTCCACCCTGTCGCCTTCCGGTGTCACGTATTCCCTTTCCCCGAAGTTCACGATGATTTTGACTCCCGAGCTGAACTCCGACTCTTGGACCAGGTAGTCGTCCGTGAGGAACCTGTGGCTCACCATCTCGTCCGCGGCGATCTCGCGGTGGAGGCGCGAGGCGGTTTCGAAAGCCTCCCTCAGCTGCTCCCTCCACTCCCTGTAGGTTTCTACCGTGAAGTTCCAGCTCGTCGGGTTTCCGTAGAGGAGGTCGAGCAGGAGCTTCACCCTCGCGAGCCTCCGGCTGCTGTTGTGGGGCTGGCCCTGGTGCCAGTAGGCGACGATGGAGTCGTGGTACACGAGGTTGAAGAGGGGTGCGGGTATCCCCCCGAACTTGCCGAACCAGCCGTCGCTCTCGAGCCTCATGATGCCTTCAGCGTAGTGGAGGTGCTTCGCCGCCCAGTAGACCCCGCTCTCGGAGCCCGTGACGAGGTTGCAATCGTTGAGGTACTTGAGCAGCTCGATCTTGTACTCCTTGTCCTCGCTCCGAGTGGTCGGGTGCTCGGCATCGTAGCACTCGTAGAGGGGCGCGGCGGTCGTCGTGTCGACGAAGTAGCAGGTGGGCGCCAGCTCGCTGAGCACCTGGGGGATGTTCCTCTTGGCGAACTTCAAGCCGCACTTCGAGCACACGATGAACGCCTGCCCTCCCTCCCAGACGCCCCCCAGCTGGAGCGGGTGCCCGACGCCCGCGACCTCCCTCGTCTTCACGATCGGCTCCCCGACGCCGATGGAGGGCGACTCGAGGTAGATGTCCTGGTAGTTGTCGTGCAAGCCGAAGAGGTAGCCCTGCCTCTCCGCGATGTCCCTCGCCTCCCTGAGCTCGCTGAAGTCACCGGCCCACCTGCCCGGCGGCCACACGTCGGGGTGGAGGTTGTCGTAGCCCATGGGGCCCCAGCCCGCGAGGAGGATCACCGCCCTGTCGATGCCCAGGTTCTCGCGCATGTCCCTCAGGATCTCCTGCACCTGCCTGTATGTGGTCCTCACCTTCAGGAGGGGGATCCTCTCCCCGCCGGGCGCTCGCGCGGCGCAGCCCGTCCACGGGTACCTGTCCATTATCCAGAGCTTGACGAGCGGCGCGCCCACGATGCGCTCGGCGTTGGGGTTGAGGGCGATCTTCTCCTTGAGGGAGCGGTAGTAGCCCTTCTCCACCGCGTACTTCCGGAAGACCTTCGCCATGGCGACGTAGTCGCCGCCGCTGATGAACGTGTAGGTTACGGACCTGGGGTACCTCAGCTCCCCGCGCGAGGGGACCCAGACCGGCGAGATGACGAGCCGCTCCCTGTTCCTCGGGTCCAAAACGGTGATGAACGCGTGCGCGTCGTCCGGCGTGTCGATCACGGCCACGTAGGCGGAGCCCCTTTGACCGCCCCGAACCAGGGCATGGAGAAGTGCCAGCAGCTGTACACGGGGAGCTCGACGGTGAAGAACACGTCCTCCCCCGCGAAGTCGGGGTGGATCAAGCCGGCCCTGCTCAGCTTCTCCCTGAGGGAGTTCATGTTCGTGGGGAAGATGGTGCCTTGAGCGTAGGGCCAGACGATGTAGCCTTTATCGCTCTTCTCCAAGTAGAAGCTCCTGTAAGGGTAGTGTATCTTCTCCAGGAGGAAACCCTTCGGAAGCTCCACCCTCTCGACGGTGAAGTTGACGCTCGACCCGTCCAGCGACACGCTCGCCTCCATGCTCCCGCCCAGCGAGAAACCGCCCTCGCACCTGAACCCCTCGAAGGCGATCCTCACCTTGAGCTCCTTCTCCCTAAGCAGCTTGACGTTCGAGGCCGAAAGGTGGCACACGAACGGCGCGCCGCGGTCGGGCGCCCTGAGCTGGACCACGCCGGTGGGCTCCCCGTCCGGCCAGCGCGTCCACTCGACGTTCGAGAGCTTGTCGAGCACGTCCACGGAACCGTCCTCGTAGATCGAAACCTTCAGGAACTCGTTCTCCAGGTGCAGCGCGCGCTTCACCCCACCACCGCGCACACCGCTCCATTACTTATACTAATGCTTATTCTCCAGGGGTAAAGCGACGCGCATCTTTGTCTACTGCGGCAGGGCTACCGCGCTGACGCGTACCGCGAAAGCGCACTGTGCGCACTCGCGCGGCCCTGCCCGCAGGGTGAGGAGATGGGTGGAGGCTCGCTATTGAGAGGGTTGTGATGCGGCTTACGCGCGCAAACCGTAACAGGCGCTAACCTCTAGAGCGCGACTCTCGTCGATGATAGAGCGGAGAGGCGGCACGCTTAATAGCAGGGCGCGCCACGGCTTGAAAGTGAGCGCGGCGCTTCCACTCGGCCTGGGCCTCAAGCGGGTGCTCTCCAGGGTGGAGGCCTTAACGGGCGTGAAGCTGCCGGGGGAGGTGATCGAGGCTTCCCTCGCGCCGGGGGAGGGCGTCCTCCACCTGAGGTTCAGGGAGCCGAAGGGGCTGGAGCTGGGGGAGCCGCTGCACCCGAAGATCCACCTGAACAGGGACAAGGACACGGGCGAAGTGACTGCGATCGAGGTCGTCGACCCCGAGGAGCTCTGAGCGCGCTGGAGCGGGCAAGCTTCCGCCGAAGCGCTGGGGGCCGGCGGTCAAATGGCTAGGAGGCCCACCTTCCGCAGGATCCCCTCCCTGGTGTCCGGCACGTAGCCGGCGTCCTCGACGGCGGAGACGCCCAGCACCACCCCCTCGCTGAAGCCGAGCGCCCTGAGCCTCTCCTTCACCATTTCGGGGAACCTGCACACGGCCACCCTCCTGGGGCCGATGTCCGTGTCCTCGACGACCACGCTGCTGACGTCGGCGAAGCGGCACTTGACGGCCGAGCCGAGGGTGGCGATCACCCCCTCGCCGAAGGTCTTCAGCCCGAGCTGCTCCGCTACGCTCTCGTCGA
>JAPWTS010000064.1 GCA_028275925.1 Thermofilales archaeon
GTTCGACGCGAGAGGCTGGGTGAAGGCCGTTACTGCTCAGATTTTCAGGAAAGCTTTCCAAAGAGCGAACGGAAGGAGCTTGATAACGAACTTTGACATACCTGATCCAGAGTCGATAAAGAATTCTTATCTACAGAAAACATTGCTTTCTGTTAGAAAAGTTGCAGAGAATTTGGCTAAGTGGTTCGGCATCTACACCACCTTCGAGTGCTACCCCTCAACCGTGTGTCCATACTGCGGCTCGAAGCTCAAGATAGCGTACACAAAACGCACGAGAATCGCCTACTGCACAAGGTGCGGATTCTACGATGACAGGGACTTCGTACCATTTTACCATTGGGTTAAGGAGCTGGGCTTGCCGATGCCGAAGTGGCCTCTGCGAAAACTGCAGCTTCCGGAGGAGCTGAAGCCGTTAATTAACAGCGTACGACCCGGAAGCCCTGGATGAGGGCCGGGCTGCGAGTTGGCGGGGTCGCGCCTCTGGCGCCGCCCCGCTGCCCGTGCGCGCGCCGGGCGCACCCGGCGGACGCCGGGATGATGCCGGGGGCTGAGCCGAGGGGCCCGGTGCCGGGCCCCGAGCGGTGAGGGGTTCACCCCCGTGGGCCCGCCGGAGCGGTGACAGGCGGGCCAGAGGGGGCAGAAAAGCGCGGGCCTACCCGCGCGGGCGCGCGCGCCCTTACCTCTACCAGCACGAGCTGTATCAGCTCGCTCGAATCCTGGCGCCTGCGGTGGCTGCGCATGTGCCCGGCGAGCTGGAAGGGCTGCTCGAACGCTTTCCCGCATACCGGGCACGCGTAGAACGCGTAACCGCAGCTCAAGCAGAGGTACCGGTTCTCGCCCACCTCCCTCGTCGAGCCGCTGCCGCACTTAGGGCAGCTCACCACGGCTGAGCGAGCCTAGCAGCTCCGCTATATTTCTGTTCCCTCAGCTAGCTTCGCCGTCGAGCTAGCCGGCCTGGCTGGGAGCCGGCTACTTCTTCACCGGTAGCTCGATCTTGAGCCTCTTCACGAGCTCCTTGTAGCGGTTGCGCACCGTGACCTCGGTGACCTGCGCCGCTCTCGCCACCTCCTTCTGCGTCCTCACCTCGCCCCTCCTTATGGCCGCGATGTATATCGCCGCGGCGGCTAAGCCGGCCGGGTCCTTCCCCGCGGTTATCCCGATCTTCCGAGCCTGCCTCAGGATCTCGATCGCGTCCCTGATGGTCGCCGCGCTCAGCTTCAGCGTGTTGCCGATCCTAGGGGCGAAGTCGATGGGGTCCGGCAGCGGGACCCTGATCGAGGTTTCCCTGAGCATGAGCCTGTAGCACCTCGCAACGTCCTTCCTCCCGGCTCGCGTGTACTTCGAGATCTCGTCCAGCGTCCTCGGCACCTTCAGCTCCCTGCAAGCGGCGTAGACCGCCGCGGCGACCACAGACTCTATCGAGCGCCCGCGCACCAGGCCGGTTTCGAGCGCGCGCCTGTAGATCTCCTGAGCCCTGTCCAAGACCCTCTTCGGCAGCCCCAGCTGGGCGCCCAGCCTCTCGAGCTCCTGCTGAGCCTGGATGAGGTTCCTCTCCATGCTCGACTGCGCGTGGGCCCTCATGTGCCACCTGCGCAGCCTGAACATCTCCACCTTCTTCCTCAAGCCGAGCTCGCGGCCGGCGGCGTCCTTGCTCCTCCAGTCGATCTCGGTGGCCAAGGCGTCAGGCGTGAACCTCGATATCGGGGCGCCGGTCCTGCTCCTCTTCTCCCTCTCCTCCCCGTCGAACGCTCTCCACTCCGGCCCCTTGTCGATCTCGCGCTCGCTGATCACGTAGCCGCAGACCGCGCAGATGACCTCGCCCCTGACGGGGTCGTAGATCAGCCTGTCGCTCCCGCACTGGGGGCAGGTCCTAACCTCCTCTATCGGCATGAGCTTCTCTACAAGCTCCTCGTCGAGCGCGCCTTTGCCGCTGGGCGCTTTCTCCCCCACGATCCACACCCCGGAGGAAACCTTTTTAAGGCCCCAAAGGGGGCCTATTTAAGCTTTTCGCTTCATCTCCGCGCCGCCACCCTCCCCTTGCAGAACGTGTATGGCGCCCAAGCTCCTGAGCACGTCGTCCGCGAGCGAGCGAGCGCGCGCGAGCGGCGAGGGGCACCAGCACTCGATTTCGACCACGACACGCTCGCCGTCCCTTCTCGTCGACACCCTGGAGCAGCTGTCGCTCGCGTCGTCCGCCGCAAGGGCAGAGGCTACCGCCTCAGCCTCCCCAGGGCTCCGCGCGTGGAGGGCGAGGGCGACTTTAACGCGCTCGAAGCGGGCCACGCGCCCGAAGAAGGGGGCGCGGTGATATAGCTTCCGCCGCGCGCTAGCCGCTCAGGAGCGCCTTCTCCACGAACTCGACGAAGGCGTCGACCTTGTCCGCCGGCACCGTCGCTCCACCGGCGCTTTCGTGGCCTCCCCCGACCCCTCCGACGCGCTTGGCGGCTTCCGCCATGAGCTCGCCCACGTGCGCGCGGAGGCCCTCCTTCGCCCTGGCGGAGACCTTCACGCCCTCGGGGGAGTCGACTAGAACCAGCAGGAGCTTGCCCCCCTTCACGTAGGGGAGCAGGAGCGAAGCCAGGGCGCCGCTCATCCTCTCGTTGAGGAAATCCCTGCCCCTGAAATCGACAACCACGCACGCGCGCGCCTCCTTCATCACGCTCTCCTCCCTCACGCACTTGAAAGCTCTGGCGAGCAGCGACCTGTACTGGCCGGCTATGTCGGCGGCCTTGAGCAGCGCTTCGCCGCGCACCCCCAAACCGAGCGCCACGGCCAGCTCGAAGGCGCCCATCCTCCCCACGGCGTTGAGCATCTGCGCGAACTCCCTCGCGTCGCGCAAGGGGCTGTCCTGGGGTTCCCCCACCACGACGTACGTCGCCCCGTAGACCCTCTCGGCCTCCTGCACCGAGTACCCAGCGCTGAGGAGGAGCTTGACGAGCGCCGAAGCCAACCTCCTCTTCTCCTCCCTATCCAGCTCGTTCAGCGTCCTCAAGCGGCCTTCGACCGCCGGCTCCACGCCGACGCTCTTCAGGAAGGCTAGAGCGCCCCCCTCGTCCCCCGTTATGCCCGGCAGGAACGGGTCGGTGGTGTAGGCCAGCGCCTTGACCAGCGGCCGGGACCCGCCCCCGAACACCCTCACGTCGACCCGCTCCTCCAGCAGCCCGGCCTCGATCCCCTCCTCCACCACCCGCCTGTTGAGCCCGATCAGCCTGAACCCCTTGCCCACGTCCTGGCGGTCGCCGAGAGCGCCCACCACCGCTAGAGGCGCCAGCTCCACAGCCCTCTCGCCCTCCAGCTCCCTCGCCAGCAGGTAGGCGAGCCCCGAGCTGCTGACCTCCCTGGAGCCGTCGATGCCGAACCTGTGCGGGTTGACCTCCTCGACCCCCTCGGCCCGGTCGCCCGGCAGGTGGTGGTCCAGCACCACGACGGTCTCGGCTCCCAGCTTCGAGAGCTGGGGGAGCGCGCTGCTGCCCATGTCCGCTAGCAGCACGAGCGGGTAGCCGGGCGCGAGCTTCTCGAGGCGGGCGAAGCCGGCGGGTGTTAGCTGCTCGAGCACCACCACGTGGATGGCGAAGCCGAGCTTCATCAGCGTGCGCGCTAGGATCGAGGCGGCGGCCAGCCCGTCCGCGTCGTAGTGCGAGACTACGAGCGCGCTCCCCCCGGCGGCTTCGACCTTCGAGGCGACGTCGGCGAGCCGCTCGAAGAAGCCTTCCTCGCTCATTGCTCCCGAATGATCCGCTGAAGCCCTAAAAGCCCTATCGCTGCGGGCGCAGAAGCTCGGCGGCTAGGCTCGCTACAGCGTGCGCTACGTGAAGATGCTCACGCGCTCCGGCTTGTACTCCCAGTCCGGCGGCAGCACGCCGATCCTCTTGTAGTACTTGACGAGCCTGTGGATCTTCGACTCTATCAGCTGCAGCCCCCGCTTCGAGTGGTAGTCCTTCGGGTGCTCCTCCAAGTGCCTCCTGACCCTCGCCGCTCTCCGGATCAGGTTGGCTAAGTCCTCCGGGATCTCCGGTGCCAACCCCCTCTCTCTGAGGATCCGCACCAGCTTCTTGCCGGTAACCGCCCTCACGCTGGGTATACCGTACGTGTCCCGCAGAATAATGCCGATCATCGACGGCGGGTAACCCTTGCGGTAAAGGGAGACAACCAGCTCCTCCACCTCCTCCGGCTTCATGCTGACCCATGCCGGCTTCACAAGCTTCGGAGGCCGCGTCGACTGCGACCTGCCTTTCTCACGCCTCTTCCGCATCCCCCGCGCGGGCCTCTGCGCGCTTAATAAAGGTTAGCTCGAAAAACGGTAAATGCCCTCCCTTCAGCTGCTCGAAATTTATCATCATAGGCGCGGAGATGTTTAAAGAAAGCTCACCAACACTTCTAGCACGACGGAGAAGGTTTTACAGAATTTGCGCTTACAGCCGAGCTGGGTTGCGCGATGCCCCCACTCGAGCTAGGGGGTTTCCCGCGCTGGGGCGTGAGCGCTCAACCCGGTCGAGCGCTTTACTCGAGCTCAAGCGAGCGCTGCCCTCCTCCGCCGCTCGGCCACGTACCTGCCCCTCCTCCTGATCTCCAGCACCTTGCTCTCGACGAGCTTCCTCGCCTCCTCCCCCCTAGCTTTGGCGTACCCCCTCATGAACGCTCTGTAGAGCTGGGGCGCGAGCGAGGGGTGGGTGCTCTCCAGGGAGCGGAGCATGAGGTGCACGTCCACCCCCTGCTCCTCGAGGTCGTTGCTGAACGCTCCCAAGCCGAAATCGATTACGTAGACGCCCCCGTCCGACACGATGACGTTCGCGGCTGTGAGGTCGCCGTGCACGATCCCCCGCCCGTGGATGAGGCCCGCGTAGAACCCCACGGTTTCGAAAACCTCCTCCCTGCTCTCCAGCCGCGCCAGCACATCCCTCAGCCGGGGACCGGGGATGTAGTCCATTATCAGCAGCCCCTCCTCGGCGTCGACGAAAAGGGGGGCTGGAGCGGCCACTCCCAGCTTCCTAGCCTCGAACATCAGCTTGGCCTCGAGGGCGGTCCTCTTCGACCTGAGCAGGGCGTCCAGCGCGGGGTCCCTGTAGGGTTTGGCGAGCCTGAGCTTGGCGACCGCCTCGAACCCCCTCCACTCGCACTTCACCACCACCGCCTCCGCCCCCACGCCCAGCACCCTCTCGGCGCGCGCGTCGTACTGCTCGAGGAGCCCTACCGCCTCTGCGAGGAGCTTATCCTGCACGGCTTCAGCGCGCGCGGCGCCCTAAGAAGGTTTCCGCCTCACCCGTCGCTCGCGGGCTCGAAGGCTTTCTCGATGAAGCGCTCGACACCCTCGCTGATCAGCGGGTGGCACACGACCGCCACCGCCGCGCCGAGCCAGAGGCCGTACACCACGAGCGCGCGCGGCGGCGCTGAGGCGATCGCGGGGAGCGCGAGCAAATCCTCCTCGCCCTCGACGACCACCACCACGCGCGAACCGCCCGCAGCCCTCCTCACGGCGTCCCTGACCGCGGCCACCGCCTCCTCCGATAGGGCGCCGGGAGGGTTCCGGCACCTCAGCACCTCGTACTCGCGCACCAGCGCCTCCAGGAGCTCCGAGGAGTACCCCTCCCTCCTCGAGCGGAAGTCCAGCACGGCGACGCCCGGCTCCAAACCGGCCCTAACGAGGTTCTCCGTCACGAAGTCGCCGACCGCGACGACGAGGGGCGGTTGGATCAAACCGGCGATCTCGACTAGGAGGCGCGCCGACTCGCGGGGCTCGCGGTACAGGCTCAAGCCCAGCGGCACCCTCAGGACCTCCCTGTAAGCCTCCCTCAGCTTCAGCAGCTTCACAGCGCCCACAGCGCGCTAAGCCCTCAGCTTGACCGCGTACCTGCCGGGCTTCGCGATGTTCAACCGCTTCGCGATGACGGAGTTCTCCGGGTCGACCACCGTGACCATCCCCTCCCACTCCTCGCTGAACTCCCTCCCCCCGCAGTTGGGGCACTCCTCGACGTTGAGCGGGACCAGCAGCTTGCACTTGAGGCAAGCTTTGAAGTACGCTTTTTTCCTCCTCGCCGCCACGCGCGAGGCGGCGGCGCCGCCGATTTATACCTTATCACTTACGCTCGCTCTTCGCCACCGCCTCCGCCAGCTTCTTCGCCTCCTCTCTAATCCACTCGAGCTTGCCGAGGTAGGGTTGCCTCATCGTCATCTGCACCCTCAACGCCTGCCGCCTGCCCCCGTAGCTGACCGCGACGATCCTCGCCCTAACGCTGTCGCCCTTCCTCAGCACCCTAGCGGTCTTCTGCCCTATGACGGCGCTCTGCTCCCTGCTGTACGACACCACGTCGTCCATGATCTGGCTCTTGTGCACGTACCCGTCGACGGGGCCCACGCGAACCACGAGGCCCGTGGATTCGACGATCCCCACCTCGCCTTCCACGACCTCCTGCAGCATCGGCGTGTACACGAGCATCGTGAAGCGGGCTTTGTGGTAAAGGTTCCCGTCGCCCGGTATTATTATCCCGTAGTTCGAGGCCTCCGCATCCAGCACGCTGACGATGATCCCCAGGTCCTTCACGACCTGCCCGCCGTACTCGCGCCTTAGGATCTCGAGTACCGCCTCCCTCAGCGGCTTACCGAGCGTGCTGGGCGGGACCCTCACCACACCTTCGCACTCAACGAGTTTGAACATTAGCGTTCACCGAAAGTACAAGCGCATCGCTCGGCGCCCCCCTCTTTAAAGCTTTGCGCGCGCTAAAACGTTAAAAATGCGGGATCGAGGGAGGGGCGTGAGCGAGCTTAAGCTCGAGATCCTCGAGTCGAGGGTGAACAAGCTGATCGGGAGGAGGGAGCTGATAGTCAGGGTTGCGCACTGGCCGCGGGGAACCCCCTCGCGCAAGGAGCTGCGCGAGCAGGTAGCCAAGATGCTGGGCGTCGACCCCGAGACGGTTTACGTCAGGAAGGTGAAGACGGATTACGGCGCGTGCGAGAGCCTGGCGAGGGTTCACGTGTACGATAGCGCGGAGCGCGCGCTTCAAGTGGAGCCGCCGCATATAGTGAAGAGGCACAAGGAGGGAGAGGGTGAGAAGGGTGGCTAGCGCCCACAAGCGCTACGAGTTCGACTACGAGAAGGGCACCATAAAGCTGAAGAACAAGAAGTGCCCGCGCTGCGGCTCGGTCATGGCGCACCACCTGAAGCCCGTCGAGCGCTGGCACTGCGGGAAGTGCGGCTACACGGAGTTCGTGCAGCCGCGCGCGCAGAAAGGGTCCTAGCGCAGATCGTATGAAGGACGAGCCGCTGGTACTCGGCATAGAGAGCACCGCCCACACCTTCGGGGTCGGCGTCGCCACCCCTTCTCGCGTGCTAGCCAGCGCCGACTACTCGTACCAGCCGAAGAGCGGGGGGATACACCCGAGGGAGGCTGCCGAGCACCACAGCCGGGTGGCGGGCAGGGCCCTCGCCGAGGCCCTCCGCGAGGCGGGGGTGAGCGTCGAGGACGTGGACGCGGTAGCGGTGGCCCTGGGGCCCGGCATGGGCCCCTGCCTCAGGGTCGGCGCGACGCTCGCCCGCTACCTGGCGGTCAGGTACGCGAAGCCGCTCGTGCCCGTGAACCACGCGGTGGCGCACGTGGAGATCGCTCGCTTCACGACGGGCTTCGAGGACCCGCTCGTCGTCTACATCGCGGGCGGCAACACGATCATAACGACGTTCGTGGAGGGTAGGTACAGGGTCTTCGGCGAGACCCTCGACATACCCCTCGGCAACTGCCTCGACACGTTCGCGAGGGAGGTGGGCCTCGGCTTCCCCGGAACCCCGAAAGTCGAGGAGCTGGCGGCGAAGGGTTCGAAGCTCCTCGAGCTACCCTACGTGGTGAAGGGCCAGGACCTCCAGTTCTCGGGGCTCCTGACGAAAGCCCTCCGGCTGGTGAGGGAGGGCGAGAGGCTAGAGGACGTCTGCTACAGCCTGGTGGAGACGGCCTACTCGATGCTCGTCGAAGTGGCGGAGCGCGCGCTGGCTTTGACCGGGAAGCGCGAGGTGACGCTCACGGGCGGGGTCGCGAGGAGCCGGCTCCTGTGCGAGAAGCTCGAGAAGATGGCGGAGCTGCACGGGGCGGTCTTCAAGCCCGTCGAGCCGAGGTTCGCCGGCGACAACGGCGCCATGATCGCTTACACGGGCGCGCTGGCGTACGCGAGCGGTGTGACGATCAGGGTGGAGGACAGCAGGATAAGGCCGATGTGGAGGCTCGACCAGGTCGACGTACCCTGGCGCGCTGGCGGCTTTCGCAAACCTTAAATAGCGCGCTCCGCGAGTTCGCACCACTGAAGATGGTGGACGACGAGAGCTCCTCGCACCATGCCAAGTTGCGCGCCCTCCTGCAGCATCTCAGGGCCATCGGCTTCCCCAGCCTAGCTAGGAGGTACGTTGTGCTAAACGCCTTCGACGGCGTGATGGCTTCGCTCGGCTTCGTCGCCGGGTACTTCGCCGGGGGCGGGGCGAGCCTCCGGGGCGCGTTCAAGGGGGTTGCGGCGGCGGGCTTCGCGATGGCCCTCTCCGGCCTGCTCAGCGCCTTCCTCACCGAGGCCGCCGAGCAGAGGAGGGAGCTGGAGGCGCTGGAGAGGGCTCATGCGGAAGCTGGACGGCACCCTGCTCGAGGAGTCCAGGATGCTCAGCGTCGCGCTGGCAGCCTTGGTGAACGCCGTGGCCCCCCTCGCCGGCGCGCTGGTGGTCGCAGCGCCCTTCTGGGACCCGGTGGCCGCGATCCTGGGAGGCGCGGCGGTCTGGGCTTCTCTGGCCGTAGCGCTCGCGACCCTCTTCGCGCTAGGCTTCGTGCTAGGCGGCCTCAAGCCCCGCTCCCTCGCCTACGGGGCGGCCTTCCTCGCGTCCGGCCTGCTCGTGGTCTTAGCGGGTGGCGCCTGATGCCCATCGCGAAGATAGTTCTCGACGTGCTGAAGCCGCGCGAGCTGCCGCTCACGAGCCTGGTCGAGAGGTTGTGCCAGCTCGAGGGGGTGGAGGCGGTTTCCGCCGACGTGATAGAGGTGGACGCGATGACGGAGACCCTCAAGCTGACGGTCGAGGGGACCGCGATCGACGTTGGGCGCGTGGCGAGGGAGCTCGACTCGATGGGCTGCGCGCTCCGCAGCATCGACTCGGTGGCCGCCCGCAGAGCTCGCGCCGGCGGGCGGTAGCTACAGCTCGCCCGCGTGCTTCTTTATCTTGAGCACCGCTTCGACGATGTCGTCCATGTCGCTCCTGTCCGCGAGGAAGACGTGCTGGGGGATCGTCACCAGCCGCTCCACAGCCATCTTAGCGGCCGGGTACCTCCCCCTCCTGACCACCCTGCCCGGCGGGGCGCTGCCCAGGGTCTCGTAGAGCGGCGGGTGGTCGATGCGGCCGGCTGGCACGCCCTCGGCCCTCAACGCCTCGACGAACCTCCAAACGGGAGCTCCGCCGAAAGCCTTCGGGTCGTACTTGAACGCGTAGGGCCACGGCTGGTGCTTGGTCAGCCGCTGAGGCACTTTAACAGGCTCGACCCCCTCGATCTCGCTCAAGCGCTTGCTCAGGTACTCGCTGTTCTCCTGCCTCCTCCTCAGCTGCTCGTCGAGCCTCTCCAGCTGCGCCAGGAGGATGGCAGCTTGAAACTGCGTCATCCTGTAGTTGTACCAGTTCAACCAGTACCTGCCTCCCTCCCAGTAGGCTCTGCCGCGCACCCTGCCGCAGTCCTTTATCGCGTAGCACTTCTCCGCCAGCTCCTCGCTGTTCGTGACCACGATGCCCCCCTCTCCCGCGGTCAGGAACTTCGACTGCTGGAAGCTGAAGCAGCCGGCGTCGCCGATCGAGCCCGCGGGCCTCCCGCTCCACTCGAACCCGTGGGCTCTCGCGCAATCCTCGATCAGGTACAAGCCCCGCTCCTCCGCGAGCTTCCGCAGAGCGTCCATGTCGGGCGCCGAGCCGTAGTTGTAGACGGGGACCAGCGCCTTAGTCCGCTCGCTCAAAGCCCTCTCCGCCTCCCCCGCGTCCATGCACAGGGTCTCAGGGTCGACGTCGACGACAACAACCGTCGCGCCGCACATGAGCGCCGCGGCGCCCGTAGCCCAGTACGTTAGCGCGGGGACCACCACCTCGTCGCCCGGCCCCACGCCGGCGGCGAGCATCGCGACGTGCAGCGCGGCCGTCCCGCTCGAGACTGCGATCCCGTACCTGCACCCGTGCCTCCTCGCGAACGCCTCCTCGAAACGCCGCTCCCAAGGCCCGCTCTCCCCCACCCCGCCGCCCCAGTA
>JAPWTS010000065.1 GCA_028275925.1 Thermofilales archaeon
TCCTCGATGATGACGCCGCCGTCCATCAGCGCGATCCTGTCCGCCGCCGCTTTCGCGAAGTCGAGCTCGTGGGTTACGATCAGCATCGACCTCCCCTGCTTCGCGACCTCGATCAGCATCTCCAGGACCTCGAGCCTTAGCTCGGGATCGAGCGCGGAGGTGGGCTCGTCGAGCAGGAGGAGGACGGGGTCCATGAGCAGCGCTCTCGCGATCGCGACCCTCTGCTGCTGGCCCCCGCTCAGCTGGAGCGGGTAGCGGTGAGCGAACTCCTCTAGGCCGAACTCCCTCAGGATCTCCATCGCCCTCCTCTCCGCCTCCTTTTTGGGCACCTTCTTCACGACCTCGAGGGGTAGGGTGAGGTTCCTGAGCACCGTCATGTGGGGGAAGAGGTTGTACTGCTGGAACACGAAGCCCGTCTTCGCCCGCACCCTCCTGATGTCCACGTGGTCGCTTGTCACGTCGTCGCCGTCGAGCACGATCCTGCCGGCGGTCGGCTTGACGAGGCGGACGATGCACTTGAGCAGCGTGCTCTTGCCCGAGCCGCTGGGCCCCATTACGACCACCTTCTCGCCCCTCCCCACGCGCAGGTTGACTCCGCGCAGCACCTCGTGCTTCCCGTAGCTCGCCCTGAGCCCCTCCACGATCAGCACGGGGTCCATCACGCCGACACCCTCTCGTAGCCGGGTATCCTGAACTTAGCTTCGAGGTGCCTGGCCGCCTGCGAAGCTAGGCTGCACACGACCAGATAGATTAGTGCGACCGCCGTGTACACTTCGAGCGCCCTGAACGTGTACGCTACGAGGTACTCGCCCCTCCTCGTCAGCTCGACCACGCCGAGCACGGATGCGAGGGAGCTCTCTTTGATCAGGGTGACGAGCTCGTTGACGAGCGCCGGCACCGCCACCCGGAGCGCTTGGGGCAGGACGACGTACCGGTAGGTTTGCGCCGTGCTGAAGCCGAGGGATTCGGCGGCTAGGAACTGGATCTCGGGGATCCCCTTGACCGCGCTCCTGAGGATCTCGCACTGGTAGGCCGCGCTGTTCAGGCCGATCGCTAGGACGCACGCGGTGTAGGCGTCGAGCTTGATCCCGAGGGAGGGGAGACCGAAGTAGATGAGGAGGAGCTGGACGAGGAGCGGGGTCCCCCTGAAAAGCTCCACGTAGCCCCTCGCGATCACCGAGACGGGTAGCGGCGCGAACACCCTGAGGGGCAGGAGCACCACCGCCAGCGCCATGCCGAGCGCGAAGGAGGAGAGGCTGATCTGGAGCGTGGTCCAAAGGCCTCTCGCGAGGTCAGGTATTACGCTCAAAATAAAGGAGAGAGGTTCGCTCAACGCCCTTCACCGCTCAGCCGCCGCTCTCCATCCACTTGGCGATCTCGGTTTCGAATATCTTCTGCATCTCGCCGCTCTCGAGCAGCTGCTCGATCACCTTGTTCACTTCGTACTTCAGGTCGTAGGCTCCCTGCGGTAAAGCCACGGCGGCGCCGATCCTGCCGCCGCCGGCGTAGAACGCGATCGCCAAGCTAGGCACCTTGCCGACGAGGACGCCGGCCATCAGGTCGCCGAGGACCATCGCGTCGATGTCGCCCCGCTGGAGGGCCATGACCATCTCAGGATACACCCTATCGTAGACGACTATCGTGGCTTTGCCGCCGAGCGTGGAGTTCGCCCAGTCCTGCTGGATCGTCCCCAGCTGGACGCCGATCTTCTTGCCGTAGAGGTCGGAGACGCTCTTGAAGCTGTCCACCTTATCCTTCAGCACCACGATCGCGTTCCCCTTGCTGAAGTAGTAGGGGATGGAGAAGTCCACCTGCTTGCCCCTCTCCGCGGTGGGGGTCATGTCCGCTAGGACGATGTCGACCTGCCCGTTCTTCACGGCTTCGATGAGCGCGGCGAACTTCATGTCCCTCACCTCAAGTTTGACCCCCAGCTCCTGCGCGATCCTCTTCGCGATCTCGACGTCTATCCCGACGACGTTCCCGCTCTTGTCCACGTACTCGAAGGGGGGCCAGTCGGCGGACGTCCCCATGATGAGGACGCCCCTCGCTTTGATCTTCTCGACGTAGTTGGGGTTGAGCTTCGCTTGCAGATCGGCTACTTGCGCCTTGAGCGACATCTGGGCTGGGAGCGAAGCCGCGTACCCAGCCGCTAAACCAGCAACTAAAGCTATTACGACCCACATGAGGTTTTTCGCAGGCATCACCTCCCGCGCTAGGGGGACCGTTAAAAATCCGCTGGAATAATCGGTGATGGAGTGAAGAGAATTTGTTACATATGTAACGCCGCTCAGTAGCGCGGAACCCGAAAAAAACCATTAATAACCGGCTGCAAACGCTCGTCACGAGGGGGGATGCGCGAGGGTTGGGGTGTGGCCCGCGTCGTGCAGGAGCTGCTGCTCGCGAAGCCCGTGCTGCTCGCAGCGCTCGGCATGGGCGTCGTAAACTACTCCGCCCTCGCCCGCGCGCTGAGGGGTGAGGTGGAGAGGAGGCTGGGTAGGGAGGTCAGCGAGGCTTCGGTGAAGGTCGCCCTCATACGGTTCAGGGAGCGCCTCTCCCGGTCGATCGCCGAGGAGAGCGTGCTGAGGGTCGTGGCCGAGAGCTCGACGACGCTGATCGACGACGTGGGCTTGGTGACGCTGAGGGCCAGCGACCCCCTCGCCCTCGCGCCCCTCCTCTCCGGGGTTAGGGCAAGGCTCCTCCAGATCACGCAGGGCGTTCACACGCTGACGATCGTGACGGACAGCGAGGTGCTGGAGGGGCTCCTGAGGAAGGTGGACCCGAAGCTCGTGGAGGCCGTGTACAGGGACCAGGCCGCGGTCATCCTCGTGAGCCCGCGCGAGATCATAACGACGCCGGGCGTGATGGCGTACCTCACCACGCTCCTCGCCGTCAACGGGATCAACATAACCCAAGTCATCTCCACGCACACGGACACGCTCTTCATACTGGGGAGGCAGGAGGCCGTTGAAGCCTACTACCTCCTCAGGAGGGCCATCGACGAAGCCCGCCGCGCCGTCCGCGAAGAGCAGGACCCTTCCAGAGCGATGTTGAGCGGTGCTTGAAGGGAAAAAAGCGGAAACCATTATGAGAATAAAAACACACGCCTGCGCTAGTACGGTAGCTTGTAGTGCTTCACCACGATGTCCGCGATGCCCAGCTTTTCGAGGATCCTCAGGGGAACCTGGAGGCTGATTTGCACGATGCCCGGTAGCCTGCCGATCTCGACAGCGCCCGTGATGGTGACGCGGTTCCTGACCTCTTCCACGCTCATCCCGAACAGCTTCGACGCCCTAGCGAACCCCCGCTCAGCGGCCTCGTTTATCGTCGGGCCCGAGCCTATCACCTGCACGGGCGCCGACTCTTCCAGCTCCACCCCAAGCTCCCTAGCGTAGCGCTTGAGCTCCTCCCACTCATCCTTCCTCCAGGGCTTCGCGAGGGGCGGGAGGTCCTCCTCCGGCGGCAGCAGCAAGGGGCCTTCCAGCCTGAGCCCCTTGATGACCTCAACCCGCACTACAGCTTCGGCCGCTACATCCGTCGTGTGGCCCGCCACCTCGCCGTCGCCCTGCATCGCGTGGGCGTCGCCCGCGTAGACGCCGGCGCCGTCCACCTTCACGGGCGCGATGAGCACGGAGCCCGGCCTCACCGAGTCGACGTCTAAGTGCCCGTCCGTCAGGTCCCTCTCGTACTGCTCCCTCGTTATGGAGTAGGGGTGCGGCGCGTTGATCAGGAAGTAGCCGAAGTCTCCGGCGTTATGCGAGTCGGGGATGTCGACGGCCGGCGTTGTACCTAGCTGGCCGAGGAACGGCCTCACCCTAGCCGCAACACCCGGCATATCGGCCTTGCCGAACAAGAGGATCGGGACCTGCCTCGACTTCGGGGGCAGCTGAGCGTACTCCGCGGCTCTCTCGGCTATCTGCGCCGCCCTCGCCGCGTCGACGGTCAACCCGAAACCCCTTGCCGGCTCCAGCAGCATCGTGTAGCCGTGCACCATCCGGAAGGGCGAAGCCGGGGCCCCGCACCTCTTGCAGCGGACAGCCTCCTGCCCGATCCCCCGCACCTCGAACTCCGGCCAGGGCTCCCTGCAGGCGGGGCACCTCTTCGCCACGTACGGGTCGCCGACGAACGCTCCCTCGACCGGCTTGTCCACCCCGGACGACGAAGCCCTCGAGAGCACCTTAATGCTCTCGAAGCGCAGGACCACCGCGTCCCCCACCCTCGCGCCTTCGACCGCCACCGGCACGTTGACCTCGTGACCGCCCCTCAACGTCGGCGTGATCATCGGGCCCCAGCAACCCGGCGCTGTGAGGAACCTGATTCTCCCGCCGTCAGCCACGGGGCCCGCCATCTTCGTGTGAGGGCCGATGATCCCGTTCGTGAAAGCGTCGTTGAAGACCTCGGACTCGGCCACGATCGATCGCGCGCAAAACCGGTAAAAATGGGTTGCTGCCGAGCCCCTACGCGCCCGACCCCCACTCCCTGAAGAGGGGGGCTAGCAGCCGGTAAGCTTCGTTGAACTTCTTGTAGAGCTCGTCGTAAGCCTCGGCGAGCGCCGGGTCCGGCTGCACCACGTCCGCCACCTCGGCCCTCCACCCGAGCTCGCTGACGTCGCGCACGGCGCCGAGCGCCTTGAGCGCGAGCGCCGCCGCCCCCACGTTCGCCGCGTGCTCCCCGCCCTTCACCCTCGCGACCGGCGTGCGGGTCGAGCTCGCCACGATCGCGGCCCAAAGCCTCGACCTCAACCCTCCCCCGCAGCCGAGGAGCCTCGCCGGCTTGAAGCCGAGGTCCGCCAGCGCCTCGGCGATGGCCCTCACGACCATCGCGACCCCCTCCATGAACGCTCTGACGACGTGGGGCTTGCGGTGGTCGTAGCGCAGGCCCAGCAGCACGCCTCTCGCGTAGGGGTCGCGGAAGGGGAAGCGCTCGCCGGCCATGAACGGGATGAAGACGAGGCCCGAGGAGCCCGGCGGCGCGCGCTCCGCCTCCGCGCACAGGAGGTCGTAGGGGTCGGCGCCCAGCGCCTCGGCGGCCGCGACCTCCAGCCCGCCCAGCGCGTCCCTGAGCCACCTCAGCACCGAGCCCCCGTTGTTCGTGCTGCCCCCGAACGCCCAGCGGCCGGCGGCCGCGTAGTAGCAGAAGGTCCTCATCCCCTTTTCGTCCAGCACCGGGGTCCTGCCCAGCAGCCTCACCACCGCGGTCGTCCCCAGGTTCAGCACCGCCTCCTCCGGCCCCTCGGCGCCCAGCCCCAGGTTCTGGGCGGCGCCGTCGAACGTCCCCGGCACGAGCGGGGTCCCCGGCTTCACGGAGAACAGCTCGGCGCCGGCGCCCGGCAGCTCGCAGAGCGTTTCGGAGCCCTCGACGGGCTCGGCCAGCTGTTCCTCGCTCAACCCGGCGACCTCGAGGGCTAGGTCGTCCCACCGGAGCTCCCTGATGTTGAAGAGCTGGGAGCCGGATGCGTTCCCGTAGTCCACGTAGGGCTCCCCCACCGCCTTCGCGATCACGAAGTCCTTGACGAGGAGGAAGCGCGCCGCCGCGAGGCCCGGGCGCTCGCTCTTCAGCCAGAGGATTTTCGGGAGGGCGTAGACGAAGAGCGGCGGGCAGCCCGTCCTCTTGTACAGCTCCGCGGGGTCGCACCTCCCCTCCACCTCGGCGGCGTAGCGGGCGGCCCGCGAGTCCATGTGGGTCAGCGCGTTCGTCAGCGGCTCGCACCGCGCGTCGACGGCCATCAACCCGTGCTGGTAGCAGGAGAGAGCAACCGCGTCCACGTCGAACCCCTTCGCGGCGAGCTTCGACGTCTCCGCCACCGCCGCCAGGATCTCGCGCGGCGAGTGCTCCGCAGCGCCTGGCTCGGGTGAAATAAGGGTGAGCTCGCGCGAGGCGGCGCGCAGGACCCTCCCGCTCTCGTCGACGACCGCTGCCTTCACGTTCGTGGTCCCGATGTCTACGGCGAGCACCCGCAAGGCCGGCACCTACCGCCGCTGCGCCCTCAACCCCCTCTCGTAGACCTGCGGGTTGGCCAGGCGGAGCGGCCTCTCCCCGCGGAAGAAGCGGGCGAGGTCCTCGGCGTTGGCCAGGTCCATCCTGCGCAGCGCCTCCCTCGTGAAGGCGGCCACGTGGGGCGTCAGCACGACGTTGGGTAGGGAGAGAAGCGGGCTGCCCTCGGGCGGCTCCCTCTCGAACACGTCGAGACCGGCGTACGCGACCCTCCCCTCCCGCAGCGCCTCGCACAGGGCCGCCTCGTCGATCACAGCCCCCCTCGCCGTGTTCACGATCACAGCCCCGCGCTTCACCAGCTTCAAGCGCTCCGCGTTGAGCATCCGCCTCGTCTCCGGGGTCAGCGGCACGTGGATCGTGATGAAGTCGCTCTCGCGCAGCAGCTCCTCGAGCCCCACCCTCTCGGCCCCCACCTCCCTGAACACCTCCTGGGGCGCGTACGGGTCGTAGGCCACCACCCTCATCCCGAAGCCGTTGCGCGCGATCCTCGCGACCTCGCGGCCGATCGCCCCCAACCCGATGACCCCCAGGGTCTTACCCCTGAGCTCGAGCCCCACCAGCTCGACGCGGGCTCCCCAGCGCCCCTCCCTCACGGCCCTGTCCGCTTCCACGAGCCTGCGCGCGCAAGCCAGCATGAGCGCGACCGCGTGCTCCGCGACCGAGACCTCCTCGCCCGTGTGCCTGCAGTACGTGACCGGGATGCCGAGCTCCGTGGCCGCTTCCAGGTCGACGTTGTCGAGCCCGATCCCGTGCCTCGCGATAATCTTCAGGTTCGCGCACTCCTCCATCACCCTGCGCGTGACGGGGCCCCCGCCGCCCAGGATCAGCGCGTCCGCGTCGCCCACCTTCGCGATCACCGCCTCTTCCCTCTCCCCCGCCCTCAGCTCGACGCGCTCGATGCGGTCGAAGACCCGGGCTAGGAGGTCCAACGCTTCGGGCGCGTGAACCCCGTAGGAGGCCGAGGCGATCACCAGCTTCGGCATGGCTCCCCGGCCCGCCGCTCGCGGGAGCGTATTAAGCCTGCCGCGGGGAAGCGTTTTTATGCGCTCCAACGGGGGGCGCCCCGTGTTCGGCAGGCTCCCGAGCCTCCTCAAGCAGGGCAAGGTCGCGCTGGGAGCTTGGATCACGATCGGCAACCCCGAGGTTGTCGAGATGCTCTCGCTCCTCGGCTTCGACTGGCTGCTCTTCGACATGGAGCACGCGCCGCTCGACTACCAGCTCCTGGAGCACATGCTCATGGCCGTGCGCGGCGACGCCACGCCCCTCGTCCGCGTCCCCCTCAACGACCCCGTCTACGTGAAGAGGGTGCTCGACCTCGGCCCCGCCGGCGTGCTCTTCCCCCTCGTGAGCACCGCCGACGACGCGCGGAGGGCGGTCGCGTCCACCAGGTACCCGCCGAGGGGCTTGAGGGGCGTGGGCCCCCGCCGCGCGGCCTCCTACGGCTTGAGAACCGAGGAGTACTTCGAGCGGGCGGAGGAGGTCCTCGTGGTGGTGCAGGTGGAGACGAGGGAAGCCGTCGAGAACATCTACGACATCCTGGCCGTGGAGGGGGTGAGCGCGTTCTTCGTCGGACCCAACGACCTCTCCTTCTCCTACGGCTGCCGCTCGTGGAGGGAGGAGCCCGTGCTCAAGGCCCTCGAGAGGGTGGCCGAAGCCTCGAGGAGCTGCGGGGTCCCCGGAGGGATGTACTGCCCCGACGCCGACTCGCTGAGGAAAGCGCTGGAGCTGGGCTTCAAGCTCATCGCGCTGGGCAGCGACTACCGCTTCCTGATCTCCGGCGCCCGCTCCAGGCTGGAGGATGCGCGCAAGCTGCTGACAACAAGCGCTTGAAGGAGCCGAGTGCTCGACCCGGCGATCCGCGAGCTGCGCCGCGACCGTCACGCTCCCTTCCTGGCTTCCAGAAGCTTCTCCGCGTCTTCGATGTACTTCCTCACCTTCTCGAGCTCCTCCGCCACCTCATCTTCCCTCAGCGAGCCTTCGTGGTAGCCGAGGATGTGCAAGTAGTACCCTCTCGCGCCGAACCTGTCCCTCAGACCCAGCTCAGCCGCTTCCGGCACCCTGCTCTCGAGCTCCCTGAGCAGAGCCCTCCTCTCAGCGTAGCTTCCCGGCTTCCCGAAGCCCAGCTCGGCTAAGAGCGCGTCGGTCGCCAGAAGCGCTGCCAGCCACCCCTTCTCGCACGCGTCCCTAAGCCTCAGGACCTCCCTGCCCTTCCTGTACTCTTCGAGCTCCATCAGGGCGAGATCCAAAGCCTTCCTAGCATCCTCCAGCCTGCCTCTCCGCATCCGTGAGGCGCTCTCAGCCACGCGCCTCCAAGGCGCAGTAGCCTTATAGCATTGGCGTCCCCTTCCAGCTTGGTACGAGCTGATCGGGTGAAGAGCGGGAGACGAGCCGCCTCCCAGAACTTCACGCGAACCTGAGAGCCTCGTTCAGCTACGCTGTACGAGAAGAGTGAAAAGAAAACCGGAAAAATATTTGCTTCAAGAAAGGGCTTCGATGATCAGCCTGCAGAACTCGGGAAGGTCGTCGGGAACTCTCCCCGTTATTATGTTGCCGTCGCGCACCGCCGGCTCGTCCACGAAGACGGCCCCGGCGTTGATGAGATCGTCCTTGATCGCTTCGTAGGCGGTGACCCTCCTCCCCCTCACCAGGCCGGCCGAGATGAGCACTTGCGGGCCGTGGCATATCGCCGCGATGATCTTCCCGGCCTCGTGCGCCCTCCTCACGAACTCGAGAACCTCCCTCCTCACCCTCAGGTGGTCGGGGGAGAAGCCGCCGGGGATCACGATCGCGTCGAACTCCTCGGGCTTCACCTCCTCCAACCTCCGAATCACGTAGCGGACCCCCTCGCCGAACACCTCGAGCGGGATCGGGGTCCCGTACCTCCCCGTGACGGGCTTCGAGGGTATAGCGGGGCGGGGGTGCAGGCCGGCGGGGACGGGGATTATCGTCACCTCGGCGCCCTCCTCGCTCAGCCGGAGGAAGGGGTAGAGGAGCTCGACGTCCTCGAACTCGTGCGCGACGATGAAGGCCACCCTCTTCCCCTTGAGCCTGGTGCCCGGCCCCGTCCTCACGGGATCAATACCCGGCCGAGGTAAAAATCGCTGACGCCCCACGCCGGGGCGAAAGGGTTTTTAGCGGAGCCGGCCCGCCCCCTCGTGGCCGAGTACAGGATCACGGAGGAGGCTCTGGACTTCCTCAAGAGGGTTTGCGAGGCCGTCGGTCCCTCCGGCTTCGAGGACGACGTCCTGCGCATGTTCCACGAGTACGCGAGCCGCTTCGCGGACGAGGTCGTGCGCGACAACCTCGGCTCCCTCGTGTTCGTGAAGCGGGGGGGCAGCGAGAGACCGCGCGTCCTGGTGGCCGGCCACGTGGACGAGGTCGGCTTCCTCGTGACGAGCATAACCAAGGAGGGCTACCTCACCTTCACGCCCATCGGCGGGTGGTTCGACCAGGTCCTGCTCTCGCAGCGGGTGGTCGTGAAGACGAGGAGGGGGCCGATCGTCGGCGTCATTGCGTCGAAGCCGCCGCACCTGCTGACCCCCGAGGAGCGCCAGCGGGTGGTCACGATGGACAAGATGTACATCGACGTGGGGGCGACCAGCGAGGAGGAGGCCAAGGCGCTGGGCGTGAGGGTCGGGGACCCCGTCGCCCCGCTATCCCCCTTCACCGTCTCGGCCACCGGCAAGACGATAATGGGCAAGGCCTTCGACGACAGGCTCGGCGCCTTCGTAGCGGTCGAAGCCCTCAGGTTCCTGAGGGAGAGCAAGATCGAGCACCCCAACACCCTCTACGCGGCCGCGACCGTGCAGGAGGAGGTGGGGCTCAGGGGCGCGCAGACCGTGGGCTGGGCTGTGGACCACGACGTGGCCATCGTGACCGAGGTTGACATAGCCGGGGACGTGCCGGGCATCGACCCGAGGGACGCGCAAGCGAAGCTGGGGAAGGGGCCGACGATCGTGACCTACGACACGTCGATGATCCCCAACCAGAAGCTGAAGGAGTTCGTGATACAGGTGGCTGAGGAGGCGAAGATCCCCTACCAGCTGACGGCGGTGAAGGGCGGGACCGACGCCGGCCGCCTCCACCTGTACAAGACGGGGAGGCCGAGCATCGTGATCGGCGTGCCGACGCGCCACATCCACAGCCACGTGTCCATCGCCCACCTCGACGACCTGGCGAACGCGGTCAAGCTGATCGTCGAGCTGGTAAAGAGGCT
>JAPWTS010000006.1 GCA_028275925.1 Thermofilales archaeon
CGCGATCGCCCTGAAGTGGTGGTACAGGTTGTAGGGGTGGATGTAGTTGTCCCACCACCAGGACATCGCGGTCGCCGGCGAACCGGCCATCACGGTCGCCCAGAGGCCGTCGTGCAGACCCACCCCCTCCCTGTCGAGGTAGTAGAGCGGCTTGTCGGCGAGGCCCTCCCACCGCCAGTCGACGCCGAACTCCGCCACGAGGACCGGCTTGCGGTAGCGATCCCAGGCCCTCCGGACGATATTGTAGAGGGTGCCGGCGGCATCCTGGAAGCCCTCGGGGCCATACTTGTGGACCGTGACGAAGTCGATCTCGCCGAGCTGCCACACAAGCGGGTCGAGGTTGGGGTTCGCGAAGCTGGTCGTGACCATCCTCTTGTAGGGGTCGAGCCGCTTCAGGTAGGCCGCCATCTCCGCGTGCCACCGCGCTACGCTCTCCCTGACGGACATGTAGTTGTCCGTCAGGTCCACCTCGTTCCACAGCTCCCAAGCGAGCAGGCTGGTGGAGTAGCTCCAGCGGGCGACGATGTACCTCAACCTCTTCTTGAAGAGATTCCTCGCCTCCTCGCTGGTCCAGAACTCCTCGGGCTTGGATAGGGGGCCGCCCCTCGCCTTGTTATAGGGGTTCTCGCTCCACTGGGGGTTCGCTTGCGTCGAGAGCTGCCCGTGGTTCATCAAGCACAGGATGACGCGAATCCCGTAGCGCTCGGCGAGCTCGAGCACGTAGTCGAGCCTCCAAGCCTCCTCCAGGTCGTAGCGGCCGAGCTGCTTCCACTCGATCCCGAAGCGCCAGGGCGCCATCCATATCCTGACCAGGTTGACGCCCGACGCGGCCATCGCGCGGAACCACTCGTCGTAGTCGTAGGTCCCCCGCGAGCCGGACCAGCAGACGTTCAGCCCCACGAAGAGGCGGGAGGTGCCGTTATCGAACTCGAAGTACCGGGGGTCGCGCTGGCTCACCCTCACGAAGCCCGGCGAGTCGGATGGCTCGACCTCGAAGCTGTAGACCGGGGTCCTCGCGGAGGAGCCGCGGCTCACCGCCTCCACGTAGAACTCGTAGCGGCCGACCTTCGTGGGGGTGAACCTGACCTTCCAGACCGGGCTTCCAACAGGCTCGAGTCTCTCCGCATTGCCGATGAGGACCCTCCTGTAACCCTGGTAGAAGAAGGCGGGGACCGCCACGACCTCGCCGCTCGGGTCTCTGAAGAACGCCGTCACGTTGATGTCGTCGGGGTCGAACGGGTTCCCCGCATAGCCGGTAACATTCAAGTCGATCTCGACGCGGGAGTAGAGCCGAGCCCTCGGCGGGCTCACGTTCAGAACTTCGACGCCGACCACGGCGCCCCTTCTTTCGCGCTGCCATAAGAGGCTAGCGAGCACCGCGACGAGCAGCGCTGCTACAGCGGCAGCCATCCACGGCTTCCGCACATGGCCTTGAGCGCGCGAGCCGAATATAAGAGTTACCGGCTGGAGCGCAGGGCTTTTGAGCGCGAGGGGGGCGTGGGAGCCGTGGTAGTCGACACGGGCCAGCTCCTGGAGGCGCTCGGCTACTCCTACTACCGTGTGGACGAGCCTGGGAGCGAGCCTCCCCGAGCTGGGGTGCGCTTCGCTGATCTCCTGCCGCAGCTGGCTGGCGCTCCGGTGGGCTCGGAGCTGCTCTACGAGCACCAGCTGGAGGCTCTGGCGCGCTTGGAGGAGGGGAAGAACCTAGTGCTGATCGCCGGCACGGGCAGCGGCAAGACCGAGGCTTGGTTCCTCTACGCCGCCAGGAGGGGGGTGAGGGCGCTGGCCCTCTACCCGACGCTGGCGCTCGCCAACGACCAGGTGCAGAGGCTGAGCGCTTACTGCTCCCTGCTGGGCGCGGAGATGGTGCAGGTGGACGCGCCGAGCCTTCAAGCCGCTGGCGGCGCGGGGAGGAGGGCGGTGAGGGAGAAGCTGGGGAGGGCGCTTGTCGTGGCGAGCAACCCTGCTTTCCTCATGCAGGACCTCAAGCGCTACGCCTCTTCGCCCTCGAAGGGCTTCCTCGTCCCCGCGCTCCACCGCTTCGGCTTGCTCGTGCTCGACGAGCTCGACTTCTACAGCCCGCGCGAGCTCGCGCTGGTAGTCGGGATGCTGAGGGTTCTCGCCGAGATGGGGTGGAAGCCCCAGGTCGCTGTGCTAACGGCGACGCTGAGCAACCCCGAGGAGATGGGCGAGATCCTCCGCGAGATCAACGGCAGGGAGGCGGCGATCGTGAGGGGCGAGCCCTTCAGGGTGCCCAACAGGCTCTACGTCGTCCTCGGCAGGGACCTCGAGAAGGTGAGGACGCTGCTCCTCCAGAAGATCCGCGACCTCGACAAGCTCAGCGTGGGCGACGACGTGAAGAGGGCTCTGCTCGACCCCGAGGAGTTCAGGAAGAACGCCTACAAGGTGGTGATGGCCCTGAGGGCGCTCGGGGTCGAGGCCGACCTGCCGCACGCTGACCCCCTAGAGCTCCTGGCCCGCTACGCTGAGGACGACGGGGTCACCCTCGTCTTCACGAGGAGCGTGGGAGCCGCCGAGGAGGTCGCTAGGAAGCTCAGGCAGCGGCTCGGCCCCCTAGCCGAGAGGGTAGCGGTGCACCACCACCTAGTTTCGAAGGAGGAGCGGAAGAGGGCGGAGGAGGGGGCTAGGCTGGGGACCGTGAAAGTCATCGTCACGCCCCGAACCCTGGTGCAGGGCATCGACATAGGCACGGTGGTCCGCGTCGTCCACCTCGGCTTGCCGGACGACGTGAGGGAGTTTTGGCAGCGGGAGGGGAGGAAGGGGAGGCGCCGCTCGATCCCCTTCACGGAGACCGTGATCGTGCCCTACACCCGGTGGGATCGGGAGCTGCTGGGCAGGGGGCTCGAAGCCCTCGCGAAGTGGGTCGGCTTGCCGCTCGAGAAGACCCTGGTGAACAGGGGGAACAAGTACTCGCTGCTCTTCAGCGGGCTCTTCAAGCTCGCTTCCACGAGGGCTCTGGGCTTGAAGCCGACGGAGGAGGAGCTGAAGCTCCTGCGGGAGCTGGGGTTGGCTAGGGGGGCGGAGCCGACCGCGAGGGGCAGGAGGGTGTGGCGCATGCTGAACTTCTACGAGTTCGGCCCCCCGTACGGCGTGAAACGCGTGAAGGTCTCGGAGGGCGGCCTCGAGTACCTGCAGGAGGCTTCGCACGTAGACGTCGTGGAGAAGCTCCAGCCCGGCTGCTTCGACTACACCTCGGACTTCCTCGTCACGAACCTCCGCGCCACGAAGAGCAGGTGGGTGACCCTCGTCGAGGAGAGGCGCCCGACCCTCCAGACGATATACGAGCACGAGTTCCTCGCGGCGGCGTACGAGGAGTACAGGAGGGTTAAGGCCCAGTGGGGCGAGGAAAGCGACCTCTGGAGGGACTACGTTAGGGGCCTCCTGAGGTCGGAGGTCATATGCACGATGCACCCACCGACGAGCGGTTTCGGCCTCTACCTGGAGGTCCCCTACAAGGTGGTGTGGATCGTTGACGGCGAAAGCTTGCGCGTGAAGGTGGCTGGCGAGAGGACGTACGTGTACAGGCCGCGGCGCGTGATCGACGTGCCCTCGGCGACGATGGGCAGGTACGAAGACTACAGCTACGGGAGGCTCTACGAGCTCGACCCATCCATCGACCTCGAACTGGCTAGGCTGGGCCTGGCGCTGGTCAAGGTGGTCCTCCGCAGGGCCTTCTCCATCGGCTTGAAGAGGATCAGCTACGACCTTTCGGCGGTGGGCAGCAGGAAGGTTCTCGTGCTCTTCGAGGACGACGCAGCCGGCCTGATCGAGAAGCTCGACTGGCTGGAGGTGAGGCGGGCTGTCGAGCGGTACGAGCCCGACGAGCTCGACGAGGTGCTGGTCGAGCAGGTCGACGACCTCGCTTACGCTAAGCTCGTCGAGATCGGCTTCCGGTGGGAGCTCGCGAAGGCGCACGCGCTGGCGGTGCTCGACAGGGTCGTCGCCTCCGAGAAAGTTAGGGTGGCGCTGGGCGGAGTTGAAGTCTTCGTGCCGAGGCCCTCGAAGTCGCTGAAGCTGCTCTCCTTCGACACGCTGAGGGTTCCTTTAACCGAGGACGGCGAGGTGGCGCTCGTGTTCGTAGCGATGTTCGACGGGGAGGAGGAGCGCAGCTTCAAGCTACTGAAGGAGTTCCACCTCGTCGATAGGGCCTCCGCGGCGGTGGTGGAGAGCGTGGCTGGCTACGTGAACGAGGGGTTCAGCGTAGTCGTGTACGACTTCGAAAGGGTCAGCAGCGACCTCGGCGCCGGAGGGCTCGCCGGCCTCAGAGCGCTCCTCAGCGGGCTGAGGAGTGAGGGCAAGCTGCTGGACGCGGCCGAGCTGGCAGCCGAGAAGCTCGGCGGGCGGGTTGGGGCCGACGAGCTGGCTTCGTACCTAGGCGCGCGGGCTCGGTACACGCTGGACGACGTGCGGAAGGAGCACGAGGAGAGCCTGAAGCGGATAAGGCAGCTCCCCTACGCCAAGTGGCTGCAGTTCACGCAGTACCTCTCCGCGAAAGCCGAGGAGTACCTTCGCGAGAGAGCGCGGAACATCTACCTGTGCTACCTAGCCCTGCGCGAGATCGGGAGCGCGGCTCTCCCGCGAGCGGAGCTGCCCGCTCAAAGCGGCGGGCTAGAGTTTGAGCAAAAAGCAGAAAAAGCAGCGGGTTGATCACTAACGCGGTATGAGCTCCTTCGAGCGTGCGGTTGCCGAAGTTGTTGAGGCTCTAAAGGGGCTCGGCTACGAAGTGACCCTGCGGAGGGGCGAGCACGTCGAGCTCACCGTAGCCAAGGGCGGCGTGTCAGCGTGCGTGACGCTGATCGGAGAGCAAGGGGGCTTGGGCAAGCTCTCGGTGAGGCCCGGCTGCGGGAGCGGGCTCTCCGTGATCGACTGCGGGAACGTCGAGCGGGTGAAGGAGTGCGTAGACCGCCTCCTCAGGATCCTGGAGACTTGGTCCGGAGCCGAGCGGTGAAGGAAAGGCTTTTTCACCGCTTCGGGGGGTGGCGCGCGATGAAGCTGGGCGTTTCGACCTACTCGTACTGGCACTTCAGGGGGCCTAAGCTCCCCCTGAAGGAGTACATCGAGATGGCGTGGCGCGACGGCTTCGACGGGGTGGAGGTCCTCGTCAACCACGTGGAGTCGCGCTCGCGAAGCTACCTCAGGAGCATCAGGCGCTTGTCGCTGGAGTACGGGATGCCCGTGTACGCGCTAGCGATCCACAACAACTTCGTGAAGCCGGATCCTGCCGAGCGGGAAGCTCAAGTGAGGTACGTTTCGGAGTGGCTCGAAGCCGCTTACGAGATGGGGGCCAGCGTCGTGAGGATAAACTCCGGCAGGTGGGGGACGGTAAAGAGCTTCGACGAGCTCATGGCGAGGAGGGGCGTGGAGCCGCCCATCGAGGGCTACACCGAGGACGACGCGGTGGAGTGGGTCGTGGACTGCATCTACCGGTGCCTCGACAAGGCGGAGGAGCTGGGGGTGACGCTGGGCTTGGAGAACCACTGGGGGTTGACGACGAGGGCCGAGACGATGCTGAAGATCCTGCGCAGGGTGAACTCGAGGTACTTCGGCGCCATCATGGACACGGGGAACTTCCTCTACGACACCTACCGCGAGCTCGAAGCGATCGCCCCCTACACCGTGATGGTTCACGCGAAAACATACTTCGGCGGGGGGGTGTGGTACACGCTCGACATCGACTACGACCGGGTGTTCAAGATCCTGAGGGACGCGGGTTTCAAGGGTTGGATTTCCCTCGAGTACGAGGGGAGGGAGGATTACTCGACCGGAGTTAAGAAGAGCAGGGACCTGCTGCTCAGGTACGTGAAGTGACCCCCTCCGTAGCTTCGGCGTCGACGGTCAGCAGCGGGCGCTCCGGCGCCAAGCCCTCCGGCTTCTTCATCACGAACAGTATCAGGAGTACGCCCAAAGCCGCGTAAGCCACGTAGTTCACGTCGAAGGGCACTGGCAGGAAGCGCTTAGCGAACAGGAGCGCTCTGTCGAGCGCGAGGTACACGGCCGCGCCGAGCGGCGGGCTTTTCGGGTTCCCGCGACCCCCCACCGTAACCATCAGCACCACGAGGAAGGTGCGGGAGACTGTGAAGTCGTCGGGGTTGACGGAGCCGATGTAGAACGCGTAGAGGACCCCCGCCACGGCCGCCATCCCGGACCCCAGCGCCATCGCCCAAGCGCGAACCCTCGCGACGTCCACGCCGTAGGCAGCTGCCGCGACCTCGTCGTCCCTGACCGCCCTCAGGACCCTCCCGAAGGGGGACCTCGACAGCCTGTACAGCAGGAGCCAAGCGCCGAAAGCGAAGAGAGCAGAGGTCAGCATCATCGCGAGCTCCCGCCACGGACTGCGGAGCCACGCAAACACGTCCACAACCCCCGCCCCGAACGTGCCGCCGACGAGGGGCTCGTAGTTGCGGGCGACAACCCTCACGATCTCGCTGAACGCGATGAGGGTGATCGCCAGGTAGTCCTCGCGGAGGCGGAGAGCCGGGTAGCTGGCTAAGACGCCCAGGAGCACCGCGCAGGGGACGGCGACCAGCAGCGGCACTACGAAGATTACAAGCCCCATCAGCGGGTTTTCGGCCACCTTCGCCGACACCAGCGTTGCGTAGTAGTAGCTGCGGAGCTTGAACTCGCCCTCCCACGCGATCCCGGCCAACGCCGCTCCGAGCCTGACCGACAGCGCTCCGGCGGCGAAAGCCCCCACGGCGAAGAAGGCGGCTTTCGCGAAATCGGGGAGGCCGAGCTCGCCGTAAACGAGCTCCATCGATGACGAGAGGATCACGTAGATCGAGTAGAGCGTGCCCAGGCTGACGACAAACGCTAGGACCTCCGACGTAGCGACCACCCCTTCCCGCTCCAGAGCCCGGAGAGGCCCCTCGGGTACACGAGCAACGTCACGATTATCGCCGCGAAGGTGAGCAGGGGCCTGTACGCTGTGCTGATCCCCACCTGAGCCAGCTGGTACGCGAGCACTGTCTCGGAGAACCCGATGAGGTAGGCCCCCAGAACGCTCCCGCCGAGGCTGCCGATCCCGCCCACCGTCACCGCGGCGAACGTCGGCAGCAGCATCGACCACCCCGTGTCTGGGCTCACCATGATCCTGAACGGCAGGAACACGCCAGCCGTCGCCGCCAGCGCGCCGGATAGGAACCAGCTAAGGGCGAAAACTCTCCTGACGCTCACTCCAAGAGCTTCCGCTAAGCCTGGGTTCTCGATCGCGGCTCGCATCGCGACCCCCACCCTCGTCTTGTACAGCAGCACGTAGAGCGAGGCCAGAAGAGCGGCAACGACCGCGGTGGACGCTGGGAGCACACCGGGCAATCTCGAACCGGCCGCCTCGACGAGGAAATCGTCGAACATGAACAACCTCGTGTAAACCCTGAGCCACTGCTGCATGAGGTCCGCGTAGACGTGCAGCGAGTAGCGGAGCACCATGTCCAGAGCCATGGAGACCACCATGAGCGTGACGAGGTCGGTTCTCTCGCGCAGAGGCTCGAACACGAGCAGGTAGGCTAGGAGCGAGACGAGACCGCCGAAGGCGAAAGCCGCGGGGATCCAAGCGTAGGGCGTAAGCCCGGCGACCACGCTCAACGTGTAAGCCACGTAAACGCCGACCATCGCGAAATCCCCGTGCGCGAAGTTGGAGACCCTGCAGGTGATGAGCGCCAGGCTGAGCCCCACGGCCATCAGCGCGAGGAGGTTGCTGTAGACGAGCGCGCCAACGAGCAGGTCCAGCACCGCGACCACCTACAAGCCCAGGTACGTTTTCGCGAGCTCCCGATCCTCGAGGAGCTCGCGCGCGCCCCCCCAGAACTTCACCGTCCCCGAAACCATCAGGAGAGCTTTATCGCTGACCTCGAGGGCCGACAGGGCGTTCTGCTCCACGAGCACGATCGACACGCCCGCCTCATCCCTCAGCTCGACCACCCTCTTAAGCGCCTGCTTGACGAGGCGCGGCGCCAGCGCGGCAGTGGGCTCGTCCAGCATCACGAGAGAGGGGTTCCTCAGCAGGCTCATCGACAGCGCTACTATCTGCCTTTCGCCGCCGCTCAGCGTCCTAACCTTCCTGCGCATCAACCCCCCGAGCTCCGGGAACAGCGAGAGGACGCCCTCCAGCCTCTTCCTAACCTCCTCCTCGTCCAGGTCGTGCGCCGCCAGCATGAGGTTCTCCCTAACGGTCAGGCTCTCGAACACGTTGCCGGTTTGAGGCAGGTAAGCCATGCCAAGCCGCGACCGCTTGTGCGGCGGGAGCCTCGTGACGTCCTCCCCCTTGAACAGGACCGCGCCGGAGAAAACCCTGCAGAGACCGAAGACCGCCTTGAGCAGCGTGCTCTTGCCGCTCCCGTTGGGGCCGACCACCGCCACAACCTCGCGGTCCCCCACATCGAAGGTGACGTTCGAAACGATCTCCATCTGACCGTAACCGGCTCGCAACCCCTTAACCTCGAGCACCCTCACGCTACTCACCCAGGTAAGCTTTCGCAACCAGAGGGTCTTCGACGACCGCCTCGGGCGATCCCTCCGAGATCACGCGGCCGTGGTGGAGGACGTAAACGTAGTCGGCGTGCTTGAGGGCTATGTCGAGCCTGTGCTCCACGAGCAGCATCGCTACCCCCTTCTCCCTCCGGACCTTCGAGAGGAACTGCATTATCTCGCCGGCTAGCGCCGGGTTGACACCGGCTAGGGGCTCGTCCAGGAGGAGGAGCTTAGGCTCACTCACCAGGGCTCTGGCGAGCTCCAGGAGCTTCATCTGGCCGCCGCTCAGCGCCCGAGCCGGCTTATCCCACACGCGATCGAGAGAGAGCAGCTTCAGCACCTCGAAAGCCCTCTCGACGAGATCCCGCTCCCCCTTCCGCGAGCTCAAAAGAGAGAGCGGGCTCTCGCGGACCTTTTGCGCAGCCAACAGGACGTTCTCAAGGACGCTGAGAGAGGGGAAGAGCCTGGGGATCTGAAACGTCGTCACAATGCCGAGCCTGAACCTCGCGTAAGGGGGTAACCCCGTTACGTTGCGCCCAGCGAAGAGCAGGGCGCCGCTATCGGGCTTGAGCACTCCGCACGCCACTTGGAGGAACGTGGTCTTCCCGCTGCCGTTGGGGCCTATCATCAGGGTGAGAGCGCCTTCGGGGACCGCGACCGTGACCTTGTCGAGGGCCACGAGGCCTCCGAAGCTTTTAGAAACGTTTTTCGCGAGAAAAAGAAGGTCGTCCGAGGTCATGTCCGGCTCCTCAGCTGCCCACGGGCGTGATAGTATCGGTGTCGATGTGGTACACGGCTACGAGCCTCCACGCCAGGCCGTCGGGGGTCTGCACGATTTTGAACACGCCGTAGTCGCCGGCCGCCCTATCCCCCGCCGCATCGAGCGTTATCGTACCCGTGATCCCGTAGTAGCGGGCTGCGACCTGCGGCAGCACGCTCGCCACCTTGGCGCCGTCGTCGCTGCCCGCCAGCATGACGGAGAGAGCCAGCAGCCAAGCCGCGTCGTAAGCGTTCATCGAGTAGCTGTCGGGGTCCTCGCCGAAGCGCTGGCGGAACCTCCTCTTGAACTCCTCCTGCATCGGGTTGCTCGAGGGGATGAACGTCGTCGAGGCTATGCCGCCCAGCGCTACGGCCTCCGAACCAGCCTCGGAGACCAGCTTCGCGCTGTTCGCCAGGCCGTCGGTCCCGAACCACGTCACCTTGGACAGAACCGGGTTCCGCGCCGCCAGCTTGATGATCTGTATGCCCTCCTCGAACGACACCAGCACGACCGCCGTGCCGGCGCCCATCCTACCCGCCAGGTCGGCGGCTCTCGAGACTTCGGCGGAGAACTCCTTGGCGCCCGGGTCGTAGGCTACGCTCTCGACAACCCCTCCCAGCGCCTTAAAGTTCTTCTCGAAGCTATCGCGCAAGCCCACACCCCACGCGTCGTTCCTGTAGATTACGATGGCTTTCGTGAAGCCCGAGCTCCAGACCACCTTGGCCAGCGCCTTACCCTGGTAGGTGTCGGGCGGGACGACCCTGAAGACGAAGTCGCCTGGTATCGATAGCGCTGGGGCGGTGGAGGACTGGCTCACGATAACCAGCTTGTTGGCGTCCGCAAAGGGTTTAACCTGGGAGACCTCGCTGCTCGCCATGGGCCCTACGAACAGCTTCACTCCCTGAGCGGCGAGCGCCTCTATCCTCGACCGGGCCGTCTGGGGGTCCGTGCCCGTGTCCTCCACCACCAGCTGGAACCGGAACTTGCTTCCCGCGGCTTCCGCGAACCTATTGATGTCTTCAATCGCCAGCTGCAGGCTCCCCTGGTTGCGCTTACCGAAGGAGGCCAGATCCCCCGTCAGGGGCAGCAGCGCGCCGATCTTGACGGTCACCGTCTGCTGCTCGCCGCCGAAGATCGTGCGCGAAAAGTAACCGGCCGCGAAGCTGGCTGCGGCGATGATCGCGATTAAAGCGGCGGTTATTATCTTGCTGCGAGCTCCACCTTTAGGTGCCGATCCCGAGCCCGCCATTGGCGGGGCTTCCTTCAGGTTAGCTTTTATGCTTTTCTCTTTCTTTCGATTTTTCCGGCGTTGTATAAAGCTTTTTTATATTTAAAGCTTTCTCTAGCTTAGATGCGCGTGAACCGCATGCGCTTCGCTCCTTCTTATAAATGTTCCATGTGGCACGGAATGCTCGCGTCTTAATTGAGGCGCGGCGATCTGCTTTTATACGATGTCGACGAAAGGTTCCCGATGGAGCGCAAGCTTGGGGTTGCTCTGGTCGGCGCGGGCTTCGCAGCTAGGTTCCACGTTAGAGGCTGGGTGGGCGTCCGCGGAGCCGACATCGTGGCGGTGCACAGCAGGACTGAGGCCAGAGCTAGGGAGCTGGCCGCTCTCGCCGAGCAGCTCGGCGTCGGCAAACCGAAGGTTTACACGGACATCTTCGACATGCTCAGGGACCCCAACGTTAACGCTGTCTGGATCCTCTCCCCCAACTACGCCAGGCTCGACGCTGTCAGGGCTGTGGCCGAGGAGGCTAGGCAGGGTAAAGGCAACATCGTGGCGGTAGCGTGCGAGAAGCCTCTCGCGCGCAACGTGAAGGAGGCGAGGGAGATGGTGAACCTGGTCGAGAGGGCCGGGCTGCTCCACGGCTACCTCGAGAACCAGGTGTTCATGCCCTCTGTGACGAGGGGTAAGGAGGTGGTCTGGAGGTTCGGCGCGAAGTACAGCGGGAGACCCTACCTGGCTAGGGCGGCTGAGGAGCACGGCGGGCCCCACGCGCCCTGGTTCTGGAAGCCCACCCAGTCGGGCGGCGGTGTGCTGCTGGACATGATGTGCCACAGCCTCGAGGCGGCGCGCTACGTCCTGTGGGACCCCGAGAAGGGGAAGGACAGCATAAAGCCGAGGAAGGTGTGGGGCGAAGTGGCCTCGCTGAAGTGGACGAGGAAGGGCTACGTGGAAAGGCTCAAGCAGACGTACGGGGTGGACTACTCGGTGGAGCCCGCGGAGGATTACGCCACCGCCGTCGTGGTTTACGAGGACGAGGAGGGGAACGTTGTAATGACGGAGACGCACACGTCCTGGTCCTACATCGGCGCCGGGTTGAGGTTGACCTTCGAGGTCTTAGGGCCCGAGTACTCGCTCTGGATAAACACGCTCCAGCCCGAGCTCTTCGCGTTCTTCAGCAGGCACGTTAAGATCCCGCCGAGCGAGGAGTTCGTGGAGAAGCAGAACGCCGACCAAGGCTTAATGCCTGTGATCCCCGACGAGGCGGTGACGTACGGCTACCAAGCCGAGGACCGCTACATGGTCGAGTGCTTCCTCAAGGGGGTTCAGCCGGCTGAGAACTGGTACGACGGCCTGCTCATCGTCCAGCTCATGATGCTAGCTTACCTCAGCGCGGAGAAAGGCCAGAAGCTGAACTTCGATCCGGCGCTCGTCGAAGACTACATCCCGCCCGTGCAGCGCGGAACTTGGAACCCGAAATCCCCGCTCCTTTAAATCCCACTTTTTCTCTTTCTCTTCCTCTTTTTCCCTCGGTTCCAGCGTCGCAGGCCGCGAAGTTTATCAATTGACGATCCTTGCGACGGGCCGTGAAGGTGAAGGTTTGCATCGCCTACAGCGTAGGGGACCCTGCCGGTTCGGGCGTGGCGGGCGAGCTCCTCGGACTCCTCGAGCCTAAGCCGGTTACCGCCGCTCGAGCGGTCAGCGCCTACTACCTGCCGGAGATTGACGCGCTGCTCGCCGGGTTCGAGGAGGACGTCCTCTACTTCGAGTTCCTCGACGAAGTTTGCGACGCCGGTTTCCACCTCGTGCTTTCGCGCCACTCGAGCGAAGCTGGTATCAGGTCTCTCACGGTGCACCACCCCGGAAACCCCACGCGCGAGGCCCTAGCGGGAGGCAGACCGCTCGAGCTACCGCCGTCCAACCCGCCGCTCGCCAAAAGCCTCCTGCTCTCGCTCGCCAAGCGCGCAGACTCGCTGCCCGACTTCAAGGTGACGTACGAGGTCACGCACCACGGGCCATCCTCGCTCAAGAGACCCATCACCTTCGTTGAGATCGGCAGCAGCGCCCGGGAGTGGACACTGGCTGAGGCTCGCAGGGCTGTCGCGGAGGCGGTCGTCGACGCCCTAACGCTACCCCCACCCCCTTACGAGGCGTGCGTAGGGGTCGGCGGCAACCACTACGCAGCCGCGTTCACCGCGCGAGCCCTCTCGAGCTCCGAAGCTTACGGCCACATGATAGCGAACTACGCGCTGAAGTCGCTGGAGGAGCCCGCGCTCGTCGAGAGGATCGTGAGAGAGGCGGCTGTGAAGAGCTCGGTGCCCACCCGGAAGCTGGTGGTCGAGAGGAAGCTCCGAAGGGCTTGGAGGGAGGCGGTGGAGAAGGTCGCGGAAGAGCTCTCGCTAAAGGTCGAGTACGTGTAGCGCGCACCTTTTTAACCCGGATCCCAGCAGCGTGCGCGTGTACGTCAAAGCGCTCTTCGGCGAGAGGGGCGAGGTTGTAGCGTGGCTGGATAGGGAGCTGAGCGGGCTTCCGATCGAGAGCGCGGCCAGGCGGTGGCGGCACGAGATCTACTTCGAAACCCCCTTTGATCTGGCGGGCGAGGAGGCGGCGGTTGTGGAGAGGGGGGACGTAGCGTTCTGGAAACCGGGCAAAGCGCTCTGCTTCTTCTTCGGGTACTCCCAGCCCTACTCGCCGGTGGTCAAACTGGGGGCCGTCGTCGGGGTGCCCGACCTCCTCTCAGCCGTGGAGGACGGCACGCCCGTCCGCCTGAGCCCCTACGCCGATTACGGGAGGGAGGGGGAGGTGGCTAAGGCGTTGAGGGACGCTGGGCTGAAGGCGGCGGCGCACACGTGGGAGGGCGAGGAGCTGGTCGGAGTCCTCGTGGAGGGGGCGGGGAGCCGCTTGGGGGTGGAAGTGACCGTGGAGGACAACGGCTTCTACTTGCAGAGCCAGCCCCTAGCCTTCTTCGACGGCGCGCTACCGACGCTGGCGGCGTTCAAAACCCTGGCGGGGGAGCTGGGGCCGACGGGGATCAGGTTGGACGTCGACGACGAGGGCTACATCGTGCTCACCGCGTTCTCGCCGGGCTTGAGCGAGCTCGTTAGGGATCTGAGGAGGATGCTCTCGACCTACGTGTACGTGGAGCGCACGGTAACCGCCTTCTTCGCCGTGCGCAGGCCCGCGTAGCCACTAGGATAGGAGCGCGCGCGGGATCCTCAGCTTCTCGCTTTTCTCGGGGTCGACGTACCCCAGCAGCGCTACTTGGAGGCCGAGCCCCCTCTCCCTCCTGGCTTCGGCTACTCTTTTGAGGAAGGTGTAGGGGTCCTCGACATCCAGCAGCGCGTAAGCCGAGAGGAGGTTGGGGCGGGGCATGAGCAGGTAAACCTGGCGGGCCTTTAGGAGCGCGGGTATCCACTCCTCCCTCTCCGCGCGCACTTCAGCCAGCAGCAGGGGTCTCGCGTGCATAAGCATCGGGTGGGTGTCGAGCAGGACGCGCAGCATCGGCTTCACGTGGTGCCTGTAGTGGTAGGAGAGGAGGCTCTTGCTCACTCCCGGCACCGAGGAGGTGACCGGAGAGGACACGTCCTCGAAGAGCTTGGCTAGGATCGCCTTGTCGATGCCGTCCAGCTCGCGGCGGGGCGGCTTAGGCAGCTTAGCCCCCTCGCGCGGCCTCAGCTCAGCTAAGTCGTGGAAGGGGGCTGCCGGCAGGATGTCGAGTAGCTCGACGGTTTCAGCGCCGCTCAAGTCCCTCAGCAGCTCAGCGGCTCGAGCCCGCGCTGGGAGTACGTATACGCCGACGAGCAGCTCCTCGCCCCCGAAGGAGTACACCTTCAAGCGGGCGGCCGAGAAATCACCGTTCGGCAAAGCGCCGCCCCGCGACAGGGCTAGGAGGACCCTGCCCAAAGCCCCCAGCGACGGGAAGCCCCTGAACCTGTAACCGAGGCTGCGCAACCTGCCGAGGACCTCGTAGATGTACTGCTTCGAGACACCGGCGATCTCGGCGGCTTCCGAAACCGAGCCGCGAGCCTCGATGAAGGCCGCCACAACCCTCAGCTTGCTAGCCGCCAGGGCGACCATAGCGGCTCCGCCCCCGCGGCTGCGGCGGCGCGCTTCGGAAAAGCGCGAGAGAGGCGATCGCCACGCTGGGGAGCGTTCACGCAACGCTTATAGACCTAGCGGGCGAGCCTCCCCCGTGAGCGAGGAGGAGGCGTTCGACAAGTACGACAAGATGGTGATAGCGGGGCTCCACCGCGAGTACTTCGGTAGCCTCCTGTTCTCTAGGGGGGGCATGAGCCAGTACGAGTTCGTCGCCAGAGCGGTGGCCGAGCTGACGGGAGCGCAGCAGGGTACGCGGGAGTACGAGGAGCTCGTGTCCAAGCTCGCGAAATCCGTCAAGAAGTTGGCCGAGTGGGGTGTTCTCGACGTCAAGGAGTACGAGGCCCGGTTGACAGCGTGGGGGCAGAGCCTGGCGAACTCGATCAGCGCCGAAGAGTTCGAAAAAATAAGGCAGGAGCTGGCGAAAGAGGCAGCCGGTAGAAGGAGGAGGTGAATCACAGCTCAACGCGCACGCCCCGCTCTTCGAGGAACGCGCGGAGCTCGCTGCGCTTAGGCATCCCGGCCGTAGCGCCCCTCCGGGTGCACTTCACCGCGGCCACGGCGTTCGAGAGCAGAACGGCCTCGTGCAAGCTCCTGCCCTCCAGCAGAGCGAAGACGATGAAGCCCGCTGCCCACGCGTCCCCAGCGCCCGTCGTGTCCACCACGGGAACCTTGAACGCTTCCACGAGCACCCGCTCGCCCCTTCTTGTCGCGACGTACGCCCCTCTGCTTCCCAACCGCACGGCCGCGTACTCCAGGTGGGGGGCCATCGAGAGCAGCTTCTCCGCGGCTTCCCTGTAGTCGCTGGTGCCCAGCAAGGGCTCCATCTCGTCGTACCCCAGCATGACCACGGTCGAGCGCTGGAGCGCGCTCTTGAACTCCAGCCTCGCGCGCTCGACGCCTCCCAGCCAGATATCGGCCCTGTAGTTCGGGTCGAGCGACACGTGAGCGCCGGCGCTCCTCGCCACCTCCATCAGCTTGAGCACAGTGTCGCGCAAGGGGGGCTGGGATAGCGCGACCCCCGAGACGTGCACCACCTTGACTTTCCGGACGGCTTCCCAGTCGACGTCCCCATCTTCGAGCATCGCGTCGGCCGTCGCGACCCAGGGTGGCCTGTAGAAGAAGAAGTCGCGCTCGCCTTGGGGCTTCGCGACGACGAAGGCTAAGCTCGTCCTAGCGTCCTTCCTAGCCAGCCACCCGGTGTACACGCCCTCGCTCGCCAGGTACTCCGCCAGCATGTCGCCGAAGGGGTCCTTGCCCACAGACCCCACGAAAGCCGAGCGGCGACCCAACCTCGCGACCCCGACCGCCACGTTAGCGGGCGCGCCGCCGAAGTGCACCTCCAGCAGCGTACCTTCCCGGTAGGGGCCCACCTCCCTGGGGATCACGTCGACCAGGATTTCCCCAGCGCAAACGACTTCCACCCCGCTCACACCTAGAGCGGGGAGCGGGGCGTTAAAATGCGTTCGCGCGCTCGCGCCTCTAGGCAAGCTTAAAAGGGGTTCGGTTCAAACCTCTGTGGACCGAGGTGCCTGTGATGCACAGCCCTGTGAAAACCCTCTCGACCGCTAGCGACGCGCTGCCCGTGCTGGCCCGGCTGCTCTACGCTTTAGGCTTCCCCAGGAGCTGCGCGAGGATCCTCGCCGCCCTCTACCTCTCCGACAGGCCTCTCACCAGCAAGGAGCTGATCGACATCACGGGCTACAGCAAGTCCTCAATATCGGCTGCCATGAAGATGCTGGAGGGGAGGAAGCTCGTACGCAAGCTGAGGCAGGGGAGGCTCGGCTCGTACACCCCCAGCGTCAGCCTCTCCCAGCTCTTCCTGGAGTCTCAGGTCAGCCTGCTGAAGCGGACGAGGGCTAGGGTGCGCGAGCTAAGGGCTAGGGCCAACGCTACCCTGAGGGAGAAGCTCGAGCACTTGGAGCTCGAGCTCGAGCGCCTCATATCCAAGCTGGGGGGTGACGCCGAGTGAGCGAGCTGGTGATCGAACTCAAGGGGGATGAGAACGCTGAAAAGGTGGAGGAGGCTGTGAGGTCGAAGCCTTCAGCGAGGAGGCTCGTGATCCGCATAGCCGCCAACGACGGGGTCTCGTCCATTGAGCGGGTGAGAAGCTTCCTCGTGAACAACATCAGCAGGACCGTGATCGTTTACGTTGAAGGTGAGCGCGATGAAGCTTGACATCGTGATAACTTCCGACCGGACGATGATCACGAACCACCACGGCAAGGAGTTCCTCGGCTTCGTCGCGACCGGCCCGCCCGTCGGCGTGCCCGAGCGGTTGTGGATGTGGATCTGCGCGCCCAAGCCGAAGGTTGACAGGTGGGGTAGGCCCCTCGAGGCGCCGTACGGCTTGAGGAAGATCGAAGCCGCGCTCGTCAACGCCGGCTTCAACGCGGCGATCATCGACCCCGACCACCTCGGGCCGCACTTGAAGCACGCTAAGGTGCTAATGATCGGCCACCACGACTACTTCGCGATGGCGTCGCCCAGCATCGAGTGGTGGCTGATGACCGGGAGCGAGCCCGTCAACAGGAGGAGCTTCCTGCGCCTCATGAGGAGGCCGGAGATCCGCGAGGCGAAGAAGCGCGGCTTGAAGATCATCGCCGGGGGCCCCGCCGCCTGGCAGTGGCTCTGGAACCTGGACTACTGGCGCGAGTTCGGCATCGACACCGTCGTGGACGGGGAAGCTGAGAAGGTCGTGGTTGAGCTGGCAGCCAAAGCGCTCAACGGGGAGGAGCTGCCGCTCTACGTCTACGTGGGCCCCGAGGACGTACCATCCATCGAGGAGATCCCCGAGATCAAAGGCGCCAGCGTGAACGGGCTGGTCGAGATCATGCGCGGCTGCCCTAGGGGGTGCAAGTTCTGCCCCGTGACCCTGCGCCCCCTCCGCTACTACCCGCTGGACAAGATCGAACGCGAGCTGCGCGTGAACGCGAACGCCGGCCTCGACAGGTGCATCCTCCACTCGGAGGACGTGCTGATATACGGGGCGAGGGGGTTGGAGCCAAACCCCAACGCCCTTCTGAAGCTCCACGCCTTGGCTAAGAAGTACTGCAAAACGCTCGCGTGGAGCCACGCCACGCTCGCTGAGGTGAAGTACGCGCAGGAGAAGTACAAGCTGATCACGAAGCTCACCGAGCTGATCTACGACGAGCACCAGCAGTACCTGGGCGTGCAGATCGGCCTGGAAACCGGCTCCGTGAACCTGGCGAAGAAGATAATGCCGGCGAAAGCCGCTCCTTACCCGATCGAGATGTGGCCGCAGGTGGTCGAGGACGCGATGGCGATAATGCACGAGCACCGCATCGTACCGGCCTTAACGCTGATTCTAGGCCTACCGGAGGAGACGGAGGACGACTTAGCGCAAACGGCGGAGCTCCTGGATAGGCTGAAGGACTACAGGAGCCTCATCGTACCGATGTTCTTCGTGCCGCTGGGGGTCCTCAGGGACCGGGGGTGGTTCCTCAGGGAGCACCTGAAGGAGGGGCACGTGGAGATCATGCGCAGGTGCTTGTGGCACTCGCTCAGGTGGGCTGAGGACATCGTTTCCACCTTCTACCTCAAGGGCGCCCGCTACGCCCCCCTGCGGTGGACGCTGAAGCTCTTCCTCGCGTACGTCAAGAGGAGGGCGAGGGAGGTGGAAAAGTGGTTGGAGGAGGCGGGTTGGGAGGGTGTTAAGCGCGCGGAGGCTAAGAGCGCGGTGCTGCAACCGGTACCGCGCCCCTGCAGGACGTGAGCCGCTAGCGCTGGAGCGCCGCAATGAGCAAACCCGGGTGAGCCCCTAGAGCCACGTTAGCCAGCGAAAGCGCCAGCGCGAGTACCACGGGGGCGCTCCTCACATCTTCCTTTAAGCGGAGCTTTGGTTTGCCGAAGAACACGCGCTTAAAGCAGAGCACGCCGTACGCCAGCGAGAGAGCCGTCGAAGCCGATAGCGCGGCTGCAGCGGTTAGACCGCTCACGCTGCCGCGAGCGAGCAGCGCCACTACGCTGGCCACGACCTCGAGCTCCGCCCAGAACCCGAGCGTTAGCGGTACGCCGGCTAAGCTCAGGAAGGAAACTAGCACCGAGACCGCGGTCGCCGGCATGTAGGGCGCTAAACCCCCCAGCTTCTCGAGGTCGCGGACCTCCGATAGCTCCTCAAGGTAGCCGAAGGCCGCGAGGAGCGCCGCTTTAGCGAGCGAGTGGGCTGCGAAGAGCAGGAGCGCGCTGGCGGCCGCTATGTCACCGCCGCAGGCGATCCCCAGCAGCAGGTAGCCGCCCTGGCTCACGCTCGAGTAGGCCAGCAGCCTCCTGGGATCCCTCTGCGCGAGCGCCGCCAAGCTGCCGTAGACCGCCGTGAAAGCCGCCAGGGCGAGGAGCGGCAACCTGAACCAAGCTACGCTGAGCACGCTGGGCGCCGTGAACGATAGGAGCGTAACCAGGGCCCACCCCCCGATGCCCTCGGCGATGGTCATTGTCACCAGGAGCGGGATGGGGGCGCTCGAGTAGGCGGCAGGCAGCCAGGCGTGAAGCGGTACGACCGCCATCTTCACGAGCGGGCCTACGCCTAGCAGCGCGAAGGGCAGCACCAGCTCAGCGGGGTGAGCGCGCTGGAGTACCGACCGCAGACCCTCGAAGCTCGTCGTACCATAGGCGTCGTAGAGCACCGCTATCCCGAGCAGGGTTAGCAGCGCGCCAACCTCCGTGAAGACCAGGTACGTCAGCGCCGCTGACCCCCTGCGCCTATCGCCCCCCCACAGTAGCAGGAGGAGCCACGATGCGATCAAGTAGGCTTCGAAGAACGCGAAGAACGTGGTAAGGGTCCCGGAAAGGGGGGTGGCTACGAGCGAGGCGGACGCCGCGAGGTAAAGCGCGTAGAAAGACGCGGGCGACCTGCGCCTCCGCGCGCGCTCCAAGAAGCGCGGCGCCGCGAGCAGCGCCGCCGCGCATACTAGGCAAGCGAGCAAGGAGAAAGCGACGTTGTAGCCCCTACCATCGAGCACTATCAAACCCAGCGTCGGTTCTACGATGTAGGCTTCCTTCAGCCCGCGCCCAGCGGAAAGGGCTAGCGCGGCGGCTGAGGCGATGAGCGAGGAGGAGGCCAGCGCCGCCCCCCGTTTCCAGCTCTTAACTGCGGCGGCTGCCGGTATGGCGGTCAAAGGGAACAGTATCGCAGCAAGGAGCAGCACGAGCCTCACCTCGAAGCCAGCAGGAGGAGCAGCAGGAGGAGGGCCCCGGCTACCCACGCCAGTTCCCTCAGCTCGATAATCCCGGTTTGGATCTTAGCCAGCTCCTCCGATTCGGCTGACAACGCGGCTGCGGTCTGGTGCAGCGCGTGAGCGTAAGCCTCTTCGAGCGCGTCCACCGCTCTCGCCAGCTTCGATACGCCGCTGGCGATCCTGTAGTAAGCGGCGTTCAAGTAAAGGCGGCGGCGAAGGACCTTCACGAAAGGCTCGGCCCAGCCAGCGCTGGAACCTCGGAAATGCGCTATCGCAGCGGAAAGCGCACCTGCCGCTACAGCAGCCATGGAAAGGTAGGAGACTATGCGGGCCTCGGGAAGCTCCGCTCCGAACACCGCCGCGATCGCGGCCTCGAGGGGGCGCGACAGCAGGCCGAGAGCTAAGCACGCGGCAGCGAGCGTTAGGTAGGGTATATCCTCGAGCAAGCTGCTCCCGTGAGCATGCTCGGCTGCAGACCCTCCAGTGAACGTGAGCAAAAGCATCCTCACACCGTAGAAGGCCGTGAAGAATGCCGCCGCAACCGCGAGAGCCAGCACTGCGGGTTCCGCCTCCAGCACCGATAGCACGAGCTCCTTGCTCCAGTAGCCGCCGAAGGGCGGAACGCCCACAAGCGAGGCGGTAGCCAGCGGGAACGCTAGCGCCACCGCCTTGAGCCTCCTGCCCCAGCCCCGGATCCCGCTGTAGAACCTGGAGCCAGCCGCGTGTATCACGACTCCCGCCGCGAGGAAGAGCGCCGCTTTGAAGACCGCGTGGTTCACCAGGTGGTAGACGGCGGCCGCGATCGCGGCGCTCCCAGCCCAGCGCGCGGCCCCCAGCGCCGCCATCATGTACCCGATCTGGCTGGCCGTAGAGTAGGCCAGCGTCTTCTTCAGCTCCCCGCTCACGGCGGCTTGCAAGCTCGCTGCAAGCGCCGTCGCTACCCCGCACGCCGACACTACAGCGAAGAACGGAGTGGGGTCTACGAACTGGCTCCAGGACAGCGCCAGCTGAGCGAGCCTAGCCGTTAGGTAAACCCCCGCTTTAACCATCGTCGCCGCGTGTATGAGCGCGCTGACGCTGCTCGGCCCGGCCATAGCGTCCGGGAGCCACTCCATGAAGGGGAGCTGGGCGCTCTTCCCCAGCGCGCCGGCGTACATCAGGAGGAGAGAAGCCAGCAGGAGCTCGCCCGGAGCGTCGGGTTTCCGCTCCGCGAGCTCCGCTAGAGACAAGGTCCCCGCGGCCAGCGCTAGCGCCAGCGCGCCAGCGATCATGAGGGTGTCGGCCAGCCTAGTGACGAGGAGCGCCTTGACGCCGCAGTGGGAGGGCGGGTACTCCTCCGGGGGTTCTCCGACCCAGCGGGTAGCCCGATCCTCCTCCCTATCCTGGTACCAGTAGCTTATCAGAGCGAAGCTGCACACGCCGACAACCTCCCAACCGATGAGCATTAGCACGAGGTTCTCGGAGAGCACCAGCAGCTCCATCCCGCCGACGAAGAGCAGCATGAGCGCCCAGTACCTAGTGAGGCCGGGGTCGCCGCGCATGTACCCCAGCGAGTAGACGAAGACCGCGAGCGAAACCCACGCTACCACAGCCGCGAGCGTCGAGCTGAGCGGGTCGAGGAGCAGGCCGAACCCCACACCCCCCAGACCGGGCAGGCTGACCCACTCCCAGCGCAACGCTCCCCGCGCATTGGCGAAGAACGGGGTGAGCGTGGATAGGGCGGCGGCGGCGCACGCGGTTACGGCAAGGCCGTCCCTCGCGCGGCGGCTCAGCTTGGCTACTGCTGGCTCGAGCAGCGCCGCGATCGTCGGCGCGGCCCAGGCGCAGTTAAGCAATTCCAGCATTCCCGCCACCTCTAAGGGCTCGGCTACGCGCGCCGCTACGCCGGTTTTTAAGCGTTAGGTGCACCTCCCGGAATCCTGGCTAGGGAGACCCCAGAAGCGCTTTAACACCGGCTCGCACCCCCTCCACCAGGAGGCTCGGGTAAACGGACGAAGCTGCAACGAAAGCGGCGAGCGCGGCCTCGGGCGCCAGCATGGAGAGAGGGGCCTCCCGGAGCGCGCGGCCTCTCTCCCTGAAGGCTCGAAACGCGAAGTACGCGTAGTAGCCGGCCGCTAAAGCGAAGTTCGCCTCGAGAGCCGCCAGCGCGGCGAGAGCCGCTGGGTCTTGGAGGTTGTAGGCTAGGCCCGCCGTGATGAGCGCTTTCCCGTAGTACCCCGCCGCTGGGGGTATCCCGGCTAGGTTGAGAAGCGCTACCAGCGAGAGCGCACCGGTAGCTGGCATCCTCCTCCCGTAACCTTCCAGGCTCGTGAAGAGCCTGCTCCCCGTTTCCCGCACGGCGTTGCCGACGCAGAGGAAGAGCAAGCTTTTGCTCACCGCGTGGTTGACTAACTGGACGAAAACTCCGGTGAGCGCGTCGACGGCGACCCCAGCGGCGCCGGCTGCTTCAGCTCTGTAGCAAGCACCGAGACCGACCAGCATGTACCCCACGTTCGCTATGGTGGAGTACGCCAGGAACCTCTTTGCGTCGAGCTGAACGAGCGCCGCCGCGTTACCGACGATGCTCGATAAGGAGCCGAGCGCCAACAGGGCGTAGCTGACACCGGTTTCTCGCGGCAGAACCGTTAGGAGGAGGCGCGCTAGCATGTAGAGGGGTACGTTGACAACTACGCCCGAGAGCACCGCGCTGATCGGGCTCGGAGCGGCCGGGTGGGCGTCGGGCAGCCACGTGTGGAAGGGCACCACCGCAGCCGTTGTGCCGAGCCCAACGATCAGCAGCGCCGTAACTGCCGCAAACGCGCGGGACCCGCCGACCTGGCTCAAGGCCGTGCGCAGCGCGTCGAGGTTCGTGGTACCCGCCACCCCGTAAAGCAGCGAAGCGGCGTAAAGCGTCGTGAGCGCGCCGACCGTGCACGCGAGCAGGTACTTGAACGCCGCCTCCGCAGGCTCCCAGTACCACCACCTGTAGCCGACGAGCGCGTAGCCCGACACCGATGCCAGCTCCCAAAAGCAGAAGAAGGTGAACAGGTCGTTCGAGAAGAGCGCTCCCACCAGCCCGCTCGCCATCAGAACTGTCAGCGTGTAGTAGCCGCTGTCGCCCTCCTCGCGCATGTAGGAGAAGGAGTGCGCGATAGCCGCTAGGAACACCGCGAGGAAGAGCGCGCCTAGAAACTTCGAGAGGGGATCGACCCTGAGCTCCGCCGCCGGTAGGGGCGCTCCCGGCGCCAGGTTGTAGGTGCCCGGCTCCAGCTTGAAAGAAAGCGCGAACGCTAACGCGGTTCCAGCGAAGGCGAGGTGACCGGATAAATTCCTGCGCTTGAACCTCTCCTCGAGGAAGCCGGCAACAATGGTTACAACTCCCGTGGAAGCAAGTATCAGCAAGAGGCTCTGGGGGTTCAAGCTACCACCTCAGCCTGGCGATCTTGGACGCGTCGAGCGTGCCGTAGTGCCGGTAAAGGAGCGCGACGAAACCGAGAGCGAGCGCCAGGACCGCCGCGCTCACGGCCATGTTCAGCGCGACGTACATCTGGGCGAGCGAGTCAACGCCATTCTCCCTGAGCCCCATCCCCATGAAACTCAAGTTCACGGAAGTGGTTATTATCTCGAGACCCATCACCAACTTGATGAGGTTTCGCTTCGACGCGATGCAGTACATGCCTACCGCGAACAGCGCGACAGCCGCTACCGTGTATGCATTGAGGGACGCCAGGCCGCCTCACCCTCCCTGAACATGTGGGCTACCGCGACCAACACGGCAACGAGGAGCAGCAGCTGGGCCAGCAGCTCCGCCCACCTAACCACCCACATGTAGCTTAGCGGCAAAGTGCGCGCTTCAACCCACAGGGTCGGCACGCCGATCTCCACCCCGTACAGTAGAACCGCCACCGCCGCCGCTGCCGCAGCCGCGACCGCGGAGAGACGCCTACTCACCGCGCTCACCGCCCGAGTGGACGGCCGCGAGCATCAGCATCGTGACCGCTCCCCCGTAGACGCTGAGCTGGAAGACCGCTAGCAGCCAAGCTCCCGCGAGGTAGTGGGCCAGCGCGACGAGCACGCTCATGGCAGCGAGCGCGAGCACAGCTCTATTCAGATCCTTCAGCTCCACAGCCGCTAGCGCGGCGGCGACAGCTGCCGAAAGCACGATATAGCTGAGCAGCAAGCTAGCTCACCTCCAACTTGCGCTTGTCCTCGACGGCGGGAGCCCGCCGCGAGCTGGCTTTTATCGCTTTCCTCGGGCACACCTCAACGCAAAGATAACAGTAGATGCACCTATCCAGGTGGAACACCGGGCGCGCGCCCTTCTCGTCTCTCGAAGCCTCTATGGCTGAGGCTGGGCACACCCTCCAGCACAAACCGCAACCGATGCAAAGGCTCCTCTCAAAGCCTAGCACCCCCCTGAAGGTGCCGGGCTCTTCCTTTCGCTCCTCGGGGTAGAGCACCGTGGCCCTCTTTCTGAACAAGTTTGTTATTACATCGAACACCAGAGCCATGCTAAGCCACCAAAACGGCTAACGCGAAGTACGCGAAGGAGGTTGGGACAAGGTACCGCCAGCAGAACGTCACGAACTGGTCCAGCCTGATCCTCGCCGTTGAGGCCCGTACGAGGGAGAAAAGGAAAACGATGAGCGCAGCCTTCGCTATGAAGTACAGCGGGTAAAGGAGGGGCTCGGCGCCGGGCGGCGAGGGCCCCACCGGTCCCCCGAGGAACAGCGTGACGGCGAGGCCGGAGAGCAGGAGCAGCTCGATGTCCCTCGCCAGGCGGAAGAGGGCGAGCCTCCAGCTCGAGTACTCGACCAGCCACCCCGAGACGATCTCCTGCTCAGCCTCCGGGATGTCGAAAGGCAACCGCTCGAGCTCGGCTTGAGCCGCAATAAGGAAGATCGCGAAACCCACCGCGTGCAGCCCGAAAACTCTCACGGAGCCTCGAGCCGCTAGCTCGCTCAACCTGAAGCTGCCGGCCGAGGCGAGAACCCCGAGGCACGAAAGCATGAGCGGGATCTCGAAGCCCAAGAGCATGTGCGCCGCTCTCACAGCTCCGACCTGCGAGTACCTGCTCGGGGACGCCGCTCCAGCTGTGTACACGAGCAGCAAGTAGATGGTGATTAAAGCCAGCACCGCGACGGCGTCGCCTTCGGCCGAGACGAGCCCGCTCGTCGAGGCGAGGGGGACGAAGGCAGCCGCGACTGTTACAACCACGAAGGCCGCGATCGGGCTCAACGTGAAGAGGATCCCGTCCGCGCCGAGCGGTACCACGTCCTCTTTGGCGAGGAGCTTGATCAGGTCCGCGAGAGGTTGAAGCAGACCGTGCGGCCCCGCGTAGTACGGCCCCACCCTGTTCTGCAGCCTTGCCACAATCTTCCTGTCCAGCCACTCGAGGAGGAGAGCTAGCGCTACCATGTAGGCGATGCCCGGGTACACGAAAGCCCGCAGCGCCTCCGCGATCATCGCGCCCACCTTTTCGCCGCCAGCTCGTCGAGCTGGAACTCTTTAGCCGCGCCCTTCTCGTTCACGACGAGGACCCTGGCGGTGCAGCATATGCAGGGGTCGATGCTACCGAAGATTACTGGAACGTCGGCTATGTGCACGACCCTATCGCCGCGGGACTTGAGCATCGATATTGCTGCTGGCAGGTTAGCCAGCGTCGGGGTTCTCACCTTGTACCTGTACGGCTTCTCAGAGCCGTCAGATCTCACGTAGTGCAGCAACTCGCCGCGAGGCGCTTCGACTCGAGTGACGTTCTCGCCAGGTGGGGGCCTGAAAATGGGGGGTACGCGAGCTCGGATCTCGCCCGAGGGAGCGTGGTCTAGTGCGTAGACTATCATCTCGATGGACTCGAGGATCTCGCCCACCCTAACCATGGCCCTTCCCCACGCATCGCAGGTGTCGTACACGACGGGGTTGAACGGGACCTCCTCGTGGACCAGATAGGGGTCGTTGACCCTGATGTCGTAGGCGATACCGGAAGCCCTAGCCACCGGCCCGACTGCGAGCAGCTCCCTCGCTTCGCTCGGGCTCAGGTAGCCGACGCCCACGGTTCTAGCCCTCACGATCGGGTCCTCCTCCAGGAGCCTCCTGTACTTCACCACCCGCTCCTTCAGCTTCGCGAGCGAGCTCTTGATCTTGTACGCCGTAGCCGCGTCGATGTCCCTTCTAACCCCGCCGATGACGTTGTAGCCGCTGGTAACCCGCCCTCCCGTGATCTCCTCCATCAGGTCTAGCACCACCTCCCTGTCCCTGAAGGCCAGCATGAACAACGACTCGAAGCCCACGACGTGGGCCAGCAGGCCGAGCCAGAGGAGGTGGGAGCTCACGCGGGCCAGCTCCTCCACGATCAACCTCAGCCAGAGGGCCCTCTGCGGAACCTCGATCCCCGCCAACCCCTCCACGTTGAGCGTGTAGCACGTCGTGTGCGCGACGTTGCAGATCCCGCATATCCGCTCGGCCAGGAAGAGACCCTGCACGTAGGTCTTGCGCTCCAACGCCTTCTCGATCCCCCTGTGCACGAAGCTCGCGTCGATGTCCGCGTCCACCACGTGCTCGCCCTCCACCTTGAGCTTGATCAGCGTGGCCTCGGGGTGGATCGGGTGCTGCGGCCCCACCGGGAGGTAGAGCCCCACGCCCCCCTCACCTCAGCGGTTCAGGGTGCTTCGGCTCGTAGTCCTTCCTCAGCGGGTAAACGCCTTTCGGCCAATCCTCCGGGAGGAAGGCTCTGGCAAGCCGGGGGTTCCCCTCGAAGACGACGCCCAGCATCTCCCACACTTCGCGCTCGTAGACTTCGGCCCCCGGGTACAGGTCCACTAGGCTCGGTAGGCGGGGGTCGCCCTTTGGCACGGCGGTTTCGACAGCTACTGAAACGCTCCTACCGACGTGGGCTATCACTTCGATGCTGTCCCCCGCGTCGACGCCCGTCAGGGCCTCGAGAAAGTCCACGCCCAGCTCCTTCAGCGCTATCAGCGCCGTCTTGAAGTGCTCACGGTCCACGCGCACGAAAACCCTGCGCTTCCTGGCGACCCTAGCGTCCAGGACGGCTCCCCCCAGCCTCTCCCTCAGCCAGCTGACCACCTCCTCCTCGCTCGGTTCGCGGCCCTTCAAGACCCGCCACCCCTAGCGACCTTCTCGGCGAGGAGCTTTATCGCGTCGAGCACCGACTCGGGCTTCACGGGGCACCCGGGCACGTACACGTGCACGGGGAGAACCTTGTCCAAACCCTCGTACACGTTGTAGCAGGCGTCGTAGACGCCGCCGCTCGTGGCGCACGTCCCGACCGCTACGACGAACTTCGGCTCCGGCATCTGCTCGTAAATCCTCAGCAGCCTGTCCCTAACCTGCCGCGTTACAGGCCCCGTCACAAGCAGGACGTCAGCGTGGCGCGGGCTGCCCTTGAGGAGTACCCCGAAACGCTCCACGTCGTAGCGGGGGGAAAGGGCGGCTAGCACCTCGATGTCGCAAGCGTTGCACGCTCCCGTGTTGATGAAGAGGACCCAAAGGCTCCTGGACCTCGCCCACCTGACGAGCCCGGCGAGCATTCAGCTCACCGACCTCGCGATCGCTAGCACGAGGACCGAGCAGTATGCGAGGACGAGGACGCGAGCGGTAGCGCGCTCCGCAGGCGGCAGGGGGAGGAGCGAGAACGCGAGAAGCATCGCCGTTACGTCGGTTACGACGAAGAGGCAGATGTACTTGTAGAGCGTAACGCGCACCGGCACCCTTTCCGGCGGCAAGTCCTCGCCGCAAGCGTAGGGAGCGAGCTTTCCGGCGCCACGCCCGCTCCTCGGAGCGTAGCGCCTGTGGAAGGCGTAAGCGGCGGCAACTGCGCTCATAGTAGCCAACAGCAGGTACGCTACCTCTTCCACGGGAGGTTCTTTAGCCCCGCCTTATCTAGCTTCCGCGGCTTAGCCCCCGAGCTCCCTCAACAGCTCCTCGAGCCTCTTCCTGAGGCTTTCGCGCTTGCCCCGCTCCTCCTCCAGCGCCCTCCTCAGCTTTTCCAGCTCCGCTTCGAGCTCCTTGACCTTCGCCTCGTAAGCGGCTTTAACCTCGCTCTCCGGCACGAACCGGTCGATCTTCGGTTCGCCGAAAACCAGCCTCTGCCCCTCCTCGTCGTAGGATACGTCCACGGTTATCCTAATGAGATCCCCCTTCGCGCAGCCCATCTTGTTTACGATGACGTCGTACAGTCTCTTGTTGAACTCCGAAACATCCCGTATTATCACGTCGCGGGGGGCGTAACCCTTGAAGGCGGCCAGCGCCACGCGCCTCAGCTTGTCCGCGAAGCGCGCCGCGGGGATTATGCCTGTGCGCAGCTCAACCGTCCTCGCCGCTTTTAAGGTGACGCCAGTGTATATCTGCCTGTACTCCTCCACGCGAGCCTCGTCCCGCGCGATCTCCTCCTCGCTGTTCACGTATAAATGATGAGGGGAAAGGTTAATAAAGTTAGCCTCCGAGCGCGCGCTAAGTTAAGCGCTCTTCGCGCGCTCCCTCGTCCACCGCTACCACCCAAGCTCTCTTCGCACCTGCTTTCAGCGCAGCTTCGGCGACAGCCCGCCCTCTATCTTCGCTCACTAACGCGATGAGGGCTCCGCCTAAGCCGGCCCCGCTGATTTTCGCGCCGTAGGCTCCCGCCTCCAGCATCGCGTCCCTGATCCTCTCGAGCTCGGGCAGGCTGACCTCGTAAAGGTCGCGCAGCAGTTCGTGCTGCCTGTTCATTATCGCGCCGAGGGTCTCGTGGAAGCCGGCTCCGGGCTCGGCCCCGATCTCCCTCGCCTCGTCGGGCGCCAGCGAACCCTCTCTGATGAGCTTCAGAGCGAGCAGCGTCGTCCGGTGCATGAGGAGGGTGAATCGTATCCTGTCCGCGGGCTTCCGGTCGATCTTCGAGAGGTACGGCTCGAGCTCCTCCAGCCCGAGCTCCTCCCACTTAGGCTCCCAGTACTTCCTGCCCAGCAGGGAGCGGACCCCCTCCGGCAGCTCGCGCATCTCGAGGAGCTGGGCTAACCCCCGCTCGATCTCGGCCTGCCTCACGGGGTGTATCGCGGCCACTCTGTGCTTGATACCCGAGTCCGCGACCACCAGCTTCACCCTCCCCAGGGGGAGCTCCTCAACCTGGTAGGGTGGGCGCGTGTGCAGCAGTATCGCCCCGCCGTACGACGAGCCGTACTGGTCTAGCCTGCCGCAAGGGATGCCCATGACGCCGTTCTCCGCCCTAAACGCCAGCTCCGCCAGATCCCTCCTCTCCAGCCCCAAGCCGTAGTACGAGTCCAGCAGCTTCAGGAAAGCGACCTCCAGCGCCGCGCTGCTCCCGAGACCTCCTCCCGCGGGCACGTCGCTGTCGATCACGACCCGGAGGCCGCGCTCGAGCTTGTACCCGCGCTCCGAGAGCGCGATCACGCACGCTCGCAGGTAGTCGCCGAACCAGCCTCCCCCCTTCAGGCTAGGCTTCAGGGGGAACGCGTCTTGGAACTCCCGCCCCTCTCGCTTCATGTTCAAGCTGATGACCTCGAACCTGTCCGGGAGCTCGGCCACGGCGATCGCGTACGTTCGGAGGTTGACGGCGACCGGGACCACGGGGAGCCCCTTGTAGTCCTGGTGCGTGTTCAGGAAGTCGGCCCTGCCGGGCGCGGACGCGGCCTTTAACGGTCTGCCGAACTCGGCAGCCACCCCCTTTACGATCTCCTCGGCGCTCCTAGGTGACAGCAGGCCTTTCACGCGGGTGCGACGGCTAACTCATATATATGGCTTGACCTCGGGCCGCTCGATGCGCGCGCTTGTCACGGGGGGTGCGGGGTTCATCGGGAGCCACTTAGTCGAGGAACTCCTCAGCGAGGGGCTCGAGGTGGTGGTTATCGACAACTTCAGCAGCGGGCGGGTGGACAACCTCAGCGGCGTGGCTGGGAACCCGAACCTCAAGGTGGTGAAGGGGGATGTGCGGGACCGCGCGCTTCTCGAGGAAAACCTCGAGGGGGTCGATACGGTCTTCCACTTCGCCGCTAACCCGGAGGTCCGGGTGGGCGACCCGAGGGAGCATTTCGAGCACGGCATCCTCGCCACCTTCACGCTTCTTGAGGCGATGAGGAGGAAGGACGTGAAGGAGATAGTTTTCGCTTCGAGCAGCACGGTCTACGGCGAGGCGGAGAAGCTCCCCACCCCCGAGGATTACGGGCCGGCGAAACCGATCTCGGTTTACGGGGCGTCAAAACTCGCCTGCGAGGCGCTCATCTCGTCGTACGCGCACACCTACGGCTTCAAAGGCGTAGCGCTCAGGTACGCGAACGTCGTGGGACCGCGCAACCGCAAGGGGGTGATCTACGACTTCGTCAGGAAGCTGCTGGCGAACCCTAAGCGCCTCGTCGTGCTCGGGGATGGCACGCAGACGAAGTCCTACATCTGGATTGAGGACGCGATCGAAGCGACGATTACCGCGTGGAGGCGCTCGAAGGGGGGGTTCGACGCGTTCAACGTGGGCTCCGAGGACGCGATACCCGTTAGGAGGGTCGCCGAAATAGTCATCGAAGAAAGCGGCCTCAGGGGTGTTGAAATCGAGTTTACAGGCGGCGTGGCGGGGGGTAGGGGGTGGGTGGGAGACGTAAAAGTGATGCACCTTGATATAGGGAAGCTGAAGGCTCTAGGCTGGAGACCTAAGTACAGGAGCGAGGAAGCGGTCCGCCTCGCGGCTAGGCACTACTGGAGCCTAGCCGCTAAGGGGCTCATCGAGCCGATGCCCCAGTGAGTATGCCGGCCTGGAGCGTTCACAAGCTGCACGCCGAGAAGTTCCTGAGAGAAAACGGCCTCGAGTGCGCGCACGTCGAGCTCATCGACCGCATAGTCGACGAGCCGAGCTCGGCCCTCCCCCTAGTCCTCGAGAAAGTCGGCAGAAGCGCGAGGCTCCTAGCTTTGATACTCTCGGACGAGGCGGTGAGACCCGAAGACCCTGTCGCTGTGCACGATTGGGGCGCTTGGAGGCGCTCGCGCGCTTCTGTGGACGCTCTGAGGCGGGTAGCCGAGGCTGTGGCCGGCCGCGCAGGCCCCCTACTGGTGGACCTCCACCTCTCCCTCGATTACGTGTGGAAGCGCGGCCTCAGCGGCTACTTAGATTGGGCGGAGGAACTGGGCATCGCGCGCGAGGTGAGAGAGTACATCGCCAGGGAGTTCTCCGAGCCGAGCGCAGCCGGCGGGACTGCGGCTGAGGGCTCTTTCGCCCGATGAGAGACAGCCCGAGCGCGCGAAACGAGGGTTCGAGATCGCGCCGCGCGAAAAACCGTGCAGCCCGGCGGGAAAGCCTTTTTGGAGGCTCGACTTCCTAACGCGGGAAGATGAGCGATAGAAGCTGGAGGGAGCTGTACGAGGAGGTTGCGAGGGCTAAAGGCGGAAGGAGGGAGAAGCTCCTCGAGGAGCTGAAGCTCAGGCTTATACGCGAGGTCGCTGGGAGCGAGATCCCTAGGCTTAAGGAGTGGATTTCCCAGCTTAGCTCCGTTGTAGAGCAGCTTTCGGCCGCCCTCGGAGTGAAGGGCGCGGTCTACCCCAAAGAGCTCAGGTCTTTCATCGAGGACCCGGAGGCCCACCTCCGGAAGAAGCTCTTCATATACGCCCACGACCTCGCTAGGGGGAGGCTGGGACCCGAGGAGTTCTACGCGAAAGCTTACGCCGCCGTGAAAACCTCGCTGATGACCAACGGGAGGGCTCTCTACCAGTCGTGGGTCTACGCCGCGCTCGTCCTCCACATGGCGAGGCGCGGCTTCAGGCTCGTGTACCCTGACGACCTGCACCTGCACTTGGAGCGCTCCGGCCGGCAGCGGACCGGCGCGATACCGCCCAACGCGGTTCTCTCCGACGGCTACAGGGCGCTGAGCCTCTTCCTCGAGGCCCCCCGCCCCGTCGGGTGGGAGGATAGCGGCGACCTCGCGAGGGTCTGGAAGCTGTACACAGCGCTAAGGCCCGACATGCTGGCCTACGGGGGCAGGGTCCTCAACATCGTCGTCCGGGATGGGGAGCCTCCGGTGCTGAGGCCGGGCGTCATCGTGGAGTGCAAGGAGCTGGAGGACTGGTACAAGAGGGCTAGGGAGCTGAAGGGGCCCCTCGCGAGCCCCTTGAGCGCCGAGGAGTGGAGGGAGCGCTGGATCTCGGGGCTGTACGCGGGCCTCGCCGACGTGCTGAACATCAAGGTCAGCGAAGTGGCCGCGAAGTTGAAGGAGAGGAGGGGCTTGAGGCTGCGCGACCCGCAGATAGCGATCCTCTACAAGCGCTTCTACGAGCCGAGGGAGATGGTCCTCGTCTCAAGGGCTCCCGTGCCCGGCGAGGTTAAAAGCCAGCTGGAGCGGGAAGGCATCCGGGTCATCGACGGCGTGGGCTTCGACATCGAAGCGCTCGCCGCGGTCGCCGACATCTTGGAAGAGGAGGCCGGCATCGAAAGCGGGAGGGTCGACTTCGTCGAGCTGACGCCGCGCGCTAGGGAGCTTCTGAGGGCTGCTATCCTAGCGGCCAAAGAAAGGGGGTTGGGCGGCGCTCCGCCCGAGATCGTCGAGCGGGCTCTCGAAGCGCTCCTCCAGCTACTTAGCTCGCGCCAGCAGGCTGAACAGCGCGCTCACGCTTAGCTCAGCCACCACCACCGGCTTCTCCAGACCCCAGTTGACGAGCACCTGCGGGTGCACCTCGCCCACGAAGCCCACGCCCACACCCTCGACCTCTACCACGGCGTAGCGCCCGCTGATGAACGTTGGGTGCTCCCCCCTGACGAGCTTGTACCGCAAACCGAGCAGCTTCATGAGGGAGTCCACCACCGCGTGGATATCCGTTAGCGTGACCTTGCTGTCGCAGATCGCCATCGCGAGCCTCCTCTCCTCCTTCACGCAGTTCTCCTCCCTCTCGTCCACCCACGCCACGTCGCCGCACTCGAAGATCCTCTGCGGGTAATCGGCGTGCTTGCTCCTGGAGAGCACCTGGAGGAGCTGGGGGGTCAGCCACGTCCTGAGGCACGAGAACTGGGGCTGGCGCGGGTTGAGCACCTCGACCGTGGGGAGCTCGGGGGCTCCGGTTAGGCCGTAAAGGACCTCCTTGCTCGTCAGCATGTAGTTCAGCACCTCCTGGAAGCCGAAGCCGGCGACCAGCTCCCTCAGCCTCCTGCTGAAGACCTCGAGCCGGTCCTCCCGACCCGCGTGCTGCGGCGGCATGAACTCCGGCTCGATCCTGTCGAAGCCGTACCCGATCGCCACGTCCTCCACCAGGTCGACGGGGTGGAGCACATCGATCCTGTAGGCCGGCACGAGTACCTCGATCTTCGAGCCCGAGGCCTCAGCGCCGAACCTCATGCGCCTCAGGCACTCAGCCGCCTCCCCCGCGGTCAGGCGGATGCCCACGAGCCGCTCCACGAGCCCCACGTCGAGCTCCATTCTCCTAGGCTCCAAGCTCAGCGTCCACGAGCCCCCCGTAGACCTGACTTCGACGAGCCCGATGCGCTCGCCCCGCTCCGCCAGCGAGGTGGCGACGACCGCCAGGACCTCCTCCGCGGCCTTCTTATCGACGGCCGTAACGTCGACGAGGACGTCCCTCGTGCTCTCCGTGACCCTCGTCTCCTCGCTGTTGATGATGGGCGGCATCGAGAGCACCCTGCCCTTGCCGTCGACGAGGAGCGGGTACCTTTCCTTCCCGGCTAGGATGTGGGCGTACTGAACGCCCTTCGGGTGGCGCTCGAGGATCTCCTTCAGGCTCAGCTCCTCCTCGAAATCGAGCGGGACGAAGCTAACCTTTTCGGGGTCCGCCTCCACGTAGCGCACGGGGAACGAGACTTTGGAGAGGTCGTAGACGCCGATCGAGACCTTCCTGCGGTCCCTACCGTACGTCGCGTGCAGCTTCTCCTGAAGCTGCATGATCTGGGTGATCGCCTCGTCGTCTAGCGAGAGGCCGTGAACGGTTGCCAGCAGCACGTACGGCCTGTAGGACGGGCCTTCGTTAACCGCCACACCGGAGGGTTCCGCCCGGAAAACCCTCAGCCCCACCTCCAGCCCGAGGATCCCCTTCAGCGCCCGCGCGAGGCCCTCGGCAGAGAAGAGGTCCGGCCTGTCGTGCGTAGCCTCGTAGTCGATGTACCCGCCCTCAACGCGCTCAACCTCGCACTTGAGCCGCGGCAGCAGCTCGCTCAGCTCTTCGGCGCTCAGCTCCTCGCCCACGAGGCGGCTCACGTCGTAGAGGGCCACCCTGCACACGGGCACCGCTCACCACCTCAGCGGCGGGTTCCACTTCCTCAGGAAGTCCAGGTCCTGCGAGAAGAGGAGGCGGATGTCGTCGATCCCGAGCGCAGCCATCGCGATCCTGTCGATGCCTATGCCCCACGCCGCCACGTTCGACTCCCTCACCCCCAGCGGCCTCAGGACCTCGGGCCTGAACATGCCTCCCGGGAACACCTCCATCCAGCCCAGCTTCTCGTGCTTGATGAAGCCCTCCACGCTCGGCTCCGTGAACGGGAAGTACGCCGGCTTGATCTTCACCGGCCCGAGCCCCAGCTCGCGCGCCAGCTCGTGGAAGAAGCCGATCAGGTGCTTCAGCGTCACGCGCTTGCTCACGATGATCCCCTCGAGCTGGTAGAACTCCATGCTGTGCTTCGCGTCCAGGTTCTCCGGCCTGAAGACCCTGTCGAGCGCGAAGCACCTGTACTCCCCATCGCCCCTCGCGTAAAGCGTCCTCGCCGACACGGCCGTCGTCTGGGTCCTCAGCACGAGCCTCAGGGCCCTAGAGGGGTCCCAGCGGTAGCCCCAACCCCTCGACCCCGTATCCCCGCCGCTCTCGTGGACCGAGCCGACCCTCTCCAAAAGATCCGCGGGAGCCCTTCCAGCGGTCGGGTTCTTGAGGAAGAACGTGTCGTGTATCTCCCTCGCCGGGTGGTCCTGCGCCTGGAACAGCGCGTCGAAGTTCCAGAGCTCCAGCTCGACGTGCGGCCCCCTCATCTCCTCGAAGCCCATGGACACCAGGATCTCCCTCACCGCCTCGAGGAACTCCAGGTACGGGTGCTTCCTGCCCGGGTACACGCGCGGGGGCTGAACCGATAGGTCGTACTCCTTGAAGCGGGCCCTCCTCCACTCGCCGCTCAGGATGACCTGGGGGGTTAGCACCGTGATCAGCTTCGCCGAGGAGACCCTACCCTCCGCCAGGGCCTTTCGGCCTTCCTCCGTCAGCGAGACGACGAGCTCCACCACCCTCCTGGCGGAGACCAGCCTCCTGCGCTTCAACGTCTCGAGGACCTCGGGGCTCGCGCTCCCACCCCCCGCGACGGCCGCTAAGCTCTCCCTCAGGGCTTTCGCCTCCCTCAGCGCGCGCTCGAGCGCCTCCCCGCCGGTGGCAACCGCGACGCCGTCCCTCACCGCCACCGCACCAGCCCTCGCTAGGTGCATGAGCCCCACCCTAGCCTCCTCCTCCCCCAGCTCCACGCCGAGCTCGGCTGCGCGAGATGGCAGCTCGTCCACCCGCACGCTCCCCAGCTCCCTGAGAACCATCGCCACCTTCTCCTCCGGCATCGCGGACGCAACGTACCTGGCGCCCTCCGCCGTCAACTCGAGCCTCTCAACCTGGCGCCGTTCGACGGCGACCAGCCCCAGCGTTCTCAGCTCCTCGAGAGGGCGCATAAGGTCCTCCCTCCTCCTACCCAGGAGGCGGGCGATCTCGGAGAGCTCGCGGGGACCCTCCGAGCAGAGCTCTATGAGCCGCATCTGGACCTCATCCACGATCAAAATTGGCGCTCCATGCACCCCCGCCATTAACCCCGCCGAGGAGCTGGATTTTTAAGCTTTTAACCCTTGGAGAGCAAGCCGATGAGGAGCACACGCCCTTTAGCGATCGGTGAGAGGAGTGGCCAGGGCTGAGGCCTTTTAAGCTTTCCGTACAGCTGGCGCCCCCCTCACGTCCCCTCCACCCCTTATAGCTAGATGCGCGCCGCGCTCCCCGATGAGGATGCGCTCCTTAAACGACGTGAGAACGAGAGTGCTCCAGGCGCTCGCTTCAACAAGAAGCGTCGACGGGAAGTTCACGGTTAACGCCGCTAAATACCTGAAGTATGCTAATCGGCTCGCACGCTAAGCAACGATGAGTATCGCGAAGCTGCAGTGGCCCGTAACGCCAAGGCCTGGGCAGAGAGAAGTGGCTGAAGAGCTCGCAATGCTCATCGAGCAGGGGCGCAGCGTCCTTTTTTCCGCGCCCGTCGGCTGGGGGAAAACGCACGCCGTCATAGCAGCGCTCATTCAAGCGAGGACCCTGCCGGCGCTCTGGCTGGTAAGGTCCCTCGCGCTGGGTCCCCGCGTGGCGGAGGATGCCGCTCTCTGGGGGCTCGTCTCGTTCGTCGCGGCTGGCAGGGAGAAAACTTGCTTACTGTGGGGAAGCTTGGGTGACGCGGCTCACGACTATTGCCGAAATTTTAGGTACAAGTGCCCTTTCGCTAAGCTCCCGCGCGAGCCTCCCCCCTCAACTGACTGGGCTGCACTCGTGGCTAAAGGGAGGGAGGGGGGCTGGTGCCCATACTTCGCTCAGGACTTCATCGAGAGCGATATATTCATCCAGAACTATAACAGGCGCGCGCGTCGCTACGTCCGCGCGGTAGTGGTTGACGAAGCGCACAACCTATCGTTGCCGGAGGAGCGGACACTGCAAATCTCGCGGATGGCTGAAGCGATCTCAGCCGTGCGCGAACGCGGTGGTAGTCAACGCTTGCTGAACGCCCTTGAGCGAATGATGCGCGCTGTGCTGGTCTACTCAGAAAGAGCGCTCGACTCGAGAACGTTCTTGAACGAAGAAGATATCTCCGAATTGCAATCCCTCTATTACCGTTCCCTCGAGGAGGGGGATGCGCGCTTAAAACCGTTAATCGAGATCGTCCGAGCTCCAGCCGCCTACGTGGAGGGAGAAAAAATCTTAATATTCAAACCTCCACGCGTTCCACCCTTCAAGCCGGCTGTCTTCGTTACAGCGACGCCTCTATCCCCTATCCCATTCGAGGTAGATGCTGAAGTGAAAATCCCATGGGAAACCAAATTGAAAACTATAATTCTAGATAATTTAACATCTAAATTCGATGAATTCGATTCCAAAATGGCTTTAAATTATAAGAAACTTTTAATAAATTTGGCAAAAAAGTTCCGAAGGGTCCTCGTGTTCGCCGCAAGCGAGCGCGTAGCGCGAGAGTTGAGGAATTGGGTGAACTACGAAGAGGTGATACCCCCTCCCGATTGGGAGGGCGTTCTAATGCTGAGGGCGCGCGGCCGCTTCGCAGAGGGCGTAAACGTGCCGGCAGAATGCGTCGTGATGGCCGGCGCGCCCTACCTGCCGCCCGAAGTGACCGATAGGTTAGCTAGAGTGTACAGAGCGCTGGGCTTTAAGGACCCGTTGCGCTGCGCCATCGACCTCCCCATGCTCACGGTCACCCTACAGTGCGTGGGAAGAGCATGGAGGGATCCCGCAAAACCCCCATTTGTGGTGCTGGCCGACTCGCGCTACGGAAAATACCGCGACGAACTAGCAAGTTACTTCGAAATAGCTGAAACGGGCGAATCTCTCACTTAACTTTCTTCGCCCCTTCCTCCAGCGTCCTATAGTATACTTCCCTGTAGCCGAGCTTCGACGCTATCCTCTCCGCGCAAGCTTTCACCTCTTCGGCGGGGGTCGCTTTGCGCCTTGAGTATTCGCCGAGCACCCCCTCGTACGGTATGAACTGCTGCACGACGTACACGACCCTCCTCCCCTTCCCCACCGCCCACTCCAGCTCGGCAGCTGCTCTGAACGCGTCCCCGCAGGACACGAGGTCGGGCACTAGCGTGGTCCTCAGCTCGAGGAAGGGCACCTTGCACGCCACCTCCACGCTCCGCTGGACCCTCGCCGCGAGCTTCCTAGCGAGCTGCTCGCTCGTACCCGTTGCCCTCGCGTAGAGCGCCGGGTCGCTCAGGGGCGCTTTCACGTCGATGGCCACGTGGTGGAGGAGGGGGGCGAGCTCCTCCAGCGCCTCCGGCATCGTACCGTTCGTGTCGAGGCTGAGCGGCAAGCCCGTCTCCCCCCTCACCCTCTCGTAAAGGACCAGGAGGGGTCTCAGCTGGAGCGCCGGCTCGCCCCCCGTGACGTGGAAGACGTCGATGAACGGTCGCGCGGCTTTCACGGCGTCGACGACCTCCGACACCCTCACCGCCCTAGCCTCGAGCCCCCTAGCCAAGCGGGCGTTGGAGCACCAGGGGCAGCGGAGGTTGCAGTAGGCGAGCCAGAGAGTGAAAGAAACGCTCTCGAGGACGTCAACGAGGCTGACCTCCCTCCACCCTCCGACGAGCAGCTGGGGGTCCTCGCTAGCCGATGGAGGCATACTGCTTCCTCAGCGCGAACTCGGCCTTCTTGCCGGGGTTCCACTGGCGGACCGGCCTGTAGTAGCCGACGATCCTGCTCCAAACGTCGGCTGCCGACCCGCACTTGGGGCACTGCCAGTACGTGCCGACGGCCCTCCAGCCGCACTCTCTGCACACGCTGATCGTGGGGGTTATCGAGAAGTACACGACCTTCGTGTTCGTCGCGATCCTGCGCACAAGGTTCTTCAGGGCCTTCGGGTCCGGCTGCTCGCTCAGGAAGAGGTGCATCATCACGCCTCCCGTGAACTCCTGCTGAACCTCCCCCTCCCAGACCGCCCGCTGGTAGATCGGGACGTCCGCGTAGTAGGGGACAACGCTGTTGCTGTAGAAAGGCGCGCTCCCGTCGCTGGGTATGAGCACGTCCTCCCTCTCCTTGAAGAGCTGGCGGTCGGCGAGCGCCAGCTTGTAGCCCGTGCTCTCGCCGGGCACCTCCTCCACGTTGTAGAGGAAGCCGTCAACCTCCTCGCACTCCTCGGCGAACTCGCGGACGAGCTGCACCATCCTCTTCTCGACCTCCACTGCTTCGCGGATCTCCCCCGCCGAGCCCTCAAGCCAAACCTTCGGGTCGCGGAGGAAGTTGGCCGCGGCCTCCGGCAGGCCTATGAGGCCGAACGTGTTGAAGTGGTGGTTGAAGTGGCCGAGGTAGACTCTCGTGATGGGCATGAGGCCGGTCCTCAGGCTGCGCTCGTACCTGACCCTCCACGCGAGGAGCACCTTGCGGGCGAGCTGCAACCTTTCCCTGAGCAGCTCCTCGAATACGCTCCACTCGCCCTCGCTCAGCGCCGCGATCCTCGGCAAGTTCACCGTCACAACGCCTATGCTGCCGGTGGCGTCGGGCAGCGCCCATATGCCGAACGCCTTGCCGCCCTCCCTCGCCTTGAGGAATCGCTCGAAAGCGTCTTCCTCGTCGGCGTAGCTTAGCTTCAACCCCCGGCTCATCACGTGGTTCACGTCGATCGTGAGGCGGCAGCACATCGCGTAGAGGGCTTCGACGTTGCTCGCGTAGCCGTTCAACAGGTACGCGCTGCCCCTGCGCGCCAGCGTCTCGAAGATCAGGTCGGTCAGCTCACCCCACCTGCCCCCCTCCCAGTCGAAATCCTTGGTAAGCATCAGCGTGGGGATGGGGAACGTGAAAGGCTGGCCCGCAGCGTCGCCCTCCAGGTAGAGCTCGAACAGCGCCTTGGAAACCTCGAGCGCCTCGGCCAGGTAGTCGCCCAGCGAGCCGGCCCTCTCACCCCCGACGATCGCGTCGCCCTCCAGCATGTCCTTGCTCGTGTCGAGCACGAGCGTTATGTTGGTGAAGGGGGACTGGTACCCGGCTCTCGCCGGGTAGTTCAGCTCGAAGAGCATCGCTTGGAGCGCCTGCTTCACCCTCTCGTGGCTCAACCCGTCGCGGGCAACAAAGGGGGCCGCGTAGAGGTCGAAAGCGCTGGTCGCCTGGGCGCCCGTGAACTCCTGAGCGGCCATGAAGAAGAAGTTCACCAGGTGGGAGACCGCCGTGTCGAAGTGCCTAGCGGGCCTGCTGACGACGCTCGGGGTCTTCAAACCCAGCTCCAGTATCCTCCTGTAGCTCCAGCCGATGCAGTAGGGGATCCAGAGGGAATCCGGGAGCTTGTGTATGTGGATGTCGCCCCTGTAGTGCGCCTCAACCGCGTCCGGCGGCAGGTAGCTGCTCAACACGCTCGGCGTTTCCACAAGCTTCTCGAACAGGTAGTTGCGGAAGTTGCTGTAGCTGAAGTTCGTGTTCGCGTTTTCGACTATCTCCCAGTCCGCCCGCTTCAGGTAGGACCGCTCCAGCTCCTCAACCGACTCAACCCGGGCCCTCGCCAACACCTCGCTGCTAACCATACCACCCGCAGGTTTTACTCTGTCATAGACCGGGATTTAAGCGCGGCTGGGAGGTGCCCGAAAGTATTCTAGCGGGATGCCCGAGGTAGGTTGCGCGCGGCTCGGCTCGCCGAAAGCTAAACAGCGTCGACGCGCACGCGGACCCCGCTTAAACGCGGCTTTCCGCTGGAGTACCGCTCCAGCACCTCTTCGACGAGCGCCGAGTACTGCGGCAGGAGCAGCAGCTCCCTCGTCACCCGCTCGGCCAAAGCCTCCAGCTCCTCAGCTTCGCGCGGAGGCAGCTTTGCGCTCAGCCTGACGCCAAGGCAGTTGCGCTCAGCCCAGGGGTGGACGGCCAAGCCGCTGCTCGAGGGGGCGAAGGGGAAGAGGCGGCACACGGAGGGCCTGATGTCGTATATCGAGCAGAGCCCTCCTTCGTAGAACACGCACGCCCCACCCCTCCTCCGCAGCGCGAAGCAGTACTCAACCCCAAACCTCCTGACAAAACCCTCCGCCTTGACCTTCACCACGTTCTCGAGGACGCGCGCTGCACCCACCTCGAGCCACCTCTCGATGTCGGAGAGCACGACTATTGGGACCAGGTTCCTGCAGCAGCGGCCGCACCTGACGCACGTGAACTCCATACGGGACCTTTTGGGACGAAAACGGTGATATACCTAGCCCTCCCGCGGGGTGGCGATGGGGAGCCTGGAGGAGCTCTACTCGAAGTTGAAGGAGGCTTTCCTGAGCTTCGACTTCGATGGCGTGAAGGGGATGGTGCGCGAAGCGCTATCGATGGGGGCGTCCCCCAACGACGTCATCGAGAAGGCGCTCAGGCCGGCGATGGAGGAGGCTGGGAGGAGGTTCGAGAGGGGGGAGTTCTTCCTCGCCGAGCTCGTGGTCGCGGGGGACCTGTTCAAGGAGGTGATGGACGAGATCCTCGTGCCCGAGATCCAGAAGCGGGGCGGCTCCACGAGGACCCTCGGCACGGTGGTCATAGGGACGGTGAGGGGCGACCTGCACGACATCGGCAAGAGCATCGTCGCCACGATGCTGAGAGCTGCGGGCTTCAACGTGATCGACCTGGGCGTCGACGTGCCGCCCGAGAAGTTCGTCGAGGAAGCGATCAGGAACAAGGCCGACATCGTGGCGATGTCCGCGCTCCTGACGACGACGATGCTGGAGATGAAGAACGTGATCGAAGCGCTGAAGAAGGCCGGTATCCGGGATAGGGTGAAGGTGGTCGTGGGGGGAGCCGCGGTTACCGAGGACTACGCGAAGAGCATAGGCGCCGACGGCTACGGGAAGGACGCCGTCGAAGCCGTAAGAGTCTGCAAGCAGCTCCTCGGGATAAAAGAGTGAGAGCGCGAGCCTAGGCTGAGGAGCGAACGTTTTTCTCCCCTACTCAGCCACCCCCGCGTGCCTAAGCTGGTGGTCGAGGGGTTCGGGGCGATCGAGGCGGCGAGAGGAGAGACCCTTCTCGAGGCTCTCAGGAGAGGCGGGGTTCCGGTGGCCGCCGGTTGCGGCGGGCTCGGCTTGTGCGGTCTCTGCAGGGTGAAGGTCTTAGGGGGCGAGCTAAGCGAGCCGACGGCGCGCGAGCGCGAGCTGCTGGGGCGGCAGCTGGATGGCGGGTGGAGGCTCGCCTGCCAAGCCAGGGTGCTGGGCGACGCGAGCTTGGAGGTGCCGGTGCGCCGCTCGCTCGCGAAGTTCAGGGTGAGACCGGCTGCGCGCATCACCCCGCCGGCCCTCTTCATACCCTTCGACGCCGGCGACGGGGAGCCCTCGTACGAGGAGCGGCTGCTCGAGACCCTGAGGGGGGTGGGGGTCGAAGCCCGCTCCGCCTCGCTCTCCGCCCTGAACGCGCTCTCGGTCAACCACTCCGGCGTGGCCGTGGTCGTGGAGGGCGAGGTGGTCGACGTTACCGGCTCGTACTCGGGCTACGGCTTGGCGGTGGACGTGGGGACGACGAGCGTGGCCGCCTCGCTCGTCGACCTCGTCAGCGGGGCCACCGTAGCGGAAGCCGCGACGCTTAACGCGCAGCTCAAGTTCGGCTCCGACATCATCTCGAGGATCCGGCACGCGGTCGCCGAGCCCGAGGGGGTCCGCCAGCTCCAAGAGGCGGCGGTCGCGACCGTTAACGAGCTCCTCTCCAAGCTCGGCGCCGACCCCGGTAGGGTGTACAGGGTGGTGGTCGCCGGGAACTCCGTGATGCTGCACCTGTTCTTCGGGGTCAACCCACGCCCGCTCGGCTACCTCCCCTTCCGGCCCGTCTACAGGCGCCCGCTCGCGGCGAGAGGCAGGGAGCTGGGCCTCAACGTGCACCCGCACGCGCTGGTCGAGTCGCTCCCCATACTCGGCGGCTACGTGGGGGGCGACGTGGTCGGGGACTTGCTGACCGCGAAGCTCTGGGAGTACGGCACGGCGATGCTCATCGACGTGGGCACGAACGGCGAGATCGTGATCAAGAAGGGGGGCGAGTACGTGGCCGCCTCGACGCCGGCGGGGCCCGCCTTCGAGGGCGTCGGCCTGCACTCGGGGATGATGGCGGTCGAGGGGGCGATCGAGAGGGTCAAGGTGGGAGCCGGCGGGGAGCCCGAGTACTCGGTGATCGGGGGCGGGGAAGCGAAGGGGATCTGCGGCTCAGGCTACATCGACCTGCTCGCCGAGCTGCTCAGGGTCGGCCTGCTCTCGAGGGACGGCAGGCTGGCGCGAGGGCCCCGCGTCAGGGAGCTCGGCGGCACGCTCGCCTACGTGATCGACGAGGAAAGGGGCATCGCCTTGACCCAGCAGGACGTCCGCAAGCTCCAACTCGCGATCGGCGCCGTCAAGCTCGCCGCGAAGTTCCTGATGGAGAGAGTGGGGGTCGGCCC
>JAPWTS010000066.1 GCA_028275925.1 Thermofilales archaeon
GGAGGGTGTGGTGGTGATTGGTGCGACGAACCGGCCCGACATCTTGGATCCGGCTCTGCTGAGGCCGGGCCGCTTCGACCGGCTCGTGTACGTCCCGCCGCCGGACCGCGCCGCTCGGCTGGAGATCTTGAAGGTGCACACGAGGCGCATGCCTTTGGCGGAGGACGTCGACCTCGAGCGCATCGCCGACGCAACCGAAGGCTACACCGGCGCCGACCTAGCGGCACTGTGCAGGGAAGCCGCGATACTCGCGTTGAGGGAGGCGGGCAAACCCACGAAAGTGCAGATGAAGCACTTCCTCAAAGCGATGGAGGTCGTCAAGCCATCCGTAACGAAGGAGGATTTGCAGCGCTACATGCGCATGGCCGAAGAATTCAAGAGGATGCTGGCGTAACATCGCGCTTCTCCCCTCTCGGCGCGCTACATATTTGAGAGAGGACTCCCCCCATCTTTTGTGCCGTACTTCGCGGGCTTCCAGCTAAAAGGCAACTGGGGCTTAAGCAGCGAGGTGGAGCTTTCCTCGCCGCAAATCTTCAAGGAGGCTTCCGCTAGCGGGGCTTCCCTGCTTTTCACCCCCACCATCTCCCTTCGCGACCCCCTTGAGAGCGACGAGCGCGCTTACGTGCGTTTCAAGCTGATATCCGAGGGGCCGGAGGGGGCGGTTCTGCTCACTCGCCCCCTTAGCGCGAGCGTTGACGAGGTGAGAGCTCTGTTAACGCAGGAGTACGGCGATTCCAAGGTTGTCCTATCATTCGCGGTTTCCAGCTTTGCGGAAGCCCAGCAACTGCTGGAAGAGGTGGGCCTAAAGCCGGACGCCTACGAGCTCGACGCGAATCTCACGTGCCTGCTTTCGGGAAAGGGGGTGGCCTACGCTTTCGAGATGGCTAAAGAGCTTTCCGCAACCCTAGCGAAGCCTCTCATAGTGAAGTTTAGCGCCGCCAGCGCCAACCTCATCGATCTAGAACGCATCGTCGCCGACTCGGGGGCTGCAGCCATCGTAATCACCCCCAACGTGGTGTACAGGATCGGCAACCACTTCTTCCGGCTCTCCACGCCCCCGTGGCTCTCCACCCCCCTGCTGTTTAGTCTCGCCGAAAGATTATCGGAGCTCGATATCAGCGTGGCGTACGTCGTCCAGTACGGGAAGGGCGACCTCCTAGAGCTCGTGCCCCTGAAGCTGTACGACGCCTCCTACATACTGCACTGGATGCGGTGGAAGGGCTCAGGCAGAGCGCGCGCCTCGGCGGCGCCTCTCGCGTGGAGCTCGATTAGCAAGAAGCTGAAGGTGTACGCCCGCAAGGGGGCTAGCTACTGCCCCTACGGGCTCATTAGGGGGGAAGGCTTCGTTGAGGGATGCAACTACTGCGGAGCGTGTCTCGAGCTAAACGAGCCCGGCTTAGTCGAGCTCGCAGCTCTGATCTCGCCGTAGCGTGGCGTGAAGGATAAATACGCGATTACCCCCGCGGTGCTTGTGGTCGATTTCGCGCGCGCCCGCGCGGGAGGCCCGCGCTTTTCTGCCCCCTCTGGCCCGCCTGTCACCGCTCCGGCGGGCCCACGGGGGTGCAACCCCTCACCGCTTGGGGCCCGGCACCGGGCCCCTAAGCTCAGCCCCCGGCATCATCCCGGCGTCCGCCGGGTGCGCCCGGCGCGCGCACGGGCAGCGGGGCGGCGCCAGAGGCGCGACCCCGCCAACTCGCCGGCAAGTACCGAGCTCGGGGCTCCGGCTCCCTTCACCGCGTTCTCTCCCACCGCAGGGTTCCCGCGGTGCACGGGCTCAGGGCGAAACGGGGGCTTTATAAATTCGATGTTAAGAAGCCCGAAAGTGATTTTTTCTAAACGGAAAGTTAGAGAAAAGGATAGAGAAAGCGCAACGACGCTATAGAGAAGCGCGCGCTAGAACGCCGAGGAGAGCGTGAAGAGGCTCGTGGAGAGCCTAGGGGGCTACGTCGCCTCGAAACCCCGCGGCGCGGGGGGTGGCTGAGATCGCGCGGAAGATGCTCTCCGGCTGAACCACGCGGGGAAGCGCTCCCGGCCGCCTAGATGCTTTCGCGCTCGGAAAGTTAGAGGAAAGGATAGATGCTATGCATGGTATGCAAGGATGCTATAGAGAATGCTCCAGCGGAGCGAGGCTGGCGAAGATGCGAGGAGCGGTAGAGAACACAAAAAGAGAATGGGTCGCGCACCAGCGCCAAAAGCTAAATAGGCCTGCAGAGCCCAGCGATAACGTGCCAGCAAAATATACGCACGTCGATTTCGCCGACCACGTAAAGAGGGTTGTTGAAGAAATTGTGGTTAAAAAGGGGCTGGACGCACTAATCGTGGCTTCGCCCCCCAACATCTTCTACCTCGTCGGGAGCGACGCCCCCTCGGCCGTCGTGCTTTTCTCGGACAGCTCGGTGAGAACCCTCTCCTCTAGGCTCGAGTACACGAGAGCGCTCGACGAAGCGCGGTTGGGCGAGCACTTCGTTTTCTCAAAGAGCGAGGATGTCTGCGAGTACGAGAACATTGTTAAAGGGGACTTCTACGAAGCGCTAGCCTCCCTCGTCAAAGGATCGCGCGAGGGCAGGCTGGGAGCTGCTGGCTTCTCGCCTGAAGCGCTTCGGAAGCTGGAGGAGAAAGTGGGGGGCGGCGTGGCTGACGTTACGGCCGATTTCAAGCTCGTCCGGAGATCGAAGGACCCGTCCGAGATAGCGGCGATCCGCGCTGCGGTGCACGTTGCGGAGCGAGCGCTCGCCAAAGCCTTAGGGAACTTGGAGAGAGGGGTTACCGAAGCGGAAATCGCTGCTATAATCGCGTCCGAGATCATAAAGAGCGGAGCCGAGCTCGCGTTCCCGCCGATCGTGGCTTTCGGCGAGCACGCGGCGCACCCTCACGCGAAGCCGGGCCTCCGCCGGCTCAAGGACGGCGATCTCGTGAAGATCGATCTGGGAGCCCGCGTGGAGGGTTACTGCAGCGACATCACGAGAACGGTGGCCTTTGGAAAAGCGGGAGAGAACGAGAAGAGGGTGTTCAACGCGGTTCTGAGAGCGCAAGAGGAGGCATTGGCTCTACTAAAGGCGGGCGTCGAGGCCCGAGAAGCGCACATGCGCGCTTACGAGGTGCTTAAGAGCGAGGGGCTCTCGAAGTACTTCAATCACGGCTTAGGGCACGGTGTGGGGGTGGAGATCCACGAAGACCCTTCGCTCAACGCCGAATCTCAAGCAAAGCTCGTGCATGGGGACGTTGTTACCGTAGAACCGGGCGTTTACGTGCACCGTGTAGGCGGGGTCAGGATAGAGGATATGGCTTTGGTGCTGGAGGGTAGAGCCGAGCTCCTCACGAGCTTCCCTAAGCGCCTCGAAGTGTAGCGCGCCAGCAAAATATACGCCTTCCCTCCTTCTCGCGCTGTGGGAGTAAACCCTTACAAGAAGGGCTTTCGAGCGCTGGGGATCGCGGAAAGCTTCGTGAGGGGCTACCCTAAGTCAGTGCTGGCTGGCGTCGTGATGCGCAGGGACCTCGTGGTGGACGGTGTAGCTTTAGCGACGGCCACTGTGGGGGGTTTAGATGCCACCGACGCGGTCCTCGACATATACAAGACCCTCAACAGGCGCGATGTCAACTGCGTAATCCTGAGCGGCGCGGTCATCTCCTGGTACAACGTGATCGATCTGGAGCGCGTCCACTCGGAGACCCGCGTGCCGTTGCTCAACGTGACGTACGAGGAGTCCCCTGGGATCGAGGAGTTTATTCGGAGGCGTTTCGGGAACGATGAGAGGAGGCTCGAGCTTTACAGGAAGCTGGGCCCCCGCGAGCCCTTAAGGCTCAAGACGGGCGCCGTGGTGTTCGTCAGGTACTACGGGATGAGGAGGTGGGAAGCCGAAGCGGTGCTCAACGCGTTCACCACGCACGGTGGGGTCCCGGAACCGGTGAGGGTCGCGAACTTAGTCGCGAGAGCTGCGCTCAAAGCGATGCTTGGCAGCCGGCTCAGTGCGCAAAAGTGAAATACCCGAAGCCGCTGGTGCAGTGTGCCGCTCAACCTCCCGAGGACGATAGAGTTCGTCGATGGGCGTGTTAGGTTCATCAACCAGCTCAAGCTCCCGCACGCGCTCGAGTACGTGGAAACGAGCGACTGGCGCAGGGTCGCGGAAGCCATCAGGAGGATGGAGGTGCGCGGAGCCCCGGCGATAGGCGTAGCGGCGGCGTTCGCTCTCGCTTTGGCAGCGTACCACACGCGAGCCCGCGTGGTAGACGAAGCTTGGAAGGAGCTCGAGGTTTGCGCCGAGGAGCTCAGGAGAACTAGGCCCACGGCGGTCAACCTGTTTTGGGCCATCAACCGCGTTCTGGAAGCGGCGAAGAGTGCGGGCAGCGTGGAGGAGCTCAGGAGAGCGGTTGTCGAGACCGCTTTGGAGATACAGCGAGCCGATGAGGAGGCGAACAGGAGGATCGGGGAGCACGGCGAGAGCTTGATAGGCGACGGCGATACCGTGATGACGATCTGCAACGCCGGCTCGCTAGCGACCAGCTACTACGGTACGGCGACCGCACCCCTCTACGCGGCCTTCGAGAGGGGGAAACGCTTCAAGGTTCTCGTGCTTGAGACGCGCCCCTACCTGCAGGGCGCGCGGCTCACCGCGTGGGAGCTGCACCGGGTAGGCATCCCGGTAAAGATAATCACCGACAACGCGATCGGCATCGTCATGCAGAAGGAGCGCGTGGATCTGGTGATAACGGGAGCCGACCGGATAACGAGGAAAGGCTACGTGGCCAACAAGGTGGGAACGTACCCGCTCGCTCTGGTTGCGAAGGAGCACGGGGTGCCGTTCTACGTGGCCGCTCCAACGAGCACGATAGACCTGACGATCGAGAGGGGGGACGAGATACCGATAGAGGTGAGGCCGGGCAGCGAGGTCACGGAGATCTACGGAGTTAGAATCGCTCCGGAGGGGGTTGACGCGCTGTACTACGCGTTCGACGTGACGCCGCCCAAGCTCGTCAGCGGGATAATCACAGAGAAAGGGATCGTGTACCCCCCCTTCGAGAAGAACATCTTGAAGGTTACAACCTAGCGCGCTGCAGCGCGCTAACGGGAGCTGAGCCGGGGGGCGACCGGTCCCACCGCCGCGATCCTATCACCCATCGTTATGGGGGCAAGTTGAGCCCCTCCTCTTCATCCCGGCGCGCCCAGTTAGGTCTGGAGGGAGCTGCGCTTTTAGCGTTTTTCCTACCGTGCGCGCTCATTTGAGCTTGCGGCCGCAGTAGGGGCACACAACGTGTACGTCACCGAAGGGCAGTACGCGGCCGCAGTACGGGCACTTTTTCTTTTCGCTCGCTGCGGCTCTCGGAAGGCTTTGCGCAACCGCGGCCGGCCGCTCTACCGGAGTTTTCGGTGAGCGCGGCGGAGGCTGCGGAACAAGCGCGACCTCTTGCTCCTGGGTGGAAAGCGCCGATTCCGCGGTCTCCGGGGCCTTCGCGCTTAGTCTGTGAAGCACCAGCGCCAGGTACACCGCCAGCATACGCTGCGCCGCGAGCAACACCACTGCGGCTGTCAGCGCTGCAGCGGTGAGGGATGAAAAGAGTACGAGGAGGATCTGAGATAAAAACGGATGCGCCGCTTCCGACGCGTTACTGAGGGCGAGACCCACGAAAACGAGTGCGGTTGCCGAACCCGCGGCGAGAACCGCGAGCGCGGTTATGTAAGCGCTTACCGCCCTCCTCCCGACGTCGCTCAACCGCTCGAGATGAGATTTCATCACGCTCAACCTCAGAGCTTGGGCCCTCGCTCACCCATCGCTTCAAGAGGGTATTGGCAGAAGAAGGCTAAAAGCGTTTTCTAGCCGCGCGCTCACTTCCGGCGCTGCAGCACAGCCACCTTCTCGATCTTCACTTTGCCGTCCTCTTTAACCACAGCCTCCAGGTGCGGGCTCTCCTCGGCCTGCCGTGTCTCGAGGCCTTTCGTCAAGTATGCCCTCCTTGTGCGCACTTCCGCTCCCAGGAGCTCGACGAGCTCCTCGAGCACGTGGAAAGCTTCCTTCGCTCTGCCGCGAGCCCACAGCAGCTCGTCCTGCGCCTCCAGCACCTCCCTCCTGACCTGCTGCAGGGCGGCTTTCAGGCTGTTATCTAGGTCGTCTCGCTGAAGCAGCTCTTCCAGCATGCTTAAAGCGTTGCGCAAGTGGATGGAGGACATACCGTGACCTGAGGTGGTAAGGGGCTTCGGGGTATATGAGGTGGTGCGCTTTTTGCTGGGTAATACGGTTGTATTCTGCCGGAGAGCGGAAGCGTGATACCTTGCGCGCGGGCGGTGGCGTGGTGCGTGAGCGCTAGAGGGCGGCGCTAAGCGATTTGGCGAGGTCCCTCAAGCAGCTCGCAACAGCCTCCCTCCAGGGGCTCCTCGGCCCCCCTTTAGCGGACAGCTCCATCAGCTTCTCGTACCTGAACGTGAGGGGCGGATGCGGGTCCCACCTGAGCCAGGCGAGCAGCCTCCCCCCGCCCCGGCTTTCCAGGTACAAATGCCTGAAACCTATCTTGCGCAGAGCGGAGGCGAGTTTCTCGGGATTCCCCAAGCGGAGGGCCGAGTCCAGGTCGGCGCGCGCTTCCACGAACTTGGCGACGATGAAGAGCGCTGTGAGGGAGAACCAGAGGTAGAGGAGGCCGAGGGGGGTCGCGAAGAGCGGCCAGAACATCGTGGCGATGAAAACCCGGCTGAGGTACTCCGCGCTGCTTAGGAGGAAGAAGTTGATCACGTCGTGACGCGCTATGTGGCTGAACTCGTGCCCCAGCACAGCTTCGATCTCCTCGTCGTCTAACCTGGAGAGAAGGCCCGTGGTCACGAGGACCGAAGAGAGGCGCCACCCGACCCCCGAAGCTGCGGCGTTGGGCACAACAACGTTGGAGAGGTAGATGGAGGGTATCTTCCTAGCCCCGAAGCTCTTAGCCACGCGCTCTACTATGCCGTAAAGATCTATTTTTCTAGTTTCTAATTCGTAATCCTCTGGTAGGATATTGTACTCAGATAGCACCGACTTTATCATTTCGCTGTTAGGCTCCTCTCCTCGGCTCAAGCTGTGCATGTAGATTTTCTGCTTTATCTCGTACCGTCTGGGCATTATCACCCTGCTCACCACCTCCTGGTACTTGTCCAGCGGCATGCGGAGGCCCACTAGGTACACGTACCGGTGCGCGCGGTCGATGCGCCAGTCCCCCATCATCCACGGCACCAGCTTGTACGATACTAGCATCAAAGGAACTTGCGCTAGGAGGAGCGCGAATGGAGCGTACTCTCTCAGCGTAACGTACGCCAGGTAGGAGATGAGTATCGAGATCGCGAAAAGGAAGACGAGGTTGTTGAGCAGGAGGGATTGCAGGGCGCGCTTGGTGCCCGACTCCGTGCGGGGCGGTACGAGCTGCCTGCCGGGGACGAAGACGAAGTACGCGACTCCCACGCCGCCGGTTTCGGCGAAAAGTCTCAGCACGCCTTCAAGGAAGCTTATGGCCCGCTCCACGGCAGGGGGGTTGGCGAAAGGGCGGACGAGCTGTACCCTGTACCTCACGCTGGTGTGCGTGTACGCGACCAGCACCTCGAGCAATGGGCCTGAGTCGTCGTCGATGTAGAACATGAGGCCCGGCATCCCCGCGTAGTTCACGTTAAGCACGCCGCCCAGGTACCTGCCGTAAGCTTCGCGCATAGCTTTAACGAGGAAATCCTCAAACCGACGCCGAGCATCCTCGCCGCTTAAGTCTACGAAGGGGATCTCTCGCTCCCAGACCGCTGCTCCCGCCATCTGAGTTGGTGGATGCTCCGCGCTTAAAAGCTCTTCCAGCGCGCGGTTTAGCCCTGAATTTTAGTCGAAAGAACTATTACAGAAATATTGTTTCGATTAAAATAAAAATGAGTAATTTGTTTTACTCTTCGATCGCCACTTCCTCAACTGGCGAAGCTCGGCTCCTTTTAACCAGTGCGGCAGCCAGCGTTCCGCCGCCTACCGCTGCGCCGGCGAAGGCTGTTTCGAGCGTCGTAACGGGGATCCCGCCGAAGAGCGGGATTTCGAAGAGCACGTCGAGCTTGAGCTTGCGCATGCCGCTGCTGTCGAACGTTTCAACCCGCGAAGAGGTGACGCGCTTGTAAGTAGCTTGGACGACGAATTGGCCAGCCGGGATCTGCACCACTGGGGTTATGCCGCTTTCACCGGTAGCAACCCTCTCGATCAGAGAGTCCCCGTTCCTTACGACGATCTCGACCCCGCTCAGCGGCTTGTCCCACGCGTCCACGACGAGCCACGACACCCTGTAGACTTTGCACTTCACGGTTACGGTATCGTTCGTGATCGTGCCCAGCTGCAGAGTGGCGACGTTAATCCCCTTGAACTGGACGTTCACAGTGTAGGCGCCAGGTTTGTAGAGCTTGAACGTTGCTAGGCCGAACTCGTTGCTCAAGGTTGACGCGTTGAGAGGTCCAGAGATGCTCACCGTGGCACCCACGATGGGCTCGCCGCCGTCATCAACGGCTTTGAAGGATACCGGCTTCCAGTCAATGCGGAAGAAGTACGTGCCAGGCTCCGAGACCCCGAAGGCTTTCACTTGAATGTAAGCTTCGTTCATGAAGACTCTCACGTCTCTGTACTCGTCACCCCACGGCAGCAGGCCCTCCTGGGTGGCGCCCAGCTCGGCGCCGGATGGCGTCTTCACACCTACTACTCTGCCGTAGTTCGGCGCTTGCACGACGATGTAGGCGGCCATCGCGTCCTTGATCTCGTTCTCGCGGACCGTAAACTGCACGCCGGTAGGCTGCCACTCGCCGCTCTCCTTGATGAAGACCGTCGTGTACATGACGTTAACCGTGGACTTCATGTTGTTCCTGATCTCGAACCAGGTACCGTACACGATGTAGGCTTTGATGTAAACCCTCAGGTTTATGTTGGGGATCAGGAACGATGCCGCCCTAATGGTCACGATCTCGTTCTTGTAGTAAGCGAAATCCACCAGCTCGCCAGCGACATCGGCCTCGCCGCTACCCCTGCCGCTGAGGGGGCTTATGCTGTAAAGTATGACGACCGCGCCTATGCCCTTCCACCCGTTCATCTGGCCGATCCCGTAGCGCTTCGCTTGGCCGGGCGCCACTGTATCCTCCTTGAAGGGCGGCTCGTAGACGAGGAACGAAGATGGCAAAACGTACTCGCTGCCCTGCTTCAGCTCGACCGTGTAAGTGCCGAGGTCCAGGTACTTGAAGTTGAGCTCGACGTGCTTGTAGTCTACCTTTATTGCATCGGGGCTTGGCTCGCCGCTGCCCAGCAAGCTCTCGCCGTTCGGGCCTTTAAGGCCTGTTACCGCGAAGGGGGCGTGGTTTTCCACCGTGAACTTAACCACTAGGTCGTTCTTCGTGAACGGCGGTGGCGGGTCTTCGACAGTGAAGCTGACAGCTCCCCCCTCTAGCTTTAGCCAGGCGGTTTTGACGTAGCACACGGTAACCTCTGCGCTAACGGTCGCGTTGGAGTTGGCTCCTGCGAGCTTGACGCTGCCTGCGTAGGAGATCAGCGCCACGATTTTGTTGTCCATCACCTCGGCTCTATCGTACTTGACCGGCACCACGCCGTCCGGCAACCCCTTCGGGAATGACACCCTAAGGAAGTACAGGTTGTAGCCAGAGGGTGCTGGAGGCGCGCTCACTTCGACAACCTGGTTCTCGCTCAACATTAACGAGGTTTCAGTAGCGGTCGTTAAAATGTAATCCAGCCTGCCGTAGTAGACCGCGCCAGACGCTGGTGATGCGTTTTGCGCGTGCAGCAAAGCGGCTGCGCTAGCGATCAGGATCAACCCAACCAGTAACGCTGCCCTGAACCCTTTCACGAGGCTCTCCTAGCCGCTACCCCGTTTAGCGGGGATCACCGGGGCTTTTCGATCACTCGGCAGTAAGCTGCGCGTAATACGCCGATTGATAGCTCGCATCCGGCGCCCGCTGCGCGCGCACAAACCTTAAAGCCTGCGCGCGGCGGTCCCGCCGAGGTGTTAAAGCTTGAAGTACAGGCTCATGGATCTGCTTGCTTGCCCGTACGATAAGGCGTTCCCGTTAGAGCTCTACGTTTTAGAGGTCAGAAAGTACCCGGAGAGAACAGTTGCGTACAAGAAGAAGCCGGCGTGCGAGCTCTACTGCGCGTTTAGGGGGAAGCGCGTTGAAGAGCTGCAGGGCGACCCCGGATGCGATGA
>JAPWTS010000069.1 GCA_028275925.1 Thermofilales archaeon
CCCCGGTATTATCGCTAGCGCCCTAAGCCTTCGCGAGCCTCCAAGCTCCCCCCTCGCGGACGTACACCTTGTGCGGGTAGCTCGCGCGCAGGCGCCCCAGCTCGACGACCTCCGAGCCGGGCGGCCTCTCCTTCAGGAACGCGACCACGTCGTCGATCACGCTGAGGTCCGCGTAGAGCACCCTTTCGCGCAGCTCGTAGAAGCCGCCGACCTCGACGAAGTAGACGAGGTGGAGGGGGCCGAGCAGCGCGAAAACCCTCGACTGGACCTCGACGTGCCTCCTCGGCCGCTCCTCCACGTTGAAGCTCTTCACCTCGTAGTAGTGCTCGGTCACCGCGTCCGCGAAGTCGGGCTGCGCGTAGAGCGCCCCGTAGAAGCCCCCGTCCCGGTCGATGAAGATCAGCGCCCGCGTCTTCGGCCTCAGGAACCCGGTGTAGGGGCTCTTCGACCACGCCGCCAGCATCCTCCACAGCCTCCGAGCTGCCTCCTCCACCTCCTCCCTCCCAGCCTCCACGCCCAGGCGCTTGAGCTCGCTCCTGAGAACCGCCATCGCGCACCTCTGCGCCTGCTTGAGGAGGGGCCTCCAAGCCCGCCGCGAGTAGTAGTTGTACTGCGAGATGGCGACGTCGAGCGCCTTGCCGAAGGCCAGCTCGAAGGGCGGGTCCTCGCTGGGCGCCCTGTGCTTCACGTAAAGGTACGTGGGCGCCGCGACGACGGGGGTGCCCATCCCCCTCGCTCTCTCCCCGCCAGTTAAAAGCTCAGCGCGCGCAACCGTTTTTAGTCGCTCCGCCGCACCTCAGCGCGTGAAGCTGGCCATACAGGAGAACCTGCTGCCCGGCCGCACGCTCGCCGAGAAGCTCGCCGCCGCGGAGAGGCTGGGCTTCGAGGGGGTGGAATTCTGGGGTCACGGCATACGCGCGAGGATGAAGGAGATCAAGGACGCGCTCTCCACGGTGAGGGTTAAGGTTTCTACGATCTGCTCCGGCTACCGGGGTGACCTCCTCTCGCCCAGCCGCGAGGAGCGGGAGACGGCGGTGCGCGACATCGGGGACCTGCTCGCCGCTGCGGCGGAGCTGGGCGCGGTGGGTGTGATCGTGGTGCCGACGTTCGGCGGCCCGAAGCTGCCCGACCTGAGCCCCCTCTACGCGAGCGTTTGGGAGCTGGAGAGGGCTCTGCTCGTGGCCGAGCTGAAGGAGCTGGGCAAGAGGGCTGTAGACGCCGGCTCGTACGTGCTGCTGGAGCCCCTGAACCGGTACGAGACGCACTTCCTCAACCGGTTGGAGCAGGCGGTTTCGATTGTGGAGGAGGTGGGCTCGCCGGGCGTCGCGGTGATGGCCGACTTCTTCCACATGAACATCGAGGAGGCGAGCGTGCCGGAAGCGCTGAGGCTCGCGCTCAAGCACTTGAAGCACGTGCACCTCGCCGACAGCAACCGGTGGCTACCCGGCTTCGGCCACACCGACTTCCGCGAACCCTTCAGGGTGCTGAAGGAGGGCGGCTACGCATACTACATGGCCATGGAGTGCCACGTCCCCGAGCCGAGGGAGGAGAACCTGGCGAAGAGCGTCCGCTACCTCCGATCCATGATGTGAGTTGGCTTAGGCCCACCGTCTTTTTCTTTCTCCCGCCTTTTCCGCAAAGTACAATATGGTCCCGCGACCCGCGCTACGCGTGAGCGGGAAGGCGATCCGGCTGGGCAGGCTGCACAGGCGGGGTCGGGCGCTGATCATCGCGATCGACCACGGCTTGAAGGCGGGGCCGCTCAGGGGCATCGAGGATCCACGCCGCGCTGTTAGGGCGGCTAGGGAGGGCGGCGCCGACGCGATCCTCGCCACGCTGCCCGTCGTCGAGTACGTGAGCGCCGAGCTCGGCGACCTCCTCGTGGCTGTGAGGGTGGACGGGGGTTCGACCGCGCTGGGGCCCGACCCCACGCGGGACACGGTGATCTGCTCGGTGGAGGAAGCGGTGAGGGCCGGCGCGGACGCGGTCGTGGCCTTCGGCTACGTGGGGACCCCCAACGAGCCCGAGCAGCTGGCGAAGCTGGCCGCGGTGGCGCAGGAGTGCAGGGCGCTGGGCGTCCCGCTGATCGCCGAGATGCTGCCGGCCGAGGTGGTCGCGTACCACCACGGGGGCGGCGAGCGCGCGCTGAAGCCCGAGAGCGTCGCGCTGGCGGCGAGGGTCGCCTGGGAGCTCGGCGCGGACGCGGTCAAGACGTACTACACCGGGGACCCCGAGTCCTTCAGGAGGGTGGTGGAGGGCTGCCCCATACCCATCTACGTGCTGGGAGGGCCGGCTGCCGGCGACTTCTTAGCGTTCCTCAAGCAGGTGGAGGCCGCCGTGCGCGCGGGGGCGCGCGGCGCGGTGGTGGGGAGGAACGCGTGGCAGCACCCGGACCCCCTCAAAGCCGTAAAGGCCCTGTCCGCGGTGGTGCACGAGGGGGCGACCGCCGAGGAGGCGGCGAGGAAGGCGGGGTTGGCGTGAGCAACGGTATATAGGCCCCCTCGGGGTGGGGGGCCGCGTGCGCCTGACGGCGGATCGCGTAGCGGAGGTTCTGCGCAGCCGCGAGCCCGAGCCGCTCGCGCTCCCCGTGCGCTCGCTCGACCACGCCGACCACTTCCTGAGGACGGCCCTCATGGGCTACCCGGAGCTCGCCGCCGACCACCTCCTCCACCCGGAGGCTGCAAGGGACCTCCTCGCCGTGGTCTCCTCGATCGTTAGGAGGGCGACGCTGCTCCTCGAGCGCGAGAAGCTCGGGGGCTGCAGCGGCCGCGAGCTGGAGGAGCGCGCCGTAAGGAGGGCGCGGATCTACAAGGCGATCCTCGAGCTCGCCCTCAACCTCGCTGGGGTGGAGCGCGCCTGGGCTAGGATCGGCGAGGGCAGCGCTGACCTCGCCCTCCGCTCGCTGCTCAGCGCGCTGGAGGAGTGGGAGGAGGGGGAGAGGGGGGAGCTGGGGGAGCCCGCGGTGCTGGCCGGCGTCATCCGGCGGGAGCTCGAGAGGGCTCGCAGGGTGAACAGGGGGAGGAGCATGGTGGCGGCGATGGCGGCGGAGATCGAGAAGGGGTTGAGAGGTGACACCCTCGCGAGGAGCTTCTTCGAAGCGGCTAGGAGGGTTTTCGCGGAGAACTTCTACAGGAGGGCGTACGAGGCGCGGATCTGCAAGTTCGGGAACGACTACGCGCTGGGGTTGAGGTGGTTGAGGCACCTGGGCTTCGTCCAGGTCTCGACGAACCCCGTGCTGGCGGCCCGCGCCTACGACGACGACCCCGAGCTGTGGGAGGCTTTCAGGAGGTACGCCGCCAGGGTTCTGGCTGCGGAGCACCCCGAGTGGTTCGCGGACCCCGAGAAGCACGCGGACGAGCTGGCGATGGAGGCGACGCGCTTCGCGCTCCTCGAGAACTTCTACGTGTTCCGCGTGCCCTTCGTGCTCTCCGGCTACCACGACGGCCTCGTCAGCTACCAGCTCAACCCGTTGATCGCGCACGACGCGGAGAAGAGCGTGGAGGCGGTGAAGGTGTTCGTCGAGAGGCTCGAGCGAGACCTCGCCGTCTACGACGAGTACCTGTGGTGGGGCTACAGCGTGCCGGAGAAGGGGAGGCCCAACCTGGTGGTCAAAGTGGCCGCCGCCTACCCGGCAGCGATCGAGATCGCCGAGCGAATAAACTCGATGGGGGTGGGGCAGAACATCACGCTCAGCTACACCGTGAGCCAGGAGGTGCTCGTGGGCGCCGCCGCGCTGAGGGGCATGGCGAGGGCCGCGAAGAAGGGCATCGTGCCGACGCAGACGTACGACACCAACATGGGCGGGAGGCTCGAGGATCACTTGAGGGAGGTTCTCGCCGCCAAGCTGCTGCTCGAAGCCCTCGGGAAGCTCGGCGAGGGGGAGAGGTGGCGCCTGCTCGACCGCCTGGCCTCCCGGCTCGGCGCAAGGCCGGAGGTGTGGGGCGAGGCCAAGAGGAGGGGGCTCGAGGCCGCGGTCGAGTACCTGTGCAGCGTGAGGGTCTTGGGCAGGAGCCTGCTCAGGCCGGAGTACGTTGAAGCTTTAGCGGAAGCGGGCGCTTTCGGGTCCCGCGCCGACGTCGAGAAGCTGCTGGAGAGGTGGGAGAGGGCGATCGCGCTCTCGGGTACGTACGTGGCGAAGAGGGTCTACGAGATCTTCTTCGCGCCGTGGAACAGGGGCAAGTGGGTCGAGTACCTGGTCAGGACCGTGGAAGTGACGAGGGAGCAGGCGGAGCTCGTGCTGGATCGCTTCGACCTGCTGCCGGCGTCGAAGCGGAAGCCCATCGACACCCTGCTCACCCTCTCGTCCCTCAACGTCACGAACACGGAGTTCCCCGACCACCAGCTGAACGTGCACGGGGCGGCGAAGGGGTTGAGCCTCGAGGAGCTGCGCGAGTCGATAGCCAAGCCGCTGAGTGGGGAGGAGCTGGAGCTGCTCATGCAGCTCGACGACTTCGTGAAGGCCTACGAGGCTTCCCCCGAGGCCGCGGAGCTCCTGAGGGAGGTGGGGATCGAGCAGGACTACGGGAGGCGGGGCGTGAGCCCGCGCGACTGGCCCAGCTACGGCCCCTGCGCCAAGACCCTGCGCGAGTTCACCGACGCCTACCTGGCGTTCAGGGCGAGGGTCGTGGAGCTGGCGAAGGAGCTCGGGAGAAGCGCGCAGCCCTGAGCGCTGGAAGCTCAGTTTCGGGTTTTATTGCGCTCGCTTTTTATCCCCCTCCTCCCCTGGCGCCCGCTGTGCCGGGGCGCAGCTTGAGCGTCTGCGGGTACAGGGGGTGCGCCGAGCCGGCGCACTACGTCGTCGAGCTGGACGGTAAGAGCGTGCCGCTGTGCAGGGAGCACTTCAAGAGCCTACTCAGGAGGCTCGAAGCGAGGGCTTCGGAGGAGGGGGCCGCCTCCCTCGACCAGCTGAGCTTGACCGAGGACGGGGACGGCGCCGTCGCGATCAGGCGGAGGAGGGGCAACCGGTAGCGCGCTCAACCCTCCGGCGCCCTAACCACGTAGACCGCGATCCTGTCCTCGTCGACCGTGGAGAAGATGCCGGCCCTCAGGAGCTCCTCCATCGACAGCCTCAGCCAGCTCCCGAACGACCTCGGCGAGGTGTTGTCGGGGTCCATCGAGGAGAGATCGCGGTAGCCGAGCTTCGAGGCGGCCTGCATCAGAATGTGCTTCGCCGCCCAGTAGTCGAGGGCCACCGGGTCGGTGCTGGCCGCGATGATGTTCGCGCGCACCGCCTCCTCGTACGAGGTGGCGGGCCCGCCGCGCGGGTGCGGGTTGATCCATATGGCGTCGAGGATGTTGAGGGTGGGCATCCTCGTCTCCACCATGACGGTTCCCATGCCCCCGGTGCCCACGCTGTTGTGGGGGTTGTGGTTGGTGAGCCTGTCGCTGACGACCCCCATATAGTGCTTCACGCAGGCTGTCACGCCGTATATCGCGTGCGTTTTGAGCACGGGTACGTTGATCACCTTGAGCTTCGAGCTGTTGTAGGTCTTGGCGGCGGGGTCCCACACGCCCAGCTTGAAGCTGATGTGCGTGCCGTACTTCGTCCTGAACTTGGGGTAGGACACGATGACGCCGGTCTCCGGGTCGGGCTTATCGTACACCACGTACCCGTCCTCCAAGTCCCCCTCCCAGTACTCCCCCACCCGCTTGAGCGTGATCGTGTCCCACAGATACGTGGAAACCCGGTAGCCCTGGCTGGCGAACGCCTGCGCGACCTTCTCCATCGACTGCGAGGGGTCCTCGGCGTTGTTCCGCTCCCAGTTGAGGCTGCCGCCCGTGCCCCTGCTGCCGTACTGGGCCTGCCCGTTGTCGGCGATCACGATCTCGCCCACGAAGCCGTCCGGGTGGCTGACGATCGCCTTGATCAGCGCCTTGACGAGGTCGGTGTTCGTCCCGCCGCGCTCGTCCCACTGCGAGTTCACCTTGATTATTATCACGTCGTCGCGCGCGATCAAGCCGTCCGGGCCCATCGTATCCCCCACCCTCTCGGACTTGTAGAACTTGAGGCCGCGCTCGCCCATCAGCCTGATGAGCGCGAGCACGTCGCTGTCCCGGCCGCGGGCGCCCTGCACCACGAAGATCGTGGAGTGGGGCTCGGCCTTCGCCGAGCGGCTCTCGACGCTCAGCTCCAGCTCGCGCGCCGGCGCGCGCCTGAGGAAAGCGACGTAGGCGAGGGCCGCCGCCACAGCGAGGGCGGCGAGCGAGAGGGCCAGCAGGCGCTTGCTCGGCTTCAGCGCGCCGGCCAGCGGGAGGATGTAGAGGGCGATCCACGCGCTCGCGTTCGCCAGGGCGGCGCGCTGGCACGGGTACACGATCCTGCTCGGCTTCGTCCCCGTCCTCAGGAGGAACCAGACGAGGCTGGCCAGGCCGATGAAGAAGAAGCGGTCGCCCACCTTCCCCCGCACAGCTCTCGCCCCATCGGCGCCCACGCGGCGCGCGCTCTCCAGCAGCTCCCTCAGGGCGCCCACGAGCCTGAAGCGCGAGGGACACTATTAAGCCTTGCCCAGGGAAACCCTTTTGGAGCCCGGCGCGGCGAGCGCCCCTGTGCCGGCCGCGGTGGCGGAGTGGCTGCGCCTGCTGGAGGCTTGCGAGAAGCTGTCGAGGGAGATGGGGATCCCGCACATAGGCTGGGACGACGGCGCCGCGCTCTACGCCCTCGCCTTCGCGGTGGCGGCCGAGAAGGGGGAGGTGGTCGCGGTCGACGCCGGCGCGGGAGCCGGCTTCTCGACGCTCTGGGTGCTGGCCGCCCTCGAGAGCGCAGGCGCCGGGGGCAGGCTTGTGGCGGTGGAAGCCCTAGAGCGCAGGTTCGAGAAGCTGGCCGAGACGCTCTCCCGCGCCCCCGCCGAGCGCGTGAGGGCGGAGCCCGTGCTGGGCGACGCTGTCGAAGTGATCGCGTCGCTCGAGCGCGTCGACTTCGCGTTCGTGGACATCGAGAAGCACAGGTACGCCGAAGCGTTCGAAGTTTTAACCGGCAAGCTGAGCGAGGGGGGCGCCGCGGCCTTCCACAACGCCTTCATCGCGGGGGGCCAGGCGTCCCTCATCGCGGAGAGGGCGAGATCGATGGGCTGGGCGGCAGCCGTGATCCCGACGGGGGAGGGCCTGCTCGTCGTCAAGCGCCCCAAGCGCTAGGTTCCGCGCGGCCGGGGGGTTGCGCTACGCTTATTAGAGACGCTCCCGAGCGCCGAGCGTGGAGCGCGTAGCCTCTATAGTCGAGGGGCTTACCGCTGTCAGGAAAGCCATCGAGGCGAGCAAGAGCTTCGTCGAGGGGCTGCCCTTCTTCGCCCGCGGCTTCGCGGAGCAGGACTTCGCGTCGGGGACCGGCATGAGCTACGGGAGGTGGTTCGAGCTCCTCGAAAGCGTGGTCGAGAGGCTGAACCGGTTGGGCTCGCTCCCAGCCTCGGAGCTCGGCGGCCTCGCCGCGGACTGCAGGAAGCTGGCCGCGCACCTGGAGCGCTACGCTCAGTACCTCGAAACCGTGCCCGGCAAGCTCAGGATGGCCGCTTCGTTCATCCAGCTGGACGAGCAGGTTCTGAAGAGCGCCGAAGAGGCGACCCGCTTCGCCGAGAGCGTGAGGGAGCTGAAGCGGGTCCTGGAAGCGCTCGCGGGCGAGCTCGAGAAGAGCGCGAAGCCCTGAATGCCCTCCGGCGGATCCCGGCGGGGCAGAAGCGCGGAGGAGCTGCTGAAGGAAGTCGTCAGCAGGCTCGAGAACATCGAGAGGAGGCTGGAGAAGCTCGAGTCGTACCTGACCCAGCACCCAGCGGGCGGCGGGGACGAGGCGGCTCGCGCACTGGCCCTAGCCCTCAAGCTCCTGAAGGGCGGGAGCGCGGCGGTGGACCTAGCCTGGCTCGCGACGAGGCTGGTCAAGGTCCAGCCGCTGCTCGCCGCCGCGCGCGACGAGCTGTCGAGGTCGATCCTCGAGGTGGTCGCTCTCAAGGGCCCGCTCAACATCTCCGAGCTCACCCGGGAGCTCAGGAAGTACAGGGGTAGAGCCTCCAGGAGGATCGTCGCCGAGAGAGTGAGTAAAATGGCGAGAGAGGGGATGCTGTCAGTCACCGCGAAAGGCAGGGAGAAGGTGGTCGATCTACCGGCTTAGCCAGCCCCGCTTTTGACCACTTCCTCCACCATAAACTTATCAGCGTGAGCATCCCAACGTTAAACTCGATGAGCAAACCAGAAGAAACCAAGGAAGGGAGCAAAGCTCCCGCGGTAACCGTTAAAACCGAGGAGGAGAGGGAAGTAGAGGAGCTGAGAGAGGTTTTGAGAGCGGTCAGCGATTTTCTGAAGGAACTCTCCCCCACTATAAAAGAGCTGATCGACACCGTGCTCGGCAGCCTGCGCGGAGACGCTTTAGGCAAGGAGGTGGGGATGTTCTACAAGAGCTTAATCGAAGCCGGGATAAAGGAAGAGACCGCGACGAAGATGGCTGAAGAGTTCCTCCGGCGCAAGATGGAAATAGTAACAGTCGACGTGGCCAAGATCCTACCCACGTTAAGCCAGCTGGCACCGAGAAAGCAGGAAGAAGTTGTAGAAAAGAAGACCGCCGAGGAGAAAGCTGGCGAGGAGAAAAGCGGCTGATCCAGCGTGAAAGCCGGAAAAATAATAGCCTTTTTCTCTATTCTCCTGGTTTTCCTCTACTTGCTCGCCGTGCTGCTCCAGCTGTCCCTGCAGTTGCTGCTCTTCTACGCGCGCTTGGCGCTGTGGGAGCGGATCCAAGCTTGGAAGTTCAGGAGGTCCTGCGGCAAGTACGTGAAGGGCGCCAGCCTGGAAAGGCTGAGCTCGCTCTACAGCTTTCAGCTCCGGCAGGCTCGGAAAGAGCTGAGCGTCGCCCGCTGGCTGAAGCAGGTTCGAGAAAACCTTCCAGGAAAAACGCTTCAGCGGGGAGCCGGCTAGTCCCACCACATCTTCTTGAGGGGCATCGCGAGTACCTCTCGGATTTCGAGCTTCTTCGACTTGTCGGCGCTGAACATCTCTTTAGTCCTCGTGGCCCTCGCGACGATCGCCGTGTCGCTCCCCTCCCCCGTGCCGCCCACCCCGATCACGTCCTTGTAGAGCTCGATCACGCCCTTGTCCGCCGCGATGAGGATGACCTCGACCGCCACCTTGAACCCCTGACCCAACGCGTAGAAAGCGTTCCGCACGTCGTCCATACCCCTTTCGTGGAGGGGTAGGTGCGTCCCATCGATCGCGACTCCCCCGAGCTCGGTTATCTTCCTCTTGAGCTGCGGGTCCATCCTCTCGTGCGAGACCGCCACCACCTTCACCTTACCCTTCAGCGCTTCAGCGAACTTCACGCCTGTCCGCCCCGAGGTGCTCGCGACGACGACCGTGTCGACGCCCCCTTCCTCGATCCTCCTCGCAACAGCTTCGATGACGCCCTCGGTGTTCTGCGGGCCCGGCTCCTCGAAATACGTCACCAGCCTTTTCACCGGCATC
>JAPWTS010000119.1 GCA_028275925.1 Thermofilales archaeon
ACGCCGACCCGCTACGACCTTTCGGCGGAGAGGGGCTACCCCGGCTTCACCGTCTTCCACGGCCGGGTCGTCGCCTACAACTTCACCAAAGGCTGGTACGACCCGGTGCCCCACGCGATCGTGGAGGCGCAGCTCATAACCAGCGGCTACAAGCTCAACAAGATCTTCGTTAAAGCCGACGAGAACGGGACGTTCACGATCTACGGCATACCGCACGCCGGGAGGGGGGCGTACGGCGGCACGGTGATCCCGTTCTCCAGGTGGATCCTCAGGGGCTGGGTCCTCGACGGGAGCGGCAACATCGTCATGGCGACGGATCTGGGGCAGTTCGGGATGCAGAACTTCCCGCTGGTAATCAGCGTGCTCCACCCCTACGAGAACGTCACGGTGGTTGTGGCGAAATCGTTCGTCGTCGAGCTGTTCGACGTGAACCTCCCCACCACCTTGAGCACGCCGAGCATGCCGGACCCGAGGACCGGCTACCTCGACTGGTGGAGGCAGGCGCCGGCCGTGCTGCAGCCGTACGAGCTGCTCAGCAAGAGCTTCCCGCTCAGCTACGGCTTCTACTACAACGGCTGGGAGCCGGTCGCCCTCGTGTGGGTGCAGCCCGGCGTCCGGTTCGCGGTGGTCGGCTACGTGGGCATGGGCGAGAGGGCGGCGATGACCCCCATCCTCCTCCTGACTAACTCGACGGCGGAGAACACGGAGGGCTTCGGCTTCGCAGGCCCGGCCGGCGGCAAGCTCAGGGTGGCGGCGACTGCTTACGCGGTCGCGAGGGACCTCTACTACGTCTCCCTTGGGAGGTACAGGGCTTTCACGGAGAGGCACGTGGGCAGCCCGAGCGCTGACGCATCGCTCTCGAAGGCTGAGGAGTACCTGCGGAGGGCCGAGGAGGCCTTTAAGGCGAAGCGCTACAGCGAAGCTTACGCGTACGCGCTCGTGGCGAGGGCTTACGCGTACAAGGCGTACGTCAGCGACGTCATGCCGCTCGTCAACGACGCGGCGCGCTCGATGCTCTACATGTTCCCGCTCGTCGCCTTCGCCGCCTTCTTCATCGAGAAGGTGTTCTTCCACAGCGAGGGCGTCCGGAGGATCGCCTACATGGCCGCTGTGGCGGCGGTGCTCCTCTGGCTCTTCTCGCTGATCCACCCGGCTTTCGTGGTGGTGAGCAACATCTCGCTCGGGATGATAGGCTCCCTCATCACGATAATCCTCATCGTCACGCTGCTCATGCTGGGAGCCGAGGGCGAGGCCCTCAGGAGCGCGATCGAGCGCAGGGTCCTCGGCGTCCACAGGTCCGAGGTCAGCAGGATGGACACCGCGATGACCGCGTTCTCGATGGGGAGCGAGTACATCAGGAGGAGGCCGCTCCGCACCGCGCTCATGCTCGCGACGCTGATCGCGATGACCGTCGCCCTCACCTCGTTCACGTCGCTCATGCCCACGCGAGTGACGCTCCCCGTCGCGCGCTACGGCTACCGGTCCTCCTTGGACGAGATCCTGATCAAGAGCGGTCGCGGGGTCCCGCCGGCGACGCTGACCGCGGATCTCGCCAACGTGGCGGCGGTGATAGCCGGGCCGCGGTACGAGGCGCTCCCGAGGGCGTGGGTCTACCCGCCCGTCGACAGGGGCCTCATGCAGGTGGCGTTCAGGGTGACCGGGGAGAGCGGCAGGAACGGCACGGTGGCCGCCCTCGTCGGGATCACGGCGAGGGAGTTCAAGCTGCTCTACTCGCAGTTCGTGGCGGGCCCCGGGATCGTCCAGGACGACGGGAACTACGCGGTGATCTCGAAAGTCCTCGCGCAGAACCTGAGCGTGACGCTCGGCGACAAGATTTACGTGATGGGGCAGGAGTTCGTGGTGACCGGCATCGTCGAGTCCCCCGAAGCGTTCGATAAGCTCGTCGAGGCCGACGGCTACAGCCCGATGCCGGCCGACCCGATGTTCTTCCAGGCGCTCGCTAAGGACATCGCGGTCTCCCTGCAGGCCGGCGCGACCCCGCCGAACCTGGGCGTGTCCAGGGTCGTCCTCATCCCCTACAGGAAGGCTCTGGAGCTCAACGGCTACGTGGCCAGCGTGGCGCTCCTGCCCAAGCTCAACGCCTCCCTCAGCGACCTCTTCGCCACGGTGAGGGAGCTGGCCTACGCGCTGGACGTGCCCATGTGGTTCGCCAGCGGCGGCTCGCCCTACACGTCCTCGACCTTCACGAGCTTGGCGGTGGGAGGCTGGGAGATGGTCGCGACACTGCTCGTGATCGGCGCGCTCAACGTCGCCATAATGGTCCTCGGGAACTTGAAGGAGAGGACGCGGGAGATCTACGTGCTCAGCGCCGTCGGGCTCTCCCCCATGGGCGTGACGGTGTTCTTCGTGGCCGAGGTCCTAGTGTACGTCGTGGTCGGAACCGTGCTCGGGTACCTCCTCGGCTACGGGGTGACGATGCTGATGATAGCGGCGGGAGCGCTGCCGGCCGAGCACGTGTTCAACTTCGCCTCCGCCTTCACCATCGTGGGCACGCTCGCGATCATCGGGGCGTCCTTAGCGGCGGTCGCCTACCCCTCGTACCTCGCGTCCCGCCTCATCACACCCTCGCTGGAGCGCAAGTGGAGGCCGCCCACCAAGCCGCGCGGAGACCTCTGGGAGATCCCGCTGCCGATGAGCGTCCCGAGCGAGGCTGAGGCGAGGGGCGTGCTGGCCTACCTGCACGAGTACTACAGCGGCGCGGGAGCCGTCAAGGAGGGCGTCCACGTGGTCAGGGAGGTGGCGCCGCCGGACTACCAGGCGAAAACCCTGTCGATGACGGTCGCCCTCGCCCCCCTGGAGGCGGGGGTCCAGCAGAAGGTGGAGATCGAGGCGGTCTACGACAGGGGGGCGAACCGCTACGTGTTCCTCGCGCGCATCAGGAGGCTGTCGGGCCCCGATAGGCCGTGGGTCGACGGCAACTACAAGTTCGTCGACGACCTCAGGAAGCAGATGCTGATGTGGACCTCGCTGCCGCCCGAGGATAGGAGGAGGTACATCAGAGCGGCCAGCGCCTCCTGAGCGCGCGCTCGAGCTGGAGGGCTAGCAGGTAGCTTTTCGCCACTTTCTGCGGCATCCTCGGGTAGCCGTAGAGGAGCTGGATCCTGAACCACCACGCCAGCCGCTCCGGCTTCTCTACGTAGCCCCTCACGAGCTCCCTCACTAAGGGGGTGAGGGGGGCTCCCGGCGCCAGCAGGAACGCCTCCATGTAGCTCGGCGGCATGATCTCGGGGAATACCTCGAGGAGCTCCGGCGAGGCGTCGCTCAAGCTCCTCGCCAGCTCCGCGTCGCCCATCAGGGAGCGCATGAGCCCCTCTTCGGGGCTCACCGGCCCCACGAGCGCTTCGAGCCGTTTCAGCTCCCTCCAGCTCCTCCACACCGGCCTCCTCCTCAGCAGCCCCCTCGCTTCGACCTCGAAGGAGGAGGCCAGCATCCTCCTCAAAGCATCGGGGGAGGGCTCGGCCGGCAGCTCGACAACCCCCAGCACCTCGACCTTCCTGTCCAAGCTCATGTGGAGCCTCCGCAAGAGGACGAGCGCGCTAAACCCGCCCCCCTCTCGCGGCGAGACGCGCAACCCCCTCTGATCCTCCTCCACGACCGCGCCAGCCTTCTCGAGCGCCTTCCTCGCCGCGTCCCTCCACGACATCGCGCGCGATGCTTGCACGAGGTTAAAAA
>JAPWTS010000071.1 GCA_028275925.1 Thermofilales archaeon
CGCGACCTCGCCCTCTACGCCCAAATGTGGCTGAACAAGGGTACATTCGGCGCGAGGGTGCTGAGCCCCGCTACGGTGGATCTCGCGACGCGGAACCACACCCAGGGACTTAACGAGTGCAGGGGCTTAGGATGGGCACTGAACTGTAGACCCTGCAGTTGCGGCGACCTCATGTCCCCGAAAGCCTACGGGCACACGGGCTTCACGGGGACCTCGCTCTGGATCGACCCCGCGTACGACCTCACTGTCATCCTGCTCACCAACAGGGTCCACCCGACGAGGGAGAACCAGTGCCTGCTGAGGGCCAGGCGCCTGATCCACAACGCCGTAATGGCGTCCCTAGCGGAGCCGAGCTGAAGGATGCCGTACAGTTACGTGATCCCCAAATCTCTGATACCTGCGGTAAATAATAATGGCATTCTTTTGTTATTAACGAAAAAGCACGGAAAGAAAAGAAAGTAATGGAGTTTTACCTGAAAGCTGCAATCGAGCCGAGTACGAAGGCGCCGAAGCTTATCCCGATCAGCAACCCTAGGGCGACTGGAACAGCGTACTTCTCGTACCACGTGATGCCGAGCGTCTTCAGTATCAGCAGCTTGAGGATCAGGGCTGGGAAGCTGCTGAGGAACCACATTCCGCTGTAGAAGAAGAGGGCCACGGGGCTGAAGAAGAACCACGGGAATTTCATCCTGAGGAACCACAACCCTCCAACTACTACGAGGGCTGCAGCAAAGTGCCCTAAGCCGGTAGCATCGAGCACGCCCTCCGCTGTAACGACGCCGCCGACCTCTCTGGCGCCGGTTACGCCCGCGGGCATCGTCTTGATGTACCAGGTTCTAGTGAAGACGGTATCGGCGCCGTAAGCGTAGAGCAGGGATAAGCCCATAGCTAAGCCGACGAAGCTGGCTAGGAAAGCGGCTACTAGCTGCCCGAGCAGGAGGTCCCTCTCGCTGGTTCCAGTGTCCCTAGCCATCTTGTAGGTGGAGAGGACGGCCCACGGGTACCACGTAGCCTGAGGAATGTGGTGCGTGACTCGGGTAGCGGCTTTCGTGGCCCACCAGGTGGTGCTGGGCCAGGGGTTCGGAACCCCTGAAGCGTATGCCGCCGTCAGCATTAACTGGCGGGGCAGGTCCGGCCCGCCCGTCGCTGGCCACTGGCCTGTTTCGGCCCATATCCTAGCGTGACCCACCAGCGCGAAGAAGAACAGCAGGAGGAACAGTAGGAGGAAGCCGGCGTGCGCGCCGAGGGCAACGAAGATTAAGAGGTAGATGAGCCAGCTGCCGATAAGCCCCGCCCATATCATCTGCTCGCTTAGCCTCCCTTCGCCGGCAGACCCCTTCAAACCTTTGAAGAGGCTCTTGAAGGAGCTGCTCCACACGTCCCACTTGAAGATTATGGCCCACAGCCCCAGCGCAAGGGTTACGTGTGTGGAGGAGAACCAGCCCGGCTTAATCGGGCCTGAGTCGGGCCCGGCGCCGGGCGAGATGAGCCCAGCTCCAACCGCTATGAACGGCCACACGAGGGACTTGAAGCCAGTCCATATAGCCACGCTCGCTGTGACGTCGATGGGCGCTAGGAAGAACATTATCGTGTCAGCTGGGATGAACATCCACCACTCCTGGATGCTCGGGTTTATGCTCTTCAGGAACGCGTCCCAACCTGTCAGATATATTTGGCCCCAAGCGAAGAACACGGGGAACAGCGGGTAGATGTAGTTGATCGTCGAGATGAAAGCTATTATCAAGCCGACGATGAAGGAAATGTAGAAGAGCACGCTCCTGCGGAAGCTCGTCAGCGAGCTCTCTTGCGCGATCCTTAAAGTATGGACTGCTGGCATAACCGCCGGGAACGTCAACCTCTCCACTTCGATGTAAGGTCTAATCATCGTGAGAGCCGTGAAAATGCACATCAGTAGGAAGACGAACATGATGATGCTCTGCAAGAGCAGCGGGCCGATAACCTCGCCGGGTACAGATGAACCGCCCTTAAACATCCCGGCCGCCAGCGCCGGGTTCTTCGGAGCCCATATGTCAGGGATGTACTTGAGGAGCTCGGTCAGCTGCGGGTTGCCTTGGGCGTTGTACGCTAAGGCTATCGGCTCCAGCCAGAAGGAGAAGAAGCCGCAGTCCATCACGATGTAGAGGGAGCCTACAAGCACGACTATCTCTGGGACGCTCAGCAGCTTCCACTTCGAAAGCGCGCCAGCGAGCGCGAGGAGCCAGATGAAGCCCCACGGCAGGTAGATCGGTGCTCCGATCCTCCCGCCGAAGAAGGGCTCGAGCGTGATGCCTCTGCGCCACCACATCATGTAGTTGACGTAAAACATCGCAACACCGAGGACGACTATCAGGGCGAGGGTCTTCGGAGTCAAGCCTCTAACTACTTTTACCTCTTTAGCTTCGACCGTTCCCACATTTCTTTGTCTAGAAGAGGGTAAATATAAATTTTACTGTACACGCGCGCTGGCATACGCGCTAAAGTATTTAAGAGACATATTTAGTTGATCATTCGATGAGGGATGCTGGTTTAGTCGCTATTGTGACGGCAGTGATGCTGTTGGTAGAAGTGTTCGCCAGCGGGGTTCACGCTCAGCCTGCCGCGAAGTCCTTGCTCGAAGGCTTAAACCTCGAGGAGGTGAAAGCCCACGTTGAGGCCCTCTCCTCCTTCGGGAGCCGCTTCACCGGCTACCCCGGCTACTACAGGGCTGTGGAGTACGTGGTAGCGGCGCTGAAGGGCCTGGGGCTCGAAGTGGAGCTGCACGAGTTCAACGCCACCGTCCCCCTCGACTACGGGGCCGAGATCGAGGTAAACGGGAGTAGGATCAAGGCCTATCACCTCTACCCCAACCTCGTTGCGCTCGGCGCAGCCAACGTCTCGGGCCAGCTGGTTTACGCGGGCCGCTGCACGCCCAGGGAGCTGGCCGGGATCGACGTGGCGGGTAAGGTCGCCGTGGTAGAGTTCGATTCCGAGTGGGTGGAGGCGGTGGCGAAGGGGGCGAAAGCCATCGTCTTCCTCGGCCCCGCAACCGACAGGCTCTCAGCCCTAAGGAAGATCCTCCAGATCCCGCTCGACATACCGCGCGTTTACGTGGAGGAGGGGGCCGACCTCGTGAGGGAGGCTGCGAGGAAGGGCGCTTACGCTACGATCACCGGCAGGTACGAGTGGGTTAAGGTGCCGGCTTACAACGTCGTCGCGGGAATTCCAGGCTCCTCCGAGCCCGAGAAGGTTGTTGTTCTGGCTGCGCACTTGGATTCGGGCTCGATCGTCCCTGCTCTCTCGCCGGGTGCGGAGGAGGCTGTGAACGTGGGCTTGCTCCTCCACCTCGCGAAGCTGCTGAAGGAGTGGAGGCCGAGGTACACGGTCTGGCTCCTCTTCCTCTCGGGCCACTGGCAGGGTTTGGCGGGTGCGAGGTGGTTCGTCGAAGACTACTTCTTCGGCGGGAAGCAGCTGTTCGGGACCCGCGTCGGCGAGAGCGCTTTCCCCTACATCGTCCTCAACTTCGACCTATCGTCGGGGAACCCGAAGCTCGCCGTGTACCCGGGAGGCTTCTTCTACGGGCAGAGGACTCAGGGTGCGATAAACCTCTACAGCGATTTGAGGTCCGACCTCGGTGGTTGGCTGAAAGAATTCTACAGCCGCTACCCGCACGATTGCGAGCGTATCTTCAGCGAAGCAATGCTCTTTAACGCTACAACGGGCATCGCTATACTGCAGAGCTTTTCGACGGGCTACGCCATAGGTTGCGCTCAACCGTTCTACTTAGATTCTGAGCCGTTCCAGCTGGCAAAGATCCCCGCTATCACCTTCCTCTCCTTCAAGGATCTACGCTTGAAGGTTTTCACGCCCCACGATGACGTCTCGAACGTTAACTGGGGCAACGTTGAGCCCCAAGCTCGCTTTTCGGTTTTCGTCCTCGAGAAAATTCTGAGCGGGTCTACCACGATATTCGAAAAAAGCTCTCCCCAACCGGTAAGGATAGAAGTGGACCCGGCAAACGGAGGTTTCGGCTACATGACGGCTGTAGTCGAGGTGATCGAGTACGATCCGACTGTTTCCACGCTGTATAAAGCCGTCCCGAGGTCTCTGGTTATCGTGCAGAAGAGGGATTGGTACTACAACGTTATGGGCTCGCTGGGGATAACGGTCTTCGATCCCCCATACGCAAAGATAATCGAGCTGACCGACGATCAGGGGAGGGTTTCGGTCGTCGGCTTAGCGCCGCCTGAGACGTTCACGGGGAACATCGAAGTCTACGCGTACAAGGTGGAGAACGGGCGTTTGACGCACGTGCCAGATATGGGGCCCAACGGCTTGGGCAAGTTCTTACCGTACCCACCCAAACTGTTCATGGGGACGGTACTAAAGGCCGTGGTGTTTAGGGCTTCAGCGCTTTTGCTGCCGTCGATCGCGGTGCCGGATCAGCCGTGGCCGCTCGCCACATTTAACAGGTACGGGAAGCCCTCCTACCCTGTACCGTACACGAGGTACTCTTCACCCTATCCGCTTGCGGTCTCAATCTTTTACCCGAATTTGGCTACGCCGGAGTCCTACTTTTACGCCGTGGATTACCAAAACAATCTACTACTGGTCTTCGCACCACCCGAGAGCAGAGTCTGCGTAATCGCCAGTTTCGGCGGCGAGCAGCGCCGCGCGGTTGTCGCGATAAACTTCAGCGATAGCCGGATCAACGGCATAAAATTGGGAGCTTCCGGTAGCGTAACGCTCCTCCCTGACGCAATTAAAGTGTATACCGGCGAGCTCCTCTCCCTCTCTTTAGAGCGGTACGAGAAGGCTAGGAGCAGCGGAGTTGTGGATCCTACTAGCGAAACGCTTCTCAACGCTGTATTGAAGCTCTTTAGAGCCAACGCAAGCTTTGGCGAGCTGTGGGCGGCTTGGACTTCTGCGTTAAAGCTCTACGAGCGCACAAGGGGGATGAGCTTGGACTTCGCATCAGCAACCCTCGTGGTGATGCTTATGATCGTGCCGTTTACTATTATAGCAGAAAAGCTGCTCTTCGGGCGCGGAGGTTTAATGAGGATCGCCTACATAGTCGGTGTCGCTGCCGCCGCGTTCGCGCTTTTCGCGGTGCTGCACCCTGGCTTCTCGGTGGTTTACAGCGTTTACGCACTGAGTTTAGGCACGGTTATGGCCGCATTGACGATACCCACGCTATTCTTCCTCCTGGTGATATTCAACAGGGCGCTAAGCTACACGAGGAGGATTAAGCTTGGAGCTCACGCTCTCGAGAGGGAGACATTCGACCTCTTTGTTACAGCGCTCGCGACGGGCGTGGAGAACATGAAGAGGAGGCGCCTGCGCAGCGCGCTCACTCTCGCAACAGTCATCCTCGTCGTCGTGTCGCTGGTTTCGCTCACTTCCGTGGTTCCCGTGCTTAAGGTGGGTGCATCGAGCTTCGAGAGCATAGCCCCCTTCAGCGGGATACTCGTGAAGTCGCCTTCGAACGAGCCACTCGACCCCGTGGTCATCGAAGTGCTGAAAAGCCTGCTAGGTAAGAATTACGCCGTAGCGCCTCGCTACTGGCTGTATCCACCCTTGAGAGGAGAACTCTTTACGCTAACTAGCGAGAAAGGGGGGGTAGCGACGTTTAGAGCTGCGATCGGCGTGTCGGCTGAGGAGCTGAATGCTAGCTTCAAAGATTTAAACATAGATCCTTCGGTCTTCGCAAAAGTTCCGTCCAGCTGCCTACTACCGAAAACTATCGCCTCCGCGCTGGGAGTGGATGTAGGAGACATTGTCGAGTTCTCCGGATTAAGGATGGTGGTTGCCGGGGTTTTCGACGATTCGCTAGCCGAGAAGCTCGTGAGAGACATCGACGACAGGGTTGGGGAAACGCCGTACGGCGGCAGACCGTACGATGTAGACAGGCTAGTGGACTTACAGAGGTTCGACCCGAGCGTTAGGATCCCGTGGAGCGAGATCGTGGTCGTGAACAGCGAGCTGCTGAAGAGCGTGCCGGGAGCGTTCCTCGCGTCCGTGCTCGTTCTGCCTCGAGAGGGGGCCGGCTGGGACGAGCTAGCGAACGCCTCTTACAAGATCTACAGCGTTTTCAGCGGGCTGGACGTGTACTTTTCAATGAACGGCCAAGCCTGTCTGATCAGCAGCAGGTTCGTACAAGAGTTCTTCGGCTTCAGCTTCGTCGCGGTCCCCGTGGTGATCGGTGGCCTCTCGCTCGTCCTCGCGATCTTGGGCAGCGTGCACGAGAGGATGAGGGAGGCTTCAGTGTACAGCGCTTTGGGCTTGGCGCCCGCGCACGTGGGGGGCATGTTCTTAGCTGAGGTAGTCGTGTACGCGATCGTCGGCGTCGTAGCGGGGTACGCGGCCGGCATCGTCGCGGCGAGGCTCTTCAACTTCGCCGCCGCGACGGGCGGCTACATCGGCATGAACTACTCCAGCTCCTCCGTCCTCACCTCGCTCGCCGTTGTCGCGGCGATGGTCCTCGCCGCCTCGCTCTACCCGTTCGCGAGGGTTTCGAGGCTCGTCACCCCCTCGCTGGAGAGGAGGTGGAGGGTACCGACGAAGCCGAGGGGCGACGTCTGGGAGATCCCCCTACCCTTCACGTTCAGGGAGGAGGAGATGGCCGCCGGCCTCGTCGCCTACCTGAGCGAGTACCTGGAGAACAGGAGGGAGAGGGTGGGCACGTTCGCTGTGATGGAGCACAGCGCTAGCGTGGAGGCGGGTAAAGCCGTTGTGAGAGCGAGGGTTTGGCTCGCGCCCTACGAGCAGAACATCGTGCAAAGCACGGAGATAGTTTTGGCGAAGAGCGCGACCGAAGCCAGGTACATCGCGATAATGAGAGCTGTTCGCGAATCCGGCCCCTACGACCTCTGGGTCAAGTCGTGCGAGACGTTCGCGAGGGAGGTGCGGGAGCAGCTGCTCACGTGGAGGCTCCTGAAGCCTGAGGAGAGGGCGGCGTACATTAAGAGGGGTCTCGAGATGGTGAGGGCGCCATGAGCGAGGAGTACAAGCGAGGGTTAACGCCGGTATCGCTCCTCGCCGTAATCTACGCGGCCGTCGTGGTGACACCCGTCATCATATACATGAACTTCCTAACGGGGTTGCCAGACCCCGCGCGCTTCATCCCCGTTTTCATCTCGCTCCTCCTCTTCACCGAAGTTGGGCGCTTCGTTGGCAGGTACGTGACATCTCAGGAGGCCTACATAATATACTTCATGACGCAGATAGTGGCTTTCGACGCGCTCTACTGGGTCGGCCTCCTCGTGAACCTCTACTACCGCGATGCGCCGTACACGAGGCTGTTCGGGATCGCCGACAAGATACCGACGTGGGCCGCTCCCCCGCTCGACAGCTGGGCTGTGCAGGCGAGGACGTTCTTCGCGAAAGAATGGCTCACGCCGATCCTCGTCTCGCTCATCGGCACGACGGCCAGCATCCTCGTCGACATCGGCCTCTCCTTCATCTTCAGCCAGCTTTACATCGAAACGGAAAACTTGCCGTTTCCCATAGCTCCCGTGGATGCCCAAGCGATCCAAGTTCTCACGGAGAGGACACCGGATAGGATGGTGCCCTTCGCCTTCGCCGCCGTAGCGGGTTTCCTCTACGAGTTTCTCGTCTACGGCTTCCCCCAGCTGACAGAGGCCATGGTAGGGACGCGCATCCAGCTGATACCCTACCCGTGGATCGATATGACCAGCTTCTTCTCCACAGTATTGCCGGGCGCCCTCATGGGGGTAGCGACGGACATCTCAACGTTTGCGGTTGGTTGGCTGATACCGTGGGAAAGTATGGTCTGGCTGCTGGTCGGCTCCCTCTCCTTCTTCGTCGTCGGGAACGTGTTGGGCATCGCTTTGGCCGACGTGGTTAAGCACCCGATGCTCCTGAGGTGGAAGGCCGACTGGTCCCCCACCGCGACGATCGATTGGCTGTGGCAGCGGTCCGTCTACGACCTGTGGGCCAGCCCCTTCATCGGCTTGACGCTGGGCGTCGGCCTCTTCTCGCTCGCAATATCAGCGAAGTACATCAAGCCGGCGATAGCGAGCCTCGCGCACCTCAGCGAAGCTTCGAAGAAGAAGGGTTACCTACCGCTAGGCTTCGTTGTAGCGATGATCGTGGGAGGCGCGCTCGCGGGAGCGGCTGTAGCGACCGCGCTGTACCCCAGCCTCTGGTGGTTCTGGCTGCTCTCCTGGCTCGTCCTGCCGTTTATCCAAGGGGTCCTCTTAGCCCGGAGCTACGGGGAAGTGGGCTTGGGGGTCCAGATCCCCTACGTGAGAGAGGCTTTCCTCATAGCCTTCACGAAGCCGGGCGAGGTGGAGCCCTGGCTTGTGCCGGCGAAGGTGTCGACCGGTGCTGGGATAATAACTCACAGGATCAAAGTGGCGATGCTCTTGAAGGTCAGGCCGATGGACTACTTCAAGGCGTACGCGATCACGCTCCCCCTAGTGCTGCTCTTCAGCTTCATCTACCTCCAGTTCTTCTGGTCGATGGCCCCCATCCCCTCGGCGGCCTACCCGTGGACGGTGATAACGTGGCCTATAGGCTCGCTGAGCTTTTCAATGTGGGTTTCACGCTCGATCGAGGTGTTCAAGCCCGACCTCATCGTGGTTTCGGCACTCCTCATCTTCGTCGCATCGCTGATCGCTAGGCGCTTCAACCTGCCCTTCTCGCCAATAGGCTTCGCGGCCGGCGCCGCTCTGACGCCGCCTTTCGCCATCAACTACTTCCTCGGCGCTGTTGTGGGTAAGATCATAGAGAGAAGGTACGGGAGGGAGTACTGGGAGAACATTAGATCTACGCTCATCGCGGGCCTCTTCTGCGGCATCGGGCTCGCCTTAGCGCTGACGGTAATGCTGGTAATGATCTCAAAATCAGTCTGGATCCTGCCCTTCTAGGAGCTCGCCATTTATCTTTAATAATCATTTTTTCTTTGAAAAACCATCCAATGATACAAACTCTGAAATCATTGTAGTGCATACAATTATATCTATGTTCGATGAC
>JAPWTS010000072.1 GCA_028275925.1 Thermofilales archaeon
GTTGCAAGCTCGATGCTACCCTCGGCTATGAGAACGTACCCTAGGGAGGCGCTTGATGCTGGGACAACATTAGCGGCAACGTAGCCAATCCCCACGTACGGGTCGCCGAGAGTCGGCGCGACAAGGACCGCCAGCAGCGGGGAAGCTAGGAAGACGTAGATGAGCGAGAGCAGGATTTCCTTAACCTTCCTCATGCTCTTCAGGAGCCCCTCCGTCTTAAGCTGGATCATCGACGGGTATATCGTCAACACAGCTAGAACCACTACGAGGTTTGAGATGAGAGGCTTACTCGCTGCTACGATTCCGCTGAAGCAGTATCCAAGCGGTATTGCGAGCAGAGTAGAGGCTAAAGTTAACAGTATGAGGTACTTCCTGACTACTTGAGCCAGTGCAACTACAACACTTTTCTTCATGGGTTCGTTTCGAGCCACGTCCCCCCTTGACTGACCGGTTAATAAATGCTTCGCGGGAACCTAGCGTTTCACTCTTTGAACCTGCTTAGGAACTCGTTCACGATCTTCTCCGCAATGCGCTCAACGTCCTCGTCCGAGAAGTCGAGCGTGGGGAGCTTATCGACCCCCTCTTTAGCTACAACGATCTCGTAGGTAGGTGTGATGCCTTTCTGCCTCAGCGCGTTGGAAGCGCACATCAGCTGGCACCCGTTGATCGCGATGACCGCTTTAGCCTTTCTGAATATCTCGATGTGCGCCTTGGAGCCGGCAGCCACAGCCGATAAGCAGCACATCCTGACTTTATCAGGGAAGCTCTTCGTGAGGATCCTAGCGACCTCGTTGCCTATCTGACCCACAGAGGAGGCACCGTCGCAAGCGGCTACGATTATGAGGTTCTCGGCGTGCGTGCCGCAGTGCGGCAGCAGCTGGTAGCTCCTAGCCGACTTCGCCATCGCAAACCCCTTTGACTGACCGGTTATTAAGCTTCCTCGGGGCCGAGGATGGTTACGAGCGTCTTCACGTACTCTCTCGGGTCGAGATCGGCTGGCCTGTGGAGCGAGTAGCAGAGCAAAGCTCCGAAGAACGCTCTAACCTTCGCGAGCTCTCTAGTACCCGCGTCTCCGAAAGCCCTGAGAGCTACCTCCCTCAGCAGCTTGCCGCACGTGTGCTCGAGGAGCTCCGCCAGCTGCTTGTACGAGCTGGTGGCGGACATCGCGTGGAGCATGAGGTTCCTCATCTTCGGGTCGGAGTACTTCTCGAGGTACCTTTCCCCTATGCACTTCAGGAGCTCGCTCCCGGTAAAGTTCGAGTTTAGGCACGCTTCCATCACATCGCGCGGGAGGGCTTTCGAAGCGACCTCGATAACCAGGTCGTCCTTGCGCTTGAAGTACCAGAAGATCAAGCCTTTCGAGACGCCAGCCCGCTCGGCTACCAAGTCCACCGGGGCTTTGAAGAAGCCGTACTCGGCGAAAACCTCGGTTGCCGCGTCGAGGATCTTCCTCCTAGTTTCCTCCACCATCAACCGCACCCGAGCTCTCCTGCAGTTCAACCTTAAATTCTTAACTGACCGGTCGGTCGCAAAGCTTATTAACCGGTCAGTCAAACCCAGCTGATGCCGAGGTGGGGTTGGAAGTTCGGGCCTAAGCATTGCTGCTACTACATTGCAGAGAGCGTGCCAAGGGAACAGGTAGAGGCGAAGCTGAAGGAAACCCTATCCAAAGCCTCGAAAGGGCATAGCTGGACGAACCCGTGGGGAGTTAAGCACACCGAGATAGTTGTCGAGAACGAGGTTGTGGGGACGATCTGGGAGGATGTTGACCTCAGCAGTCTAAGCTTGGGAGCGTACTGGGTAGGGCCTTGGGGGATTAAAGCGGAGCTCGTTAAGGATGGTAGGGTAGTCGGAATGATGTGGTTGAAACCTTAAAATAAATCTTTTTTATTTTTGTCTTTAAATGTTAAAGCTTTTTACCTTATCGTCAGCACGCATCATTATAAAAGGGAAAGGCCCTCGCGCCCGGTGTCGCTCACAAGAGCCCGAGAGCCTGGCCGGCACGCGGGCGCTATGTCTAAGGAAGAAGCTTAAGCGCACACACTCTACGATCGGCTCCGTGCTCTATATCGTTGCAGGTATTGCTTGAATTCCCAACCTTTTTGGCTTGATTTCTGAGCTTTGAGTCGAAGGTAGCTAAAGGGACTCTTCTGCGAAGCGCTATCGATAGCACCACTTTATCGTTAAAGCGGGCGACGGATAGCCCTTCTTCGACCACTGTGGAGATAGCCCAGCGGATCTCGTCGGCGCCCTCCCTCACAAGCGAGCACTTTCCCTCTGTTAGATACTCGAGCAGTTTCTCCTTTACGTGGACAGACTCCACGTTTAGTCCTTTGAGGACCCACACGTACTCATAAATTACGATGAGCGGTACGAGCCAGCGGTCGAGGCTGTCGAGCAGCCGCGCCGCGGCTTCGTGGTAGAGGGAGTCCTCGAACGTATCGTAGACGAGCACGTTGGTGTCAACCACCGCCTCCCGCAACGCTCTCACCCAGCCCCTTCGCTATCAGCTCGTCGATCTCCTCCGGCGTTAGCGGTCTGCCCGATCTGAGGGTTTTCCTAACGGTTCTAACTTTTTCCATGATTATCCTGCCCTTTTCGTCGACGTACACGCTCAGGTAGTCGCCTACGCGTATCCCCAGCGCTTCGCGGACCTCCCTGGGTATCGTCACCCGAAAGCTCCTAGTCACTTTCACCTTGTTCACAGCAGCGAACATCCGCTACTTTTTACACATAAACATTTCTGTTTGCTCGAGCAAAAGCCAAGCGCCGCTTTGCCGGGTGCGCACGCTTTCCAAGAACTCTAGAAGCGTCGACCAGTGCGTCGATGTATCACAAGTATGTTAACATCAAGGGGTGGAGTCGCCGACCTTTCCCCGTAAATATGCAACACTCATGGTAAAGCATATAAGGCTGTGCGGAGCCCCTCCTCAACGTGGCGGAGAAAGCTCGAAGCTCGAAGGCTCTGATGGTGCTCGCGGTTGTCGCGGGTTTAGCGGTAGCCGCTGCGGTCGTCTACGACTTCTGGCGGGCGCTGACGGTAAACCCCGAGAACCCTTGGGCGGAGTTCACGCTCTCCAAGATCTTCTTCGGGTACCGCAACCTCATGTTCGCGGTCGGCGCCGTCGTGTGGGTGCTCGGCACCGCGATCTTCGTGCTCGAGCTCGCCGGTAGGACTGTCACCAGGAGGGGGTTGGAGAGGAACCGCATGGGGGTTGCCGAGTGGAGCGTCATCGACGTGGCGCTCGCGGCGCTCAGCGCGGCCGTCTACGGCGGCCTCCTCGCCGCCACCGCGCCGATCGTCTTCGTCCCCGGCTTCACGTGGCTGAGACCAGCCAACGCGCTCGCCCCACTCTTCGGCATGTTCTTCGGGATACCCGGCTGCTTGGGAGCCGCGATAGGCAACCTGATCGCAGACATCGTGGGAGGGTTCTTCGGCGTCGGCTCCTTCGGCGGCTTCATCGGGAACTTCCTCATAGCCTACCTGCCTTATAAGTTCGTGCGGGACCACAGCTTCTCGAGCGCTTCGTCCATCGGCGAGTTCTACGTGTGGGGCGTGCTCGCCCAAGCGTTCGTGAGCGCCACCTACATCTGCTGGTGGCTGGACGTCGCGGAGGCCCTGGTCGGCCTGCCGCTCTTCGTCGTATGGGGCATCATCGCGCCGATCATATTCTCGAACAACATAGTCGTTAACGCCGTCCTATCGCCGGTGCTCGGTAGGGTGCTCTTCCCGCTGATAAAGGGCAGAGGCCTCTACTGGAAGGACAGGATCAAAGCGGCTCAAGTTTAAACTTTTATTTTTCAACCTATAGCGGTGGAAGCCTTGTCTCTGGGGGGCCTTTACGTGGAGAGGAAGACGCCGTTCCACGAGCTGGATCCGAGAGCGAAGATCGCCTGGGCCCTGCTGGTGCTCGCCGCCTCGGTCGCGACGCAGTTCGACGGCTTGAAGGCGCTGCCCGTTTTCGCCTCCACGCTCGCGGCGTTGAGCTTGTCGGGCCTGGGGGCCGGGCTGGCGCTGCTGCTCATCGTGAACGCATCGGCTTTCCTCGCCGCCGTGACGCTGGTGTGGGCCGGCGCTTACAGCTCGCAGGGGGTTCTGCTGCTGGCTTTAGGGCCGCTCCGCTTGACGGACGTGGGCTTGAAGGTCGCTTTCGGCAAGTTCTTCCTAATCATGAACCCGGTCCTAGCCTTCGCCGCGCTCTTCGCTTCGACGAGACCCTACCACCTGATGTGGGCTCTCGAGAAGCTGGGCGCGCCGCCCAAGGTGGCTCTGACGTTCACGCTAGCGCTGAACCTCCTCCCCTCGACCGTCAAGGCCGTGAGAGAGGTTACGGAAGCCCAGGTGGCGCGGGGCCTCGCGCTGGACAGGGGCAGCGTCGTCCAGCGGCTCAGGAACTACGTCCCCATAATAGTGCCCATGATCGCCAAGCTGCTCAGCGACGTTTGGGACTTGAGCATGGTGCTCGCCTCCAGGTACGCGGGGTACGCGAGGAGGACCTACGTTTTCGAGCCGAGGTGGAGCGCGAGGGATACGGTTTTCACCGTGCTATCCCTCCTGCTCTACGGGGGTGTGGCCGCGTGGGGCCTAGCTCCGTGGTGGTGAAGGACCTCTACGCCAGGTACGCTGTTTCCGAGAGCTGGGTGCTGAAGGGCGTGAACTTGGCCGTGGGCAGAGGCAGCATGCTGGTGCTGATGGGGCCGAGCGGTTGCGGCAAGAGCACGCTGCTCTACGCCATCGCCGGCCTCCTGCCCTGGGTCGTGCCGGGCGAGGTCAAGGGCGAGATCGTGGTGGAGGGGGTGGACGTGGCGCGCAGCGGCTACAGGGGGCTCGCGGGGGTGGTGGGCATAGTGTACCAGAACCCCGAGATGCAGGTTGTGACCCGCTCTGTTTACGAGGAGCTGGCTATGGCGCCCGAGAACCTCGGTTTACCGAAGGAGGAGGTGATGAGGCGGGTTGAGTGGGTTGTGGAGGCCCTAGACCTCGAGAGGTATCTGAATAGAGACCCCCAGTCGCTCTCCGGCGGCGAGAAGCAGCTCATCGCGATCGCGAGCGTCCTCACGATGAGGCCGCGCGTCCTCCTGCTGGATGAGCCCACCTCGATGCTCGACCACAAGGGGGCGCGCCTGGTCCTCGAGACGGTCGAGCAGCTCAAGCGCGAGCACGGCTTGACGATCATAGCCGCGGAGCACAGGGTCGAGTGGGCGGTCGAGGTCGCCGACAGGGTGGCGGTGATGAGCGATGGAGCGATCGTGATGGAGGGCAGCCCCGAGGAGGTGTTCAGCAGGGTGGAGGATGTGGAGCGCTACGGCGTGAGACCCCCGGGCGCCGCGGAGGTCGCCTACGAGCTGCGCAGGAGGGGCTTCGAGGTCCGCGTGCCCGTGCGCTTGAGGGAGGCGTTCGAGGTGTTCGGGCTGTGATAAGGCTGGAGGGCGTCCGCTTCAGGTACCCGAGGGGGCCGGAAGCGGTCAGGGGCGTGACGCTGAGCATCGAGGACGGGGAGTTCGTGGGCGTGGTAGGGCACTCGGGCGCTGGGAAGACCACGCTGGCGAAGCTGATCGCCGGCCTCCTCAAGCCGAGCGAGGGGCGCGTGCTCGTGGACGGGATGGACACCAGGTTCGTCCCCGCCTCAGCGCTGGCGAGGAAGGTGGGTTACGTCTTCCAGAACCCCGAGGCGATGCTCTTCTCGGCCACGATCTTGGACGAGGTGGCGTTCGCCTTGAGGAACTTCGGCTTCCCCCCCGGCGAAGTGGAGGGCAGGGTCCGCGCAGCGCTGGAGAAGGTCGACCTCCGGAAGCCGTTGAGCGCCTCGCCCCACGCGCTCAGCTTCGGGGAGAAGCGGAGGCTCGCGATCGCCTGCATCCTCGCGATGGACCCGAGCGTCGTAGTGCTCGACGAGCCGACCACCGGGTTGGACTACGCCCGGTGCCTCTCCCTCTTCGAGACGCTCCGGAAGCTGAACGAGGAGGGGAGGACGGTGATCGTCATAACGCACGACACCGACCTGCTCGCCCGCTTCGCAGAGAGAGTCGTCGTCCTAGAGGCTGGCGCGGTGGTCAGGGACGGGCCCTCGCGGGAGGTCCTGAGCGACGTGGAGTTCCTGAGGGAGCACGGCTTCACGCCCACCCAGCTGCAGGTCCTCGCCTCGAGGCTCGGGGCGCCCGCCCCCACCCCGAGCGCCGTGGCGGAGACCCTCGCGAGGGCCTGGGCGCGGCGGGCGCGCTAGCTCCCTTTTTAAGCGGCCGAGCCCCGCGGGCGCGGGATGGGTGGCGAGGTCGGCGGGCCCTACCCGATCGAGGCGATCGTGGCGGAGGTGGTGGCGGTAGCCGAGACCAGGCGCACGAGCTTGAGGGCGGTGATGGAGGAGTACTTCAAGCGCAACCCGCACCTCGAGGGCGCCAAGCCCCTGACGCGGGCTTTCGCGGCCGGCGTGCTGCGCTCGTACAGGGTGCTGGACGAGCTGGCCCGCCGGGTGGTGGGCGTCGAGCCGGGGAGGATGAGGCCGTTCGAGCGGAACCTGCTGCGCGCCCTCCTCTACGAGGCGAAGTACAGGCCCGTGAGCGCGGACAGGGTGCTGGGCGTCGCGAAGCGCTACGGCATCGGGCTCGGCCCCCGCGAGCTCTCGCTCGTGAGGGAGCTGGAGCCGGAGGACCTCGCGAGGGGCTTGGGGGAGGTGGGGAGGCTCGCGCTCGCGTACTCGCTGCCCGAGTGGGTCGTCGAGTACCTGCTGAAGCTGCTGGGGCGGCGGGAGGCCGAGGAGCTGATGAAGGCGTTCAACAGGAACCCGACCGTCTGGCTGCGCGCGAACACGATGAAGGTGGGGGTGCGCGAGCTGGTCGAGAGGTTGGGGAGGAGGGGGCTCGTCGTGGAGGTGGACGAGCACCTGCCGTTCATGCTGAGGGTCGTAAGGGGCAGCGTGAGCCCCTCGCGGGTGCCCGAGCACGCGCAGGGCCTGTTCTACGTGCAGGACAAGGCCTCCGCCCTCGCCGTCTACGCGCTGGGCGGCGGGGAGCTGGTGGCCGACCTCACCGCCGCGCCCGGGGGGAAGGCGAGCTTGGCGAACCAGCTGTGGGGGGCGGAGGTCGTCGCGCTCGACCTCCGGGGGAAGAGGGTCGGGGTGATGTCCAGGCTGCTGCGGAGGCTGGGCGCGGAGGGGGTGCACGCGGTCAACGCCGACAGCACGATGCCTCCGCTCCGCGCTAAGTTCAGGAAGGTGATCCTCGACCCCGACTGCTCGAGCTTGGGGAGGCTCGGGCACAGCCCGGAGATCAGGCTGTGGATTAAGCCGGAGCTCGTGCACACGTACGCGGCCGAGCAGAGGAGGCTCCTGAGGGCGGCCGGCGAGCTGCTGGAGCGGGGCGGCGAGCTCGTCTACTCCACCTGCACGCTGACGCTGGAGGAGAACGAGGAGAACGTGCTCTGGGCGAGGGACGTGCTCGGCCTGGAGCCCGTGGAGGTTCAGCCGAGGGTGGGGCTGCCGGGCATGCTGGGCTTGAGGGAGGCTCAGAGGCTCTACCCGCACCTCCACGACACGGTCGGCTTCTTCCTCGCGAAGCTCGTGAAGGTTTAGCCAGCTGAAGATCTCAAGCCGAAGGTTTTAGTGCAGGGTGCGGCGACCCCTCCCGATGCCGGTGAAGAGGAGATCCTACAAGATGGCCGTGACCGCCGTCATGTCGGCGCTGGCGATCGCGATGGCGGCGCTCAGGCTGGAGTTCCCCTTCTACCCGCTCGTCTTCCTGAAGTTCGACCTGGCGGAGATCCCGTCCGTGCTCGCCTTCGCGCTCGCCGGCGCGCGGTGGAGCTACCTGTGCGCCCTCTTCCACTTCGCTGGGCTGCTCGCGAGGGGCAGCGACCCGCTCGGCGCGTCGATGAAGCTGGCGGCGGTCGTGTCGATGCTCGCCGGCCTCCACGCCGCCCGCCGCCGCTGGGCGTTCGCGATCGCGGTGGCGATGGCTGCTAGGGCTCTAGCCATGTCCGTAGCCAACCTGGCGGTCCTCGGCTTCCTGTTCCCGGCTTGGCTCGACTTCGCGTGGAAGCTGCTCTCCGGCGTCGGGATCCCGGTGAAGAGCAGGGAGGAGGCGCTGCTGGTTACGCTGGCGCTCACGGCCGTCTTCAACTGCCTCCACGTGCTGCTCTCCGTGGTACCGGCTGCGGCGGTGGCGAGAGAGGTCGAGCGCAGGATCGGGACCGGGAGGGAGGGGCAGGAGGGCGCTCGGTAAACCCCGGGTCCTCCTCACCCCTCAGCTTCGCCCTCGCTCCTCACAGCGCTCGGTAAGCTGCCGACCGCGCTTTTAAGCTTGCGCTCTGCGCAAGCCATTTTGGCCTGCCGCCGCCCAGCGCGGCGATGGAGGTCGCCCAGGTTTTCGTCGACGCGGGCTCGAAGCTGTGGAGCTTGAGCAGGGGCATTTACGGCCAGTTCATCGAGCACTTGGGCAAGTGCATCTACGGCGGCGTGTGGGTTGGCCCCGACTCCAAGATCCCGAACGTTAGGGGCTTCAGGCTGGACGTTCTCGAAGCGGTGAAAGCGATCAAGCCGCCGCTCGTCCGGTGGCCCGGGGGCAACTTCGCCTCCTCCTACCACTGGGAGGAGGGGGTGGGCCCCCGCGAGCGGAGGCCGCGCGTCTTCGACCCGGCTTGGGGCGCCGAGGAGCCGAACGAGTTCGGCACGTGCGAGTACATCGAGTGGGTCAGGATGGTGGGCGCCGAGCCCTTCATCGTCGTCAACGCCGGCAACGGGACGC
>JAPWTS010000087.1 GCA_028275925.1 Thermofilales archaeon
GAGGAGTACGGCTGTTGGCTGAACAAAGCCCTAACGCGCTACGTAGAGCAGCTGGTGCGCGCGGAGGGGGCGGTGCTGGTGAAGGACCCCAAGGACGCCGACGCGGTAATCGTGAACACGTGCGCGGTTAGAGCCGACACCGAGCGGAAGATACTAGCGAGGTTGCGCGAGCTCAGCGCGCTCGGCAAGCGCGTGGCGGTTACAGGCTGCCTCGTGAACGTCCGCCCCTATTCGATCGAGGAAGCGGCGCCGGGAGCTTCCCTCGTGGACCCTTCGTGCCTTGACGAGCTCCGCAGGTTCGTTAGGGGCGAGAACGTGTGGCTCGTGAGAGAGTACCGGCGGCGGCTGCACGCGTACAGGCACGAGGGCGGCGTAAGGTACGTCCTCCCGGTGCAGACCGGCTGCACCGGCCGGTGCGGCTTTTGCGTAGAGCCCATCGTCAGGAGGGGTGTGAGCAGCCTGGACCCCGAGGTCGCCGTCGAGCTGGTGAAGGATGCCGTCAGGATGGGCGCTAAGGAGATCTACCTGACGGGGCAGGACGTGGCAGCCTACGGCGTCGATCTGGGGGTTAAGCTCACCGACCTCGTAGAGCGCATACTGGAGGAGGTGGATGGGGACTACGTGATCCGACTGGGTATGATGGAGCCTTGGATGACAAAGGCCTTCGCCGAGAAGCTAGCCGCGATCCTTAAGGACGAGCGAATGTACAAGTACCTGCACCTACCGCTGCAATCCGGCGACGACGGGATCCTGAAGCGGATGGGCAGAAGGTACACGGTGGCCGAGTACAAAGCTCTGGTGGCGCTGTTCAGGCGGGAGCTCAACGAGCTGTCCGTCGTAACCGACGTGATAGTAGGCTACCCGGGCGAGACCGAGGAGGCGTTCAACAACACGCTGAGAGTCGTCGAGGAGCTGGCTTTCGACAAGGTGCACGTAGCCCGCTATACCTTCAGGCCGTTCACGCCGGCCTACGTCGAAAAGGGCACGGTCCCGGAGCCGGAGAAGAAGCGGAGGTCGAAGCTCCTCTCCCGGCTGGCAGCGGAGGTTGCCGCAAGAGTGAACTCGAGGTACGCTGGAAGGACTGTGAGAGCGCTCGTCACGGAGGACAGGAGGAGAGCGGGAACGCTCATCGCGAGGACTCTCACGTACAAGCCCGTGGTGATACCCGAGGTGGCAGAGCCGGGCGAGTGGGTGAAAGTTAAGGTGACGGCGTTCACGCCGCACTACCTCATAGGTGAAGTGGTGGACTAGTATCAGCCGGAGGCCTGCTGCGCTTTGCGCGCCCTGATCTCGGCGAGCTTCGCCTGCAGCGCTTTGAGCTCCTCATCGCTAATCTTCCTGAACAGGGGGACGGGCTCCCTAATCCTAAGGCCGGGGGTTACCGGCCTCTTAGCCTCGTCCCAGCCAGCCTCTTCGACGGACCCGCTATAGCCGAGCATCTCCCACATCTTCTGCGCGCTCTCCGGAATTATCGGCGCCAGCGTAACGGCTAGCGTCTTGACGAGGCTGCACGCGGTGAAGAGGGTTTTCGCCGCGTCGGCCAGCGGCTCCTCCCAGGGGCGCATCTCGTTGATGTACGCGTTGCCCTCGTACGCTATCTCCAGTATCGACGACAGCGCTTTCTTGAACCTGAACTCCATCATGCTCTTCTCGGCCTCGTCCACCTTGCTCCAAGCCTCGCTCAGCACGCTCTCGTCCCTTTTCCGCAGCCCACCCGGCTGGGGTATCACGTAGTCGAACCTACGCTTGACCAGAGTCAGCGTCCTGTGGGCTAGGTTGCCGATCGCGTCGTTCAACTGCGAGTTCACCGCCTCTTGCAAGCCCTTCCACGTGAAGCTGGAGTCGCGAACCTCCGGCCTCATCCACACGAGCGCGAACCGCCAGTAGTCGACGGGCAGCAGCTCTAGCGCCTCATCGATCCAAATGCCGATGCCCCGGCTTTTGGAGAACTTCTCCCCCTCGAACAGGAGGTACTCCGTCGAAGCCACCGTCCACGGCAGCACATAGCCTTCCCCAGAAGCCATGAGGAGGGCCGGGAATATTATTACGTGGAAAGGTATGTTATCCTTCCCTATGAAGTAAACGCTTTTAGTGCTGGGGTCGAGCCAGAACTCCTTCCATTTTTCGGGTTCACCTCTCCTTTCGAAGTACTCCTTCACAGCCGAGATGTAGCCTAGCACCGCTTCCATCCACACGTAGATCGTCTTCCCCTCGGCACCGGGGAAGGGCGCTGGGATGCCCCACTTGTTGTCTCTCGTGAGGGAGCGGGGGCGCAAGCCCTCCTTTACCATCTGCAAGCTCATATTGCGAGCGTTCTCCGGCAAATTCGGGTTCTTCTCCACGTACTCCCTAATTTTCTCAGAAAGCTTAGGCAGATCGAAGAACCAGTGCACGGTCTCCCTAACTTCGGGCTTCGAACCGCAGAAAACGCAGCGCGGCTCGATAAGCTGCAACGGGTCGAGCAGCCTCCCGCAGTTGTCGCACTGGTCCCCCCTAGCCCTAGGGTAGCCGCAGTAGGGGCAGGTCCCTTCGACGAAACGGTCTGGAAGGTATATCTTGTCGTTGGGGCAGTAGAGGACCTGGACGACGTCGCTGAACACGTACCCATTCTCGTAAACCTTCCTGTAGAACTCCCTCACGAACTCTATGTGCACAGGGTTGTCGGTTTTCGTATATATATCAAATGATATGTTCCACTTATCGAACAGCTCCCTCACCACCTCGTGCATCTCGTCCGCCATCTTCTTCGGGTCGACCCCTCGTTTGATCGCTTCCACCTCTATCGGCGTGCCGTGCTGGTCGGAACCGCTCGCGAACACCACTTCAGCGCCTTTCATCCGCAGGAATCGGGCAGCGATGTCGGCCGAGAGTATCGACCCTATCAGGTTGCCGAGGTGGGGGATCGCGTTAACGTACGGCCAAGCCGAAAACACCAGCCACTTTTCACCCTTTAGCCCGACCACCTTTCGCTGCGCTCGCGGGAGGGGATTTAAGCGTTGCCGCTCTGGCTCGCTCACGTGCCCAGCCTCCAGGATCTCAGGTATGCTTTCTGCTCCTCCGTCAACCGCTCTATCTTAACGTTCAGAGATTCTAGTTTTAATCTAGCTATTCTGTAATCGATTGGTTTGGGAAGCTTGTACACTCCAGGCGCCAGCTGCCCCTTGCGCTTGACCAGGTAAGCGGCCGCGAGCGCTTGGTTGCTGAAGCTCATGTCCATGACCTCCGACGGGTGGCCTTCGGCCGCTGCCAGGTTCACCAAGCGGCCTTCGCACAGCAGGAAGACCCTGCGGCCGTCAGGTAAGCGGTACTCTTCGACCCCCGGTCTCACCGTGCGCTTCGCCACGGCCATCCGCTCGAGGTCCCGGACGCTGATCTCGACGTTGAAGTGCCCGGCGTTCGCCAGCACGGCTCCGTCCTTCATGAGCCGCATGTGCTCGCCCCTGATGACGTTGATGTTCCCGGTAGCGGTGATGAATATGTCGCCTATGCGCGCCGCCTCCTCCATGTCCGTGACGTAGAAACCATCGTAGTACGCTTCCAGAGCCCTCACCGGGTCCGCTTCGACGACAACGACCCTCGCGCCAAGCCCGTGAGCCCTCATCGCGATACCCCGCCCAACCCAACCGTAGCCGACCACCACAACAGTCTTCCCGGCTATAAGGAGGTTCGTCGCCCGAATCACGCCGTCCAAGCTGCTCTGACCCGTCCCGTACCTGTTGTCAAACAGGTACTTTGTCCGAGACTCGTTGACCGCTATTACAGGGTAGAGCAGGCGCCCCTCCTTCGCCAAAGCTCTCAGCCTGATCACGCCCGTCGTGGTCTCCTCCGTACCCCCCACGACGCCTTCGGCCGAGACCCTGCCGACCACCCCCTTAGCCACCTCGACGTCCTCACCGGCTTCGCCGTAGTGCAGCTTGTGTATCAGCGCCGTGAGGTCCCCACCATCGTCCATCGTAAGGTCGGGCTTCGCCGCGATGACGCGAGCGATAGCCTCGTAGTAATCCCTCGCGCTCATGCCTCTCCACGCGAAAACGTGGATCCCGTCCTCGACCAGCGCGGCGGCTACGTCGTCTTGCGTGGAGAGCGGGTTGCTCGCCGCGAGGTAGACTTCGGCGCCGGCGGCCTTCAAAGTTCTGACGAGAACCGCCGTCTCCTTTGTAACGTGAAGGCAAGCGGCGATGCGAACCCCCTCGAGAGGTCTCGTCCGCGAGAAGCGCTCCCTGATCTTCATAAGGACCGGCATGTGCATTTCCGCCCACTCGATCTGGAGCCTGCCCTGAGGCGCGAGCCCGAGATCCTTCACCTTGTAGGCCAGGCTCACGGGTAGCCACCGGCGAACTGGTTAATAAAAATACTTGAGAGGGGGTGAAGCTACAGCAGGGCTTCGCTCAAGTAGTGCGCGCAGTTGCAGCGGCGCTCTCTGGGTATCGCCGGTATCAGCTCGTAAAGCAGCTTCTTGACCTTCTCTACGTTTTCGGCCATGACCCTCGCTACCTCGTGGGCCGTCACCGGGCGCTCAGCCCACACGTCGTAGTCCGTCACCATCGCTATGTTAACGAAGCACATCCCAGCCTCCCTCGCCAGGTTGACCTCGGGGACCAGCGTCATGCCGATGATGTCGGCCCCGAACTGCCTCCAAAGCTTGGACTCGGCGCGCGTGCTGAAGCGGGGTCCTTCGATGCAGATGTACGTGCCCCGCTCGTGCATCGTTATCCCCAGCTTCCTGGCGGTGGCGACGCACAGCTCCCTAAGCTCCGGGCAGAAGGGGTCGGCCATGCTCACGTGCGCGACCACCGGCCCGTCGAAGAACGTGTACACCCGGTTTTTGGTCATGTCGATGAACTGGTCGGGGCAGACGAAGTCCCCCGGTTTGTAGTCCTCGCGCAGGCTACCCACCGCGCTGACCGAGATCACGCGCTCGACGCCCAGCTCCTTGAACGCCCAGATGTTGGCCCTATAGTTGATCATGTGCGGTGGGATGCGGTGCGCGCGCCCGTGCCGCGGGAGGAAGGCCACGCGCCGACCCTTCAGGGTCCCTACGATAATGAAGTCGGAGGGCAAGCCGTAAGGCGTGTAGATCTTCAGTTCTTTAACATCTTCTAGAATCGCCGGGTCGTAAAGCCCGCTCCCACCGATGATGCCTATCTCCGCTCTTTCCCCTATTTTTATCATCGACCTGTAAAGCGAACCCGCGTAATTAAGGTTTGCGGGCGCGCGGGAAACGCGCGACTACCGTTTGAGCGCGCGCATAATTTTATGCCTGCCAGCTATCTCCCAAACTTCGACCTCCACGCCCGGCTCGATCCTTTGCTGCAGCTCTGGGTCGTCCGGCATCGAAACCTCGAAGGTCGAGTAGTCCTCCAAGCTCATTACTTGGATGCTGCTCTCGCCCACCTTCGCTAGCACCTGCGCCGGGAACTTCCTGACAACGGGGGACTCGACCTTAGAGTCCGCCGGAACCACGAGAGTCCTCTTCACGCCGTCGAACAAGCCGACCGCGACCAACCTTACCTTCGCCGAGCCGTGCTTACCGGTTTTCGACCGCTCGACCTCGAGCACCTTGCAGGGCTCCCCATCGATCATTACGAACGAACCGACTTTGAGCGAACCCGCATCTACCGGTTTCGTCGACATGCTCTTACCCGACACCAGCTTCCCCGACCCATTTTATTTAGCTTTCTCGGAGAGCGCCGACAACGGCGACCGAGCGCGGCGCGAAGGGAGGAACTATAGCTTTTAAGGATGGTTGCTGGAGGTGGAGGAAGGAGTAGCCCGTGTCGCGCGGCGGCGAGAGCGAAGGTCTCCCCGGCACTTGCTCCTACAGCTGCACGCCGCCGTCCAGCAGCCGCGCTCCGCGCGTGCGCCGAGCGTGGATTTACGCTAAGCGCGATATCAAGCCGGAGGAGTGGGCGCGCCTTAGAGAAGCGCTCGAAAACTGCTCCCTTCAGGCGGCGGTCCACCCGTCCCACGCCTCCTCGAGCGGCCTACCAGCGCTCCCAGCGAGCGAAGCTGTTAGATGGGCCGATGTAGTCGTGGCGGTGGGCGGTGACGGCGCGCTCCTCAGGGCCTACCACGAGACGGGGGGCGCGCTCCCCATCCTAGGGGTCAGCTGCAGGAGCGTGGGCTACCTGATGGAGGTCCCCCTATCGCGGGTCGAGGAAGCTTTCCGGCTGATCGCAGGCGGCGAGTACTGGGTGGAGGAGAGGATGGTGGGGCTCGCGTCCGCCGGGCGATGGAGCGCCGAATTCGTGAACGAGGTGCTGGTGACCCCCCTCCACCGCGAGCGCCCAGCTCGCTTCACGGTGCGCGCCGATGGCTTGACGATCCTCCAGGGTAGGCTCGACGGGCTGATCGTAGCCACCCCGACGGGCTCGACCGCTTACGCCCTCTCGGCCGGCGGGCCCGTTCTGGACCCCCAACTCCACGCGTTCTCAGTAGTTCCCCTGGCCCCGCTCACAGCGCTGGCCAAACCGCTCGTCGTCTCCTCCAGCAGACGGCTCGAGGTGGCGGTCGCGCCCGACCGCGGCTGCGCCGCAACCATTGACGGGCTGGAGCCCCTACAGCTAGAAACCTGCACGGTAACCGTCGCGGAGGCCCCACGCACGTTGAAGCTGGTTAAGCTGCCGATAGGAGAGGACCCTTGGACCAAGCTCACGAGACGGTTAACGGATACGCCCATCACTTAACGAGGAGCGTG
>JAPWTS010000073.1 GCA_028275925.1 Thermofilales archaeon
CGAGAGAGTACGTATTCTCGTGGTGTACGACAGCTGGACGGGCAACGTGGAGAAGATGGCGGAGGCTGTGGCGGAGGGCGCCAGGGAGGCCGGCGCGGAGGTCAAGGTGGTTAAGGTCGATGACGCCGACCCGGACGAGTTCCCGAGCTTCGACGGCTACGCTTTCGGTACGCCGACGCACTGCGGGACGATGACTTGGAAGCTCAACCGCTTCTTCAACGAGCGCTTGATCAAGTACTGGGGGAGGCTCCGCTACAAGGTGGCTGTAGCGTTCGCATCCTCGGGCGGCTTGGGCGGGGGCAACGAGATGGCATTGTGGTCGCTCGTCTCCACGATCCTAAACTTCGGCATGATGACGTTCGGCGTCCCCGACTACGTGGCTCCCGGCGTCACGCTGCACTACGGGGCCGTGGCGGTCGGCAGGCCCGATGAGAACGCGCTTAAAGCCTGCAGGCTGCTCGGCAGGCGGCTGGTCGAGCACGTGAAAGTCGTCAAGGCCGGCTTGAGAGCGCTCGGGAGCGCTTAGCGCGGACAGCGAGCGCCGACAGGAGCGCGGCCCCGATCAAGCCCATGACCGCGCTGTACTCGAAAGCGATAGCGCGCCCCACCGTGTCCCAGAGGTAGCCCACTAGGGTCATGCCGGCAAGCGTGGAGAGGCCCACCACGATGTAGAAGAGGCCGTAAGCGGTCCCGCGCAGCTCGCGCGCGCTCGCGCTCGGCTCTCATCCGCGCGTCGGCCTGTATACAGAGTACTTCAGCAGCCCACGCTACAGCCTGGTGGAGCACCTCATAGGGAACACAGTCTCGCTCGCCCTCGACATGCTTGAGAGCAGAGTAGAGCTAGAGATCCTCCAGTCCGGGCAGCAGCGAAGCTCACGATAGCAGAAAAAGGGGGATTAAAAAGAGTAAAAGAATAAATAGGAGGCTGCTTTGCTCGGCCGGCAGGTGGATCTCGTGAGCCCTAGGCGTAGGTCGATGTTGATCTTCTTGCTGCTGGGCTTGGTGTCGCTGCTCGCAGACGCTGTTTACGAGGGGGGTAGGTCTATCAGCGGTGCGTACCTTGCCGAGATCAAAGCTCCAGCGGTGGGGGCCGCTCTGATAGGTGTGGGCGAGTTCCTGGGGCTCGCCTTCAGGCTCTTTTCCGGCTACCTCGCGACTATTTACCAGTCCTCTGCCGTGCTCTGGGCATCGACAATGTTGGGCTACGCGGCGACGGCGCTGAGCATACCGCTCATAGCCTTTGCTCCAACGTGGCACGGCGTCGTAGCACTCTACATGGCTGAGAGGCTTGGCAAAGGCCTGAGGACACCAACTAGAGACGTTATCCTGGCAGAAGTTGCTGAGGAATTGGGCGTGGGCAAGGGTTTCGGAATCCACGAGCTTCTCGACCAGCTGGGTGCCTTTGCAGGCCCAGTGCTCGTCAGCGTTCTGCTAGCACTCTTCGGCTACAAGGTGGCGTACCTCGCGCTCATAGCTCCAGGCATGGCATCAGTGCTGCTGGTCGCCTTAGCGTGGCGGCTGCACCCAACTCTCAGGTCTCTCAGGTCGGTCGTCTCCGCTGAGAAGACCAAGCTAGAACTCAGAGGGTACAGCCGACAATTCTGGATCTACACCGCTGCATCGAGCGCCCTAGCGCTCGGTCTTATGCACTGGTCAATAGCATCCTATTACCTCAAGGTTCGCGGAGCCGCGAGCGACGTGGAGATAGGGCTTGCTTACGCTGTGGCCATGCTCGTCGATGCACTAGTTGCAGTACCACTGGGAGTTCTCTTCGATAAGGTGAGACTCAAGTTGATGCCTGCAATTCCTGCTCTGCTGCCAGTCTTCGCAGCTATGGTGGCCTACGCCCCCCGCTGGGCGGTGTACCTGCTAGCCATACCCTGGGGGATAGTGATGTGCTCTGAAGAGAGCGTGATGAGAGCGTCTATAGCGGTGCTCGTGGAGCCCTCCAAAAGGCCTCTCGCCTACGGCGTCTTCGGGCTAGTCTTCGGGCTCGCGTGGGCCCTGGGAGGCTACGTGTACACTGCTCTCCTCGGTGAGCCGCTCCACATGGTGCTCTACGCTGCAGCGATGTCGGCTGCCGCTACCTACCTCTACTCGGCACTCGCCAGGCTCGCCAGGGCGTAGCCTCGGGATGTCGCTGGCAGTGAGCATCGTCGAGGCTTAGCGCGCGCCGCTCCGGAGCCCTCACGTAGTACCAGACCCTCGCGTACTCGGGCACCACGTTCGGCTGCCCGCCGCCCCTCTCGATCACGTAGTGGATGCGCGCGTCCTGCGGCACGTGCTCGCGCATGAACTCGACCCCGATGTTCATCAGCTGGACCGCGTCGAGCGCGCTCCTCCCCTCCTCCGGCGAAGCGCCGGCGTGGGCGGCTCTCCCGTAGAAGTGGAACTTCGCGGAGTTGACGGCCAAGCTGCTCTTGAGCGTCGCCGCGTTCATCGTGCCCGGGTGGTGGCTCAGCACCGCGTCCACCCCCTCGAACAAGCCGTCCCGCACCATGAAGACCTTCCCGCTGAAGTTCTCCTCCGCCGGGCAGCCGAAGAACTTCACCGTGCCCTCCAGCCCCTCCCGCTCCATCGCCACCTTAACCGCGATCGCCGCCGCCATCCCCGACGCCCCGTGGATGTTGTGGCCGCAACCGTGCCCCGGCGCGCCCGGCACGAGGGGCTCCCTCCACGGCACCACCTTCTGCGAGAGGCCGGGCAGCGCGTCGTACTCGCCCAGGATGCCGATGACCGGCTTGCCGCTGCCCCACGCCGCCACGAAGGCTGTGGGCATCCCGGCGACGCCCCGCTCCACCCTGAAGCCGTGCCTCTCCAGCTCGTCCGCGAGGAGCTTCGAGGACTTGAACTCCTTCAAACCCAGCTCGGCGAACTCGCTTAGCTTCGCCCACCTAGCTCCGCTGGAGCATCTTATATAGTATACCTGCGTATTCTCTATCTTTTTCTTTAACTTTCCGTTTAGAAAAGATTACTTTCAGGCTTCTCAACATCAAATTTATAAACCCCCGCCTCGCTCTTCAACCCGTGAGCCGCGGAAACGGCGCGGCGGGAGAGAACGCAATGAGGGGGCTTGAGCCCCGGGCCCCCGAGCTCGGTACTCGCTGGCGAGTTGGCGGGGTCGCGCCTCTGGCGCCGCCCCGCTGCCCGTGCGCGCGCCGGGCGCACCCGGCGGACGCGGGGATGAGGCCGGGGGCTGAGCCGAGGGGTCCAGCTCGGGCCCCAAGCGGTGAGGGGTTGCACCCCCGTGGGCCCGCCGGAGCGGTGACAGGCGGGCCAGAGGGGGCAGAAAAGCGCGGGCCTACCCGCGCGGGCGCGCGCGACGTGTCGACCGAGATGCGGTGAAGAGGCTGACACCGGCGAGCGCGTAAACGTTCCGCATCCCCGGCTTCTCCCCCCCGCTGGGCACGGGCTCGGCCTCGCGCGGCCCCCTCTTATCAGTTTGGTTCAGTAGCGCGCGCCCCCCGCTAGGCGCTTGGCCACCCCTGCGATCCACTCGTAGAGGGCTCTCGCGGCCCTAGCGAGCGCGCTCAGGAAGCTCCTGATGGCCTCGAGCACCCTGTCGAGGATCGAGGACTCCCTCCGCTCGCTGCCGGGCTGCGGCGGTTGCTGGGGCTGCTGGGGTTGCGGTAGCGCAGCCTGCTGGGGTGTCGCGGCGCCGCGCCACAGCTCGAGCGCGAGGTTGCCGAGGTGGGCGGCGTGCTTGAGCCACGCGATCGCGTCCGAAGCCGTGCTCGCCAGCGCGCTGTAGTTGGCGAAGTAGACGGCGGCCAGCGCGTCGGGGGCCTTGGACGCTGCGGCCTCGGCTTGGCTCCTCGACGTCCTCAGGTACACGTCGGCGCCGGAGGCGGAGGACTGGTACGCGAGGAGGGCCGCCTCCGCGAGCGCCACCGCCTTGGCGGCGGCCACGGCTGCCAGGAAGCTGCTGCCGGAGGAGTAGAGGGACGTCGCAGCCCTGTAGTAGGAGCCGGCTAAATCTACAAGCGTCGTGTCGGCCCCCGCCTGGCTCAGCACCGAGTACGCGTAGGACCACGTCGTGCGGGCTACCGACAGGTAGGTCGCCGCCGCCTGGCGCGCGTCCGGCGCGTAACCCCCCTTGGCCTGCCGCAGCCACAGCTCCGCCTCGTCGAGGAAAGCCGACGCCACGGCGAGGTTTTGGAGCGCGGTAGCGGGGTCGCTCGACCAGGCTCTAGCCGACTCGTTGTAGAGCCGCGAAGCCCTGATCGCTAGGTCGGCCGCGAGGATCTTGAAGTTCAGGTCGAGGAAGCTCCCGCACGTGGCTGCCTCCGCCTCGCCCGCCAGGGAGCTCAGCCTGCTCGCCACCTCGCTCGCGTAGCTGTCCAAGGGCTTGCCGAGGTAGTCGTCGATGAGCATCCTGACCCACCGCGAGTGCGCGAGGCTGAGGGTCAGCAGCGGGATCGCCTCCACGCCCCTCGACCCCTCGGCTCTGGCGAGGTACTGCTGCGCGTAGCTCAGGTAGCCGCTGAGCAGCCTCCTCGTGAGCGCGTCGATTTGGGACGAGTTGAGGTAGGAGCGCGCGCTCGACAGCTCGCCCCTAGCCTTGTCCAGGAGCGCCGCGCGCACGCTCTCGATCGCCGAGAGCGCTTCGGGGCTCAGCGAGGGCTTGCCCACCGCCCTCGCCGGGGGCCTGAAGCCGAAGAAGTAGCGGAGCGCGTCCTCGATCGTGGAGATCTCGACCACGCGGAGGCCCAGCTCCCTAGCGGCGTACTCGGTCAGGTTGATCGTGACGGGCTCTGTCGTGTAGAAGCGGAAGGGCCCCACCCTCCTGACGACCGTGCGGTAGGTCACGACCACGCTCTGCCCGGGCGGGACGAGGAAGACCTTCGCGCCGGCTTTCGCGGCGGCCTGAGCCTTCTCGTACACCCCGCCGACCGGCCCCACCGTGCCGTCCGGCGAGATCATCCCCGTCACCATCACCGACCGGTTGACGGGCTGGCCGGTGAGGGCGGAGTACACGGCGACTGCCATCGCGACCCCCGCGCTGGGGCCTCCGACGATCACAGCGGGGCCGACCACCTTGAAGTAGAAGTTGTAGCTGGAGAAGCTGAGGTTCAGCAGGCTGCAGACGACCCTAGCGGCGGCCGTGGCCGAGCCCTGGAAGTCCTCCTGCGTCAGCGAGTAGGTGGAAACGTACACGTCGCCCCAACCCTCCGTGACGAGCACCGTGACGTTCGTCACCGTGCCCGCGTAGCCGGCGTCCGTCTGCATCACGGCCGGCGCTAGGATCCACGCGTAGCCGACGACCCTCAGCTGCTGCGGGACCGCGGCAGCCAGCTGGGCAACCAGCAGTACGACCGCTAGCAGCGGGGCTGCCCTCCTGGCCACGCGGAGCGCGCGCCGGCGCCCCGTATAAGGGTTATGAACGCTGCGTCCTCGCGTGCGCGCAGTAGGCGGCTAGGGGGCACTCGCCGCACCTCGGCTTCCTCGCGCGGCAGACGAGCGCCGCCAAGTCCATCACAGCCAGGTTCAGCTCGCAGGTCCCGGCCGCTTTCACCAGCTGGGACGCGAGCTCCCCCACCCGGCGGCGGTCCCCGACCCCGAAGAGCCTCGCGACGACGCGGTGCACGTTCACGTCGACGGCTGCCACCAGCTCGCCCCTGCTCAAGCAGCGCACGAGGGCCTCCGTGTAGGGGCCGACGCCCGGCAGCCTCCCGCCCCTCCCCTCCGCCAGCGCTTTCGCGAGCTCGTAGAGCTGCCTTGCCCTCACCCTGTGCAGGCCCAGCGGCTTCAGAACCTCCTCGACCCCCTCAACGCCGAGCTCCAGCACCTTCTCGGGCGAGGAGAGGGCGGCGAGAACCCTGTCGTAGTGCTTCGCCACAGTTTCCGCTCGCGTCTTGCGGAGGAGGAACGCGGTGACGAGCACGCGCCAATCGTCTCGCATGCCAACGCGCCAGGGGAACTGCCTCTTGTGCCTCGCGTACCACTCCATTAGCCTGGACGCCACAACCTCAACGGTCTCCGCGCTGGGCTGCACCGGCGAGCTCTAAAGGCGGCCGAGGAAAAGCCTTTCCAACGATTGATGCAACTTTCTTACTAAAGGTTTTTACACCCTGGGAACAGGAGCAGCTCGATGCCTGGCAGCTTCGCGGTTCGCGCTGAGAACCTGGTGAAGGTGTACGAAGGCACGGTGAGGGCTCTGGACGGCGTCACGCTGAGCGTGGAGGAGGGGGAGCTCCGGGCGATCGTGGGCCCGAACGGGGCGGGCAAGACGACCCTCATGAGGATCCTCACGACGCAGATAAAGCCGACTTCGGGCGACGCGTGGGTGCTGGGGCGCCACGTCGTGCGGGAGGCGGGCAAGGTGAGGAGCGCGATCGGCTACGTGCCCCAGGAGTTCTCGGTCTGGAACGACCTTACCGGGTACGAGAACCTGCTGGTCTACGCGAAGCTCTACGGCATCCCGCGCGACCGGCGGAAGAGGGTCATCGAGGAGATGCTGGAGTTCATGGAGCTGAAGGAGGCTGCGAACAGGCTCGTCAGAACCTACTCGGGCGGGATGATCCGGCGCTTGGAGCTCGCGATCGCCCTGATGGTCAAGCCCCGCGTCCTCTTCCTCGACGAGCCGACGATCGGCTTGGACCCGAGGGCTAGGGCGCTCGTCTGGTCCCGCGTCCTCGAGTACAGGAAGGAGTACGGCGCCACGGTGGTCTTCAACACCCACTACATGGACGAAGCGGAGAGGTACTCGGAGGTGGTGACGATGATGAACAGGGGTAGGATCGTCGCGGAAGGGGAGCCAGGTGACCTGGCTAAGGCCGTTGGAGAGGGAGATTTAGTGAGCTTGTCATTGGAAGGCGATACGGCTAAAGCTCTCGACGCTCTCTCGCGCGTGCCGGAGCTTGTTGTCGTTTCGGCGAAGAACCCTGTGCTAGTGAGAGTCGAGAACGCGCAGCGGCAGCTGCCCTACCTGATGGAGGCGCTGATGGGGAACGGCGTCAGGGTGAAGGAGGTGGGCATCCGCAGGCCGACGCTGGAGGACGTGTTCGTGAAGCTGACCGGGATGACCGTGGAGGAGGCCGAGGCGCTGGGCTTCAGGGGCGCGGCGGCGATGAGGAGGGCGATAAGGAGGGGTGGTTGAATGAGCTTGGCTAGAGCCCTCACGTTCGTCGAGCTCGAGCTCCGCAGGCTCCGCCACGACCCGACAGAGGTGTTCACGAGAGCTGTCCAGCCGATCCTCTGGATCGGGGTGTTCGGCACGGTTATGGCCCGCGTGCGCGCCATCCCCACGGGCGGCGTGGACTACCTCACGTTCATCACGCCCGGCGTGCTGATGCAGTCCTCATCCTTCATCGCGATGGCTTACGGCATCATGCTCGTCTGGGAGAGGGAGTCGGGGATCCTGAAGAAGGTGCTCACGCTGCCCTTGAGCAGGCTCACGGTCGTGCTGGGCCGGTCCCTGGCCGGCGCCGCGAGGGCGCTCACGCAGCTCCTCGTGATCCTCCTCGTGGCGGTGCCGCTGGGCGCCAAGCTCGATTTGAGCCCTATCGCGCTCGCGCTGGCCGTGCTGGCGCTGCTGGCGGGCGCCGCCGGGCTCACCGCCCTCTCCATCCTCCTGGCGACCTTCATGAAGACGAGGGAGAGGTTCATGGGGATCCTGCAGGCGATCACGATGCCGCTGTTCTTCGCGAGCAACGCGATCTACCCGATCGAGGTGATGCCGGCGCCGCTGCAGGCCTTCAGCCGGGTGAACCCCCTCACGTACGTGATCCAAGCTCTACGCGAAGCCCTCGTGTACTCCAACCCCCTCGCGTGCCTCCAGAGCATCGTTGACATCTCGCTGTTCTCCCTCGCGATGATAGCGCTGGCCACGCTGCTGCTAGGGAAGATCGTGGAGTGAGCGCCGCGAGGCGGCGCGCCTCGATAGGGCCCTCACGACCCTCTCAGCCGCCTCCTCGATTATCGAGATGGGCGAGCAGAACGTCATCCTAACGTGGCCGGCTCCTCCCTTCCCGAAGCCGCTGCCGGCGTAGACGAGGACCCTAGCTTCCCTGAGCAGGTAGTCTGCGGCCTCCCTGTCGCTTTCGAAGAGCGCGCTCAGGTTGGGGAAGGCGAAGAACGCGCCCTCCGGCGGCTTGATCTCGACGCCCGGCGCCCCCCTCAGCTTGGCCACCAGCCTATCCCTCACCCTCTGCAGGTAATCCCTCAGGGAGTTGACGTAGCCGTCGCACTTGAGGGCGGCAGCGGCGCCGACCTGCTCGATGGTGCCCGGGTGGATGATTACGGCGGCGTTCTCCTCCCTCATCCTCTTCGCCAGCCCCTTCTCGGCGACAACGTAGCCTATGCGCAGACCCGACATGCCGTGCGTCTTCGTGAAGCCGAAGATCGTGATCGTGCGCTCCCGCATGCCAGGCAGCGAGGCGATGCTCACGTGCCTCCTACCGTCGTACGTGAGGTGCTCGTAGAGCTCGTCCGAGATCACGTAGAGGTTGCGCCTCACCGCCAGCTCGGCCAGCTGCTCCAGCTCGTCCCTCGTGT
>JAPWTS010000024.1 GCA_028275925.1 Thermofilales archaeon
TCACCGTCACCAACGCGACGGTCTTCGAGATCGAGACGCTACAGAAGCTGTTCACCGGTAGCTCGGAGGAGGTGCGGATCACAGTCGCAACCGCGAGCGAGCCGACGGGGAGGAGGTACTCGAAGCAGGTGGGCGACAGGGTTTACACGATGGTGGAGGTGAAGGTGGCGTACACGCACAGCTACAGCTCGCCGTTCTTCAACGTGACGCTCTGCCCGAGCCTGCGCACCCTCGACAGCGTTGCGGACCTCAAGCGTGTCGGAAAGTGCGATTGGCTGGTGGGCGCGCCCCTAGAGCTGTCGCGCGCCGTGACCGTCAACGGCGCGCAAGCCTACCGCTACGACCTGAGGGACGAGTTCGGCATACCCGTGCCCGTCCTGTTCCGGGGGTGAGAGCGTGGACCGGCTGATCGTCTACTTGGCTGTCGCCGCTGCGGTGGCGGCGGCGCTCTACGGCGCCCCTCGGCTGAGGCCCCAGCAAGACTACTGCGCAGAGGCGAGGAGGCTGGCGGGCGACGTTTTAGCGGTCTACCAGGCGGGCGGTAGGCTTGTCGGGGAGTACAACCTGAGGAATGTGCTCGTCAACGCGAGCGGCGTCTTCTGCGGCGAGTGCGGCGTCGAGCTAAGGATCCCGACGGCGAACAGCACCCCCGTCGTACTCGAGGGGAGGGTGAGGCTGGCGATCCTGCCCCAGTGCAGCGGCGCGGGCTGCGAGGTCGCTCTCCTGCGAAAGGAATAAATATTTTTAGCGCAGTAAAGCGTCAAGGTCGAAATGCGAAACCACGTGATGTGTGCTAGAGCCAAGGTCTAGCCGAGAGCACTGATAGCAACCAAGATGCTCTAGCATGCCGACGATGGGGTGAGGTTAGGAACGGCGCGCAGGGTCTCTCGTAACCAGCTCGGCAAAAATATAAGGTGTGGTCGAATACTTTCGGGGCACTCTCGTAGCAAGAAATAAATATTTTCGCTTGATCGTCGCTGTCGATGAAGGGTTCGCGTAGCTTGCGTAAATTGTCGCCAAGCGCGCGCGCTGTGGTACTAGTCTTGCTCGGCGTATCGGCTAGCCTCGCCAAGGCGGAGGGCCCTACCGTCAACTGGGACGCTCTCCAGAGCTACGCGGTTCTAGCGGTTAAGCTGACGGTGACCGTTACCGGTATTCTCGTTTTCACGGCCGCGCTGGTTAGAGCGGCGTTGGCAGCTCTCAGGAAGCACCTCAGCGGGAGCGTCGCTGCTGCAGCCGCGCAGAGAGAGCTTTACGAAGCTATCGAGGGGCCCCTGCTCTGGCTGGTGGCGCTAGCTCTCGCCGCGTGGCTCCCTGACATCCTTGTCGCGATCGGCCTGCTGCCCTCGGGCACACCCTTCACCGTCAGGTGGGACGAGATATTCCGGAAGCCGTAACGCGCCATGCTCGTGAGCCTGGCAGCCTACTCGGTAGCCATGGCGGCGGTGGCGGCCGAGCTAGCTTACGGCGCGTGGCTTCTGAGCAACCCCTCCCCCCACCTGAAGTCGAGGGGCTACGAGATCATCTACAGCGCTCTGGAATCCTGCGTGGCCGGAATCCTGCTGGCGGCCGTCCTCGTCGGCGCGCCGAGCCTGCTCTCGGTTTTCGGGATTAGCTACCTGCCTCCAGCCTCGGCCGCTGCGCTGTACGCGGTAGCGCGGGATAGGTACGTTGCATACGTCATGGACCTCTCGAACGTGGCGCGCGACCTCACGCTGACGGGAGTTCTATCCCCGCTGGCGTCCACGTGGTACGCGGCGAGCGGCTTGGCCAACATCTTCTCAAGCTACCTGGTGGCGCTGTCCAGCGCTCTCCTGGTAGCCTCCAGGTTCTGCCAGCTCTTCGGCGCGCCGCTCGCGAGCCTGGGGGTGGTTCTGACCGGTGTGAGCAGGTTCAGGAGGCTGGGTCCCGCGCTGGCTGTGAGCGTGGCCTGCTTGGAAGTGTTCGCGGGAGCCGCAGCACCGTACTTCTACCAAAACGCCGCGTCGTTGAAGTTCAGGTACTTAGGCGTCCCCCTCTCCGGCATCGCGCAGTACTTCGCGGGAGCCGTGGGCGAGGTCGTGGAAGACGCTAAGAGCATGGGCGAGTTCTCGGCGTGGATCTCGCTCTCGCTGGGAGTCGCGGCTGCCGTGAGCGCCGGAGCCGCGACCGCCGCCGGCGGTCTCCCCGAGTCGCTCATCTCCAGGCTCAGGGTATGAGCGCGGGAGCGATCGCCGCGCCGCTGCTAGTGGCCGAAGCCTCCCTCCTCTTCTTCATCAGTCGGCGCAGGGGGGAGCGCGTAGCGGAAGCTGCCGCTTTCCTCCTGCTGGCGGCGCTCCTCGCCACCGTAGACATCGCGGAGCTCGCCTCGGATCTCGCAAGCGCGCCGAAACCCCTCTTCTCGCTGGAGCTCACCGAGCGGTTGGGCAGCGAGGTCGTTGAGGAAGCCGATCGGACGGTTTCCAGCGCGCTCGCGTGGTCCCTGGCTTCAGCGACCGCCAGCTCAATCGCCTTTACGGTCCTGCTGGCCGCCGCGGTCCTGACAGGGGGGGCGATCGCGGTGGCGGCGATCCTCTCCTACTCGGGTCTCTCCTTCGTTCAAGCCCTCGTGAACTCCGCTCTGGTGGTCGCGATGGCGTACAGGTTCTTGGGGCAGCTCTACCTCGCGGTCGCGAGGGCGGGGGGAGCGGCTAAGGCTCTGCTCCCGCTGGGCGGCGCCCTCATGGTGCCGAGGGCGACGCGGAAGATGGGCGCCACGCTCCTCGCGGTGTGCACCGGGCTATCGCTGATACTCCCAGCGGCGCTCAACGCGGTGGCCTACCGAGCCGCAGCTTGGGAGAGCGCGAGGGAAGCCGAGGAGCTGGGGCTTGTGAGATTCGAGCTGCTGTTGAGCGTCCCGGTCGCTCGGGCGGGCGGCGCCGGGCAGCGGGCGCTCAGCTTCGGGCGGTTGGACGTGCCAGCCCCGCCGGGCCTCGCCCTCGTGTACGAGGACGCGAAAGGGAGGATGGTTGTCAGGCAGGCCGGTCGCTGGTTCGCCGAGGTGGCTTCTTGGTACAGGGTCGCCGGCGCGGTCTACGGCATCTACTGGCTGCCGGCGGAAAACGCAGCCTTCCGGGTGGAAGCGAGGGTCTACGCCAACCTAACTTGCCAGCCGAGCTCAGGGTACGCGCCGGTTTGCATCCCTGCCGCGAGGAACTTCACAATCGTGCGCTCCAGGCTGGTGGTCGAGAACGGGGCGCTCGTCCTCTTCCGCGATGTCTCGAACTGGGGGGCCCAGCCGAGGGAGTGGGGGTTGTGGGTGGGCAAGGGGTTCTTCGTCCTCGACGGCTCGGAGGTATGGGGGCAACCCCTCTGGTGGTACGACGTGGGCGGCTACCTGGAGAACCACGAGGTGGTCGGCGTGCTCGACCCGGCCTTCTGCGACGCGCGGAGGGGTTACGGCCGCCCGCCGCCCGAGCTCGGGCTCGACGGCCCAGCGCCTAACGCAACCGTGGAGTACGTGGAGGTTGTGGCATGGATACAGGGCGACGTGGACCACGAAGCCCTCTGCGACGGCGGACAGCCTAGGGTCGCGGACCCCGGGGAGAGCGTTGTCGAAGTCAACGGTACGGTGTACAGGCTGCGGCCGGAGCTGAGGTGCGAGGTGTCGCTAGCCCCCCTCCCGCTGCGCGACGCGAGGGAGGAGCTAGCCCTCTGGTTCGACCAGTTCGCGCGCCTGGTTAACGCCTCGCTGCCGCCCACCCACGCGGTTGCCGGCGCGAGCCGCTGCCTTTACGGGAACGGCTCACGCGCGTACGCGCTGGTGTGGAACGGCAGGGTGCTCTACTCGCAAGCCCTCTGGCCGCGAAGGGAAGCGCCTAAGGTGGTCGTCGTCGCGAGGTACTACGGCAACTTGACTAGGCCGGCTGTCGTGGGACCGGCGCCGGCGCGCGCGGAGGCCCGCAGCTTCGCGGCGAGCTTGGAGCTGGTGGGCGGCGTCGGCGAGTGTCCCGGTCGCCTCGCGCTCAGCGGCTACGACGCGATGAACGAGTCGGCGGTCCTCGGTCTCGCTTACGACAGTTCGTTCGAGGAGTACCTCAGCGAGGGGGCTCTCCAGAGCCTGCGGGAGTCCCTCCGCGACGTCGTCGGCTGCGTAAGCACCTTAGCGCTCGTGGCGACCGCGCTACTGGCTGCCGCTCTCGGCGCCAGCGCGTTGAGCTCGGCGCTGGGAGGGGTTCCGGCGCTCCCTCTCCCGCTCCTGAGCCCTCTCAGCTATCCTTTCCACGCTTTGCGCGAGCTAGGGTCAGCCGCCTTCTCTCTAGCTAAGAGCATTGTAGAAGTGCTCGTCTTCAGGGGGGCGCGGACCCGCATAGCGCGGGGAGCTTTCTTCGAAGAAGCTTTCAACGCCTTGAGGGAGATCGAGAGGGAAATCGAGGCGCTGAGGAGGGCGCCGCGCGCCCCCCTTGAGCGCAGGGGGACGCTGAGGCGGGTTGCTAAGCGGGCTTTGGGGTTCGCGTTCGGCTACAGCGGAGCACACCCCCTGCCCTTCCTCTTAAGGGTCGCCAGCGAGGTAGCCGCTAGGAAGGCTTTGAGCGCGCTCCCCAAGGAGTACTCCCACGCGGAAAGGCTCCGCCTGGCTTTCTCGTACTCCACCACTGCGCGCCTCCTCCTCGCCAGCGACGTCCTCTACGCTCTTTCCTGGATCCTCGATGCGAAGCCCTTCACGATCCCCTTCTCGGCCGGCTTCCTCAGGAGCTTGTGGAGGGAGTACAGGTTCCTCCACCCGAAGAGGCTGAAGCTCGACGCGATCATCACGGGGCCGAGCAGCCGCTCCGAGCTCGAGCTCGAGAAAGCTCTCGCGAAGCTAGCGAAGGAGCTCCTGAGGGGTAGAGCGAGTGAGGGGAGCCTGCGGAGGGTGTCGGACGCGATGGTGAGGGCCGTGCTACCGCGGGACGCGGTCAGAGCGATGGGGGGCGGGCTCACCGGCTCCGGCGACGAGCTCGCGTGGAGGGTCGCCGCGCTCGCCGCCCAGCTCGGCTTCCGCAGGCCTGAGCTCCTCGAGCTGGCTAGGAGCAAGCCGGCGGTGGCGCTCCGGCTGGCAGACCTGGCTGCTCTAGGCATGCTGCGCGCGAGCGGACCATGGAAGGCAGCGGTCTTCGAGGGCTTATCGAAGATCGAGCGGAGCGGGGCGGAGCTGGCGAGCGTTTGGCTCTCGAGCATGGAGAGGGGAGAGGCGTGGAGGTACTTGGCGTTGAGGGTCGCTCTCGAGCCCGGCGGCAAACCCTGGTTCCTGCCCGAGCTGCCGGCGCAGACCGAAGCTTTCGTGAGGAGCTTAGCTGAAGCCTGGCGCAAGGGGGCGGAGGCAGCCCCGCGAGAGCTCACGGGGATGCTTACGGCGGGGCTCAACGAGTTCGAGGAGCGGCTCTTCAAGGGCTTCGCGGACGCGCTAAAGGGCTTGGGCGTCGACCTGCGCACGGCAGCTGAAGCGCTGGCGTTCAGCGGCGACCCCTACTGGGCCGGCTACGCCGTTATGCTCGCGCTCGAAGGCGGTTCGCTCGACGAGCTGGTGAGGACGGTGGTCGAGGTTGCTGCGAGAGCGGTCCCGGCCCAGGGGAGCGTGTACCGCGAGGATCTCGCCGCAGTGGCGAGCTTCTTCGAAAGGTCCTACAGGGAGCTGGCGCGTGCAGTGAAGCTAGTGGAGGAGGGCTTGCTGGGCCTGACCGGCTCGGGGCCCACGCCGGAACCTGGGCTCTCCCTAGCCCTCTCGGCTTACGCGCGCGCTAAAGCCGCGAGAACGAGAGAGCAGCTCGAGGATCTGCTGAGCAGGATCAACGAAGCCTTGAGCGTGGTGGCCGCTCTCACGGCGGAGGCCAACGAGATCGGGATAAGGGTGCGGCGCCTCGAGGGAGCCGGCTTCCGGGGGTGGCAGGAGTCGCTGTCGAAGCTCGAGGCTCTGCTGGCCAGCACGAGGACGGCTCTAGAGGACCTGAGGATGAAGGTAAAGTTCGGTTGAAAGCAAAGTATAAATAATTTCAATTCCCCCTCCCTCGAGCATGTACCTGCCGGGCGCCGGAGCGATAGCGCTGTTTTTCGGCTTCATGGTAGCCCTGATACTAGCATTGGCAAGTGGCAACCCCCTCCCCCCGGCGACGCTGGCAGCTGCTTTGGGTCTTGTGCTCACCTACAAGCACAGGGTGAAGCTGCTGGAAGCGGTTTACGGTGAAAGGTGCATCCTTTTAAGTCCCGTGAATAACGTAAAGATCAAAAAAGATTACGCGGTTCTAGAGATGGGGGATCGCGTTATTGTTAGCTCGCTCCTGAAGGTGGTAGACGTGGAGAGCGCCGATAGCGAAGTGAGGTTGGGCGAGGTGGCGTCGAACTTCGTATCCCTCCTGCACGCGCCGCCAATCACCGTCAACGTGATCGCCGCGCCTGGGAACGGGCGGTACGAGTACTACCTCAAGGTGAACCTGGAGGTTCCAAGGGAGCGGCTCTCGGAAGCTCTGAAAGGCTTCTCGCAGCTCCTCTTGGAGCTCCAGCGCCGCCTCCTCTCGGTTGGGGTTTACGCGCAGCCCGCAAGCCCGTGGGAGGCCTTCCCGCTCGTGGCGAGCTTGAACGCCAAGAGCTTCCCACCCTCCCTTCCCCGGATCGCGCTCTTTACGGTCGCGCTCTCCCTCCTCCTCGCGTACGCGGACCCGGCGCTCCTGCCCCTAGCGTTTGTGCCGATACCCCTCCTCCCCCTGGAGTTCAAGGTCGTGAAGGGAGGCAGCGTCGCCCTCTCCCCGAGGGACTTCACGCCTTTGCGCCACGTCGTGGAGGAGGTCCCCGACTCGGCGAGGGCCGGTGCCATGCTGCGGAGCTTCAGGGGGGCAGTGGTGTGGGGCGACGAGACGGTTCTCGCCCTCCTCGTGCCGGAGGACACGGCCGCCCTAGCTGCGAGGGCCCGGAAAGCCATGGAGGTGCTTGAGGCCGGCCGCGCTGGCGTCAGCAAGCTCAAGGACGAGTTCGAGGCGCTGGATGTGCTCAACCTCTACCGGGCGCTCGAGGCGGGGTCGATGCCGTTCAGGCTCGCGCTCTTCGCGAGCGGGGAAGCTTGGAGGCTCGAGCCCCTGGGCTTCGAGCGCAGAACGCCGCTCTACTCCGTGCTCGGTAGGAAGCCCTGCTACGATGTTTACAGGGCGCTGCTCGGGCTCCCCCCGGAGGGCGGCGCGCAGCTCAGGGTCAGCTGCCAGCTCGCCTGGCTCTCGCCCCACGCCTTCTTCAGGCCCCGCACGCTCAGGACGCCCAGAGCCATCTACCTGGGCCGCGGGTTGAGGAGGGACGAGGAGGTCTGGCTCGAGCTGGACCTGCTGGAGAACGTGCACGGCCTCATCGTCGGGCCCATGGGCTCGGGCAAGAGCACGACCGCGCGCACGATCGCGCTGAGGGCGCTGGAGAGGGGCATCGTGCCGATCATCGTCGACCCGTCGGGCGAGTACCGCAAGTTCGCGGAGCGCTTCTCCTTCGAGGTTGTCGATTTGGCGGATAGGCCCTTCAACGTTTTCGAGAGCAGGGCGGAGGATCTCGAGAGGGCGCTCGCGTACGTCTCGCCCCTCAGCGAGTACGAGACCCACCTGCTTAGGAGCTGCTTGAGCAAGGGGGTTTCCTCGTGGGACGAGGCGCTCCGGATGGTGGAGGGCACGAGCTTGGCTTGGAAGCTGGAGAGGCTCGAACCGTACTTCGGCCGACCCCCCGCCTCGCTCCGGAGCCTGGTTTCCGGGGGCAGGCCGCTGCTGCTGTGCATGGGCAGCACGGCGAGCGGCCGCTACGTGCCGATGCCCATCGAAGTGCAGAGGTTCGCGGTCGACCTCCTGCTAGCGCAGCTCAGGGACCACGCTTTGGCCGAGGGGTTGAGCGAGCCCCGCTGGATGCTGGTCGTCGACGAAGCCCACCTCTTCATGCAGCCTCCTCCCGGGCTCCAGGAGCCTCTCCTGGCGACCGTAGCCCGCATGCTGAGGAAGTTCGGGCTGGCCGTGGTCGTGCTGACGCACGAGTGGAGCGATGTCCCAGAGGTGCTCAGGAGGACGGCGGGCTGGAGGCTGGCGTTAGCGCACTCCGACCCCGACTACGTCGCGATGACCAAGGTCTACATGGCGCTGACGCCGAGCGAGCTGGCGTGGTTCCAGCGCGGCGTGAGGGGGCGGGCGGTGCTGAGGAGGGGGCACGAGCCGCACAACATCCTGGTCGAGATCGAGCCGGTTGAGGAGGCGAAAACCGAGTGGGCCCACGCGCAGTGATCCGGCTCCAGGCGCGGCCAAAGCTTTAGAGCGGGAGCGCCGAGCGGAGCGCGGGCCATGAGCAGGCGGACCAAGGTGTGGCGCGTAGACCCCGAGAACCCGGACCGGCAGGCGATCAGGGAGGCGGCGGAGGTGCTGCGGAGAGGGGGGCTGGTCGCTTTCCCGACCGAGACCGTGTACGGTTTGGGCGCGGTGATCCGCCTGCGGGATTCTGTGAGAAGGATCTACGAGGTTAAGGGGAGGCCCCCCGACAACCCCCTCATCGTGCACATCTCCAGCCTGGACCAGCTGCGGGAAGTTGCGAGCGTAGTCCCCGAGAGGGCGCTAAGGCTGGCTGAGGTGTTCTGGCCGGGCCCCCTCACGCTCGTGCTGCCGAGGGGCGACGTGCCGGATGAGGTGACCGCCGGGCTGCCGAAAGTCGCCGTGCGCATGCCGGCGCACGCGGTAGCCTTAGCTCTCATCGAGGAGGCGGGAGCCCCCCTAGCGGCGCCGAGCGCCAACCTGTCGGGGAGGCCGTCGCCGACCTCGGCGGAGCACGTCCTGAGGGACCTCGGCGGCAAGATCGAAGGGGTGCTCGACGCCGGCGAGACGCTCTACGGCGTGGAATCGACGATCGTCGACTTGACAGCGGACCCCCCGATCCTCCTGAGACCGGGGGCGATGCCGGTTGAGAAAATCGAAGAAGTTCTGGGGGAGAGGGTGGTGATCCCCAGCTTCGCGAGGGGGTTGGGGGAGGCGGAGCGGGCGCTGGCCCCCGGCATGAAGTACCGGCACTACGCCCCCCAGGCCGCCATGCTCGTGGTCGAAGCGGACGACTACAGCGACCTGCGGAAGCTGGCCGCGGCTGTCCGAGAGGCGGCGCTGGCGAAAGCGGCGGAAGGCTTGAAGGTGTGCGTGCTCTGCACCGAGGAAACTCTACCGCTTTACGCGGGCCTCGGGGCGGGCGTAGCGCTGAAGTGCCTGGGCTCTCGGAGGAACCTCTTCACAGTGGCTCGAAACCTCTTCAAAGCGCTCCGCGACGTCGACGACGAGGGCTTCGACCTCGTGGTCGCCGAAGGTTTCGAGGAAAGGGGGCTCGGCCTCACGATCATGAACCGCCTGAGGAAGGCTTCCGGCTTCAACATCGTGAGAGTGTGAGTGTGGCTCCGCCACCGGCGCCCCCTCTCACGCGCGGCGCCGCCGCGTCGGGGGGCGTGCGCGAGCGGAGCCGTCGGCCTACCTGTCTCTCGTCACGGCTCGGTAAGGGAAACGCTCCTCATCCTGCTTTCAGGGGCCTCCCAGCCTTTTAAGCTTTAGCGCGAGAAAGCGGGGTGGTTAAGCCGCGGCAGAGAGTGAATGGCTTCTCGCCCCGCCTACTCCACGCGAATGGGCTTTCTCTTCTCGGCGGCTTCGACCGCCGCGAGGGTGAGCTTGAGCGTCTTCAGCCCCTCCCTGATCGGCGTTCGCGTCTCCCTATCCCGCAGAACCGCTTCGATGAAGTCGCGCTCGGCGAGCAGCATCGGGTCGCGGCCGTACTCCCTGCGGACTTCCATCGTGAGCGGTGCTCGAGAGCTGTGGTAGACCCGCAGCGTCTCGATGTCATCGGACTCCAGCGTCGCGTCGCGCCCGATGATCGCCCACCTAATCCACCAGTGGTTGGGGACCGCGCCGATGGTCGACGAGACGACGCCTATAGCGCCGCTCTTGAACCTCATCACCACGCCGCTCGTATCCTCTATCGTCATCCCCTCCACGTCCCGGTAGAACAGGCGGTCCATCTCCGCGTAAACGAGCTCCACGTCGCCGCACAGCCACCTCAGCAGGTCGTAGAGGTGCGTGGCCTGCTCCACCAGCTGCCCGCCGCTCTTGCTCCTGTCGATCCACCAATCCGTCCTGATGAAGCGGCACCAGTAGGCTCCGACCACGAGGCCCACGCCCCCGACGGCGCCGGACTCGATGAGGCGCTTGGCCTCCTCAGCCGCGAAGCTGAAGCGGAGCTGGTAGCCCACCTGGCTTTTGACCCCGTGCTTCTCCACGGCCCTCACCATCCTCTCCCCCAGCTCGGCGCTGAGAGCGATCGGCTTCTCGATGTACACGTGAACCCCCTTCTCCGCGGCGACCTCAACCTCGTCCTCGTGCGCGAAGGGTGGTAGGCAGATGAAGACGGCGTCCAACCTCTCCTTATCGAGCATCTCGCGCCAGCTGCCGTAGGCCTTACCCCCGTACTTCGCCGCCATAGCCTTCGCCCTATCGACCTGGACGTCGCTAAAGGCCGCCAGCTCAACCTCGCTCATGGAAGCTAGCCTCGCTGCATGTGCTTGCGCAATCCCCCCGCACCCGATGAAACCCACGCGGAGCCTCCGCACACCAGCGCGCCAAGCCTAGGGGTTAAAATGACTTGCGAAAAAGGTTACAGAGCCCAAATAAAAATAAAATGACTTGATTTTTCTATCTGCTGCGCTACTGGGAGGATGGCAGATCGGCTCTTGGGTAGTGGATCGAGTACAGGATGACGGCGCTTCGGCTGGCCTCGTCGATAGCGCGCCAATCCTCCGCTTTCAGCCTCCAGCCGACAGCCCCTGCGAAGTCCTCGACCTGCTCCGGGCTCTTGGCGCCGGGTATGGGCACCACGACGGGGCTGGTGGTTATCAACCAGTTGAGAGCGACCTGCGTGGGGTTCTTGCCGTACTTCTCGCCGATGCTCTTGAGGAGCTGGACGACGCGCCACACTTTCTCGAAGTTCTCCGGGTGGAAGACCGGGTCGCCCGCCCTCACGTCCGCGAACTTGGGGAGGTTGCCGGGCGTGTACTTCCCCGTCAGAGCCCCCTTGGCGATGGGGCTCCACGCTTGCACCGTGATGGAGTTTTTCTCGGCGTAGGGGATTATCTCCTCCTCAGCCCACCTCTCAACCAGGTTGTACCTGTACTGGAACACCTCCACGTCGGCTTTCGCTAGCGAGCTCCTGAAGCCTTCGACGAGCTCCACGGGGAAGTTGCTCAATCCCAGGTACCTGACCAAGCCGACGTTAACGAGCCGCTCGAGAGCGCGAGCGTAAACCCTCGTGGGGAAGTTGTGCCACGCGGGCGGCCAGTGCGCCAGCAACCCGTCGATGTAGCCCAAACCGAGCACGCGCACCGAGCGCTCGACGGCTCTGGGGATGTCGAAGGGGTTGAGGAAATCGCCCGGGATCTTCGTCGTGACGAAAACTTCGTCGCGCTTCACGCCCAGCTCCCTCAGCGCCCTCCCGAGAGCGTACTCGCTCAAGCCGTTGCCGTACACCATTGCTGTGTCGAAGAAGTTTATCCCGAGCTCCAGCGCCCTCGCCACAACGGCCTTCGCCTTCTCGTACTCCGTGACGCCCCACGCCTCGGAGAACTGCCACGCGCCCAACCCTATCCTCGAAATCCTCTCCCCCGTTTTACCCAATCTCGTGTACTCCACGGCAACCCCTTTGAAAACCGGCTTTAAATGCTTTCCGGTGTCATACAGGAAGCTTCGGTTACCGCTGAGCCCTCCCCTCCCTCGCGGCCAGTATGTGCTCCAAAATCCTCCTGGCCTCCTCCGCCCTCCACAGCGTGATCCGCAGCACGGGGGCGGGGCCGGCGCCCTCGGGGAGCTCGACCGCTAAGCCGTCGGGCTCCAAGCGCCACTTCACCCCGCCCTTGTACCCGAGCAGCTCAACGTCCACTATGTCTGCGGCTAGCCTGAGCTCGGGGCTGAAGGACTTCAGCTTCACCGTCTTCTCCGCGCCGCCGACCAGGATCGCGTAGACGATTTCGCTGTACGGGTAGGTGCGGCGCGCCGTGTAGCGAAGGTCCCCGCGCGTGAACCTGAACTCCCTCTCGCCGAACTCCCTCCCGCTTATCCTGGTCGGCCCCTCGCCGTACACCCTCCACGGCCTGGAGGCGTAGATGGCCTCGCCGTTCACGGAGAGCCAGGAGCCCAGCCCCTCGAGGATCCTCCTCTGCTCTTCGGGTATCTCCCCGTTGGGCTTAGGGCCGATGTTGAGCAGAAGGTTCCCACCCTTGCTCACGACGTCGGCGAAGTGCCCGATGATCGCCTCGAGCGGCTTGTACTCGTGGTCCCTGATGTAGCCCCACGACTTGTAGCACACGGACGTGTCGGCTTGCCAGGGCTCGCGGCGGATGTCGTCGATCGTCCCCCGCTCCACGTCCAGCACTGCTGTGCCCTCGCGGAACGCGCCGTGCTTGTAATTAATGACCCCCTCGAGACCCCACCGCTCCATCCGGTTGTAGTAGTAGGCGGCGAAGGCCAGGAGGTAAGGCTCGAAAGCCGGGTTCTCGATCCACCAGTCGAAGTAGAACACCTGCGGCCTGTACTTCTCCACGAGCTCGGCGGCGCGCAGGAGCCAGTCGGTCAAGAACCCGTCGTCGGGCGGGATGTTGTTGGGCCCCGGGGGGTCCCGGGGGTTCAGGGAAGCGGGCATCGCCGGCCCGTAGAGGTCGAGGTAGCGCTCGTCCCCCACGTCCGACTCGATACGGGTGCCGGGCTCGAAGAAGAACCAGTGCTCCGCGCGGTGGTACGACACGCCGAACACGAGCCCCCTCTCCCTGACGGCTTCAGCCAGCTCGCCGACCAGATCCCGCTTCGGCCCCATCCTAGCCGCGCACCAGCGCGTGTAGCTGCAGTCCCACAGCGCGAAGCCGTCGTGGTGCTCGGCCACCAGCACGACGTACTTCGCGCCGGCCTTCTCGAAGAGCTTAGCCCACCCGTCGGGGTCCCACTCCTCGGCCGTGAACATCGGTACGAAATCCTTGTAGCCGAACTCCGTGTGAGGGCCGTAGTTCTTCAGGTGGAACTCGTACTCGGGGCTGCCCTTAACGTACATGTTGCGCGGGTACCACTCGCTCCCGAAGGCGGGGACCGAGTACACGCCCCAGTGGATGAAGATGCCGAGCTTCGCGTCAGCGTACCATTTCGGCACCCTGTACCTCCTTAGGGACTCCCAGCTGGGCTCGAAGGAGCCCGACTTCGGGTACGGTATAAGCTCGAAGACCCTACGGGCCTTTTCCACGCGCGGAGCGCGGCGCGGCGGTAAAAATGGCTAACGCGCTTGGGGGACCGTGAAGCCCCCCCGCTTGACCACGAGAACCCTACCCCTCAAGCGGCTTAGGGCTTCCCGAGCGCTCCGCGCCAGCTCCGCCCCCTTCAACCCTTCAAGCGGCCCCTCGGTGAAGACGGTTACGCTGTACCTCTCGAAGATCTCCTTCATCCTGAGCGCGACGATCGCGGGGACGACGTTCCCCCTCCACCCCGAGCGGAGTAGCTCCTCGATGGCCTCGCCGTCCATGGAGGCGAAGCGCTTGAACTCCTCGCTGCCGTAACCGCGCGGGCACGCCGCCGCGAGGACCAGAGAGCCCCCCTCCTCCACGACCGGCGCCGCGTGCTCCAGCGCCTTCGTCGCCTGGTAGAGGTCGATGTCGAGCGGCTCGGCGAAGACGAGCGCCGAGTCGTAGAGCCCCTCCACGGGTCTCACGTACATGCTGCGCGCTACCCCCACGCACTTCCTGAACGACTCGCCCGGCTCCCCGCCCTCGGCGTACGCGACCCTCCCCTCCTCGTCCAAGACCATGTTCAAGGCCCAGTCGACGCCCGCCAGCCTCCCCGCCTCCTCGATCTCCTCGCGGAACGGGTTCCCCTCGACCACGCCCGGCCTACCGTCCCTGTACCACCTCAAGTGGTGCTCCACGATCGTCCTCAAGCTCGAAACCCCGGGCAGCACGACCTTGCTGCCGCCGGAGAAGCCGGCCCAGGGGTGGGGCGCTACGACGCCGACCGTGACCTTGAAGTCCGCCGAAGCGAAGCGCTCGTCGACCTCCACGCCGAGCCCCCGGCTCGTGCGCCCCACGTAGGTGTGCGGACCCGAGCTGTCGTGGATCCCGAAGCTCACCTTCGAGCTCCAGCTCCCGAGCATCCGGCGGGCGTCCTCCACGCCCATCGGGTGGCTGCCCGTAGCGAATATCAGCTGGCACCGCCCCCGCAGCAGCGGGCTCAGGAGCTCGAGCACCCGCTGCAGCGGGACGGGCCTGGTGTGGTCGGGAACCGCTATCGCAACGCGGCCGTCGACGCCGGACGGGGGTTCCACCTGCTCGAGACCGCGGCGAACGCCGGGAGGGGCGGGCCCGACGACGTCGTACTCCAGACCGAGCTCGCTCAAGCGCTTAGCAAAAGACTCGAAGCCCCCCACAGGGAGGTTGGGCGGTCAAGCGATAAAAGCTTCCCTCCGGCTCGCTCCCGCGTGGCCGGCTTGGATTTGATCGGGTTGCTGTACGCGCGCTTCAAGGAGGAGCGGGTCAAGCACGCTCGGGAGCCCGGCGTCTACTGGGTTACGGACCTAGTTTCCTGCAGCTCGAAGAGGGGTTTCGCGCTGAAGTACCCGGAGCTCGAGCTGGCGGAGCTCTTCAACCCGGCCGCCGTGATGGGGGCTCTAGTCCACGCGGGCTTGGGGCTGCTACTCGCTCGAGCGCTGGAGGCCGAGGGGGCGCGCGTGGAGCTGGAGGTCGAGTCCAGCCTGGAGGTGGACCTGGGCGCCGCCTCCCAGGGCTCAGGGAAAGCCGTGGTGAAGGGGAGGGCGGACGCGATCGTTACGGCGCGCGACGGCGCTCGCTACGGGGTTGAGATCAAGACCTCGAGGTCGGACTTATCGCTACCGATGGAGCACCACCTCGACCAAGTCCGCATCTACAACCTCCTCTTCAACCTGGAGCGGAGCTACCTCCTCTACGTGACCCCCGAGAGGATCGCCCAGTACGAGGTCTCGGAGAGAGCGAGCGTGGAGGAGGTCGCGAGGAGGATCCTGGAGGCGAAGAGCCCCAGGTACCCGTGGGAGTGCAGGTACTGCCCCTTCGCCGTGCTCTGCCCGAGCAAGCTTGCCAGGTAAGCTTCAAGTACTGCGGAGGGCTAAAAGCCGGCGTGGGGAGGCGACGGGCGCTGATCGCTGCCGCGGTAACGCTTTTAGTGGTGCTCGCCGCGGCGCTGTACAGGTGGTACTCCACGGTCGAGGAGCAGCGCAAGGCGGTGTTCGCCTTCTACCTGCCGTGGGACGACTCGAGCGCGACCGTCACGAGCCTGGCTAGCCTGCTGGACAGGCCGGCTGGCAATCACGGGCACGTGTACGTGGGGCCCGACGGCCACCTCTACGTCGGGGGGAAGCGGGTCAGGTTCCTCGGCGTGAACATTTGCGGCAGCGCCGCCTTCCCCTCGAAGCAGGAAGCTGAGAAGATCGCCGCCCGCCTGGCGAAGTTCGGCGTGAACATCGTCCGCTTCCACCACATGGACGCGCCGTGGGAGAGCTTCAACATCTTCGATAAGAGGTACGGGACGAGGAAGCTGAACGAAGCCGCGCTGGAGCGCTTGGACTACTTCATCGCGAAGCTGAAGGAGAACGGGATCTACGTGGACTTAAACCTCCTCGTGTCGAGGCGCTTGACGGCGGCTGACGGCCTACCCCCGGAGATCGATCAAGTGGATTGGAAGGACCAGCAGGTGCTCGGCTTCTTCGTCGACGCCGTGAGGGAGCTGCACAAGGAGTACGCGAGGCAGCTCCTAACACACAGGAACCCGTACACGAACACGACGTACGCGGAGGAGCCGGCCGTGGCGTTCGTGGAGATAGTCAACGAGCAGGGGCTCATCCACTCGTGGCTGGGCGGGGTCGTCGACCGGCTGCCCGAGGTCTTCAAGAGGGAGCTCAGGGCGAAGTGGAACGAGTGGCTGAGAGCTAGGTACGGTTCGACGGAGAAGCTGGAGGAAGCGTGGGGAGGGCCGACGAAGCTCGGCGACGAGGTGCTCGCCAACCCCTCCTTCGAGCGGGGGCTCGAGGGCTGGGTCGTAGAGGTGCACGACGGCGCCCAAGCCTCCTACGGCGTTGTTAGCGAGAACGGTACGCGGGTCCTGAGGATAAGGGTCGTCAAGCGCGGGACGGCCAATTGGCACGTCCAGTTCAACTACCCGCGCATCCGCGTCAGGGAGGGCGAAACGTACCTCGTCCGCTTCGCCGCGAGGGCTGAGAAGGAGGCTTACATCACGGTCTGCATCCTCCAGGCGCACGAGCCGTGGTCGGCCCTCTCGAACGTCGTCACGCTGAAGCTCACGCCCGAGTGGAGGGTCTACGAGGTGGCGCTGGGCGTCTCGGCTTCCGACGACAACGCCCGCCTCGACATCTCCAACCTGGGAGCCCTGGAAACGACCTACTACTTCGCCAACTTCTCCATGAGGCTCTTCCAGGGCTCCGGCCTGAAGGAGGGGGAGAGCCTGGAGGCGGGCACCATCGACATCCTCTCGCTGAGCGACTTCTTCAGCCGCTCGCCCCAGGCGCGCAGGGACTGGGTTGAGTTCCTGTGGGAGCTCGAGCGCGGCTACTTCCTCGACATGTACCGGTACCTCAAGGAGGAGCTGGGCGTGAAAGCGCTGGTCATCGGCACGATCGTCGGCTGCAGCACGCCCAACATCATGGCCGAGCTCGACGTCGTCGACGCGCACGCGTATTGGCAGCACCCGGCGTTCCCGGGCACGCCCTGGGACCCCCAGAACTGGTACGTCGTCAACGAGCCGATGGTCAACCACCCGCTGGACGGCACGATACAGTGGATCGCCTCCCGTAGGGTTCTCGGCAAGCCGTACACGGTCAGCGAGTACAACCACCCGGCCCCCAACACGTACGACGCCGAGGCGTTCCCCACGCTGGCGGCCTACGCCGCGCTCCAGGATTGGGACGCGATCTTCGCGTTCGACTACGGCTCCTCGCCGAGGGACGCGAGGAGGATCAGGGGCTACTTCGACATCGACCAGCACCCCACCAAGATGGCCTCCCTCCTGCTCGCCCACAACATCTTCGTGAGGGGGGATGTGGAGCCGGCTCGCACGCTCGTAACCTACCGCCTCAGCCCAGAGGACGAGAAGGAGCTCATCGCGCGCGGCAAGATTCACGCGTGGGACCTGCCGGGCGCGCACCACCTAGGCTGGGACCCGGCCGCGCCCCTCGTGCACAGGGTCGCGCTAGAGGTCGGAGCCGCAGCCGGTGCCGGCCAACCCCCGCCCAGCGCCTCCGCGGGCCCCGTCTACAGGTCCGACAACGGGCAGGTGGTGTGGGACTGCAGCAGGCGCGGCAGGTGCGTCATCGTCGTCAACTCGCCTAGGACGGTTGCCGTGATCGGCTTCGCCGGCAACCGTACGTTCGAGCTGGGCCCCGTCACGCTGGCGGTGGGGAGCACGCTGCTGAACGGCTTCGGGGTGGTGGGCGTGACCTCGGTCGACGGCAAGAGCATCGGCGAGTCCGAGCGGCTCCTCCTGATCACCCTCGGCTACGCGGCTAACAACGGGATGGAGCTCAGGGAGTACGGGAGCGGCAAAGTCGTGGCCAGGGTGCGGCAGGACGGCGTGGAGCTGAGGGAGTTCAACGGCCCCGTGACGTGCGCGGGCAGCTGGGGATCCGCGCCCACCCTCGTGGAGGGGCTCCGCGTCAGGGTAGCGCTCAAGGTCGGTGACAGCGTCGAAGTTTGGGCGCTCGACAGCACGGGGGCTAGGAAAGTGCGCGTCCCCGTCCGCTACGAAGGGGGTAGCGCGGTTTTCGAAGTCGGTCCCGAGTACGAGACGCTGTGGTACGAGATAGTCGTCAGCCGCTAGTTTAAAAATTTTTATTTTTTATTTACCAAATTTAACCTTCTGCCTCATTCGGTTTGGTACAAGGGTTCGTTGCCCATGTACTTCCTGAGCGCATCCCTCACTTCGCGGTACGTTAAAAGCTCCCACCTCTCGTCCATCAGCTTCCTCACCTCCGGGTCGCTCAGCGCTCTGAAGTCGCTGAACCTTACCTCGATGTCCGGCAGGTCGCGGCTCTCCTCGGTCAGGAGGCAGGCGTGGTGAATCAGGTGGTAGACTCCCGGTTCGGCTTCCGTTAGGAAGGCTTTGAGGAAACGCGCTTTCTCCTCCGGCTTGACCCCGTACGTGTCGGCTAGCTTGAACCTCGGCAGCTTGGCTTTCGCAAGGAGCTTGCCGAGCTCGCTCCTGAACTGGGGCGGCACGTGGGGTATCTGGAGGCTCTCGGGGATGAGCGCGGGCACGCGGAGCTCGCTGGCCAGCCTCAGGTATATGTCCGCTATGTCGGGGCGCAGCGCTGTTCCCATGTGCGTGTCGATGTGCGTCACGTCGATTCCGAGCTTCAGCGCCAGCTCGACCTGAGCCCTCAGCTCCGCCTCGGCGTCTTCGGTTTTCACGTGCTCCCACGCCTCCCTCGTCGTGGGCCACATGTAGCCCTGCAGGTCTCGGAGGCTGCTACCGCAGGTGAGGGGCCTGAACCTGTAGTGTCTCCACTCGCTCGTTAGGGTCAGGTGCACGCCGAGGTCCGCGCCCTCTTTGGGGTTGAGAACGAGATCCAGCACCCAGGGGGACACCATTAGCAGGGAGCCAGTGGAGTAGGGGAGCTGGCGGTACGCCTCGTTCTGCGCCCTGAAGAGCGCGAGGTCGTCGTGGTGCACTATGAGAACTCGCTTGCCCGCGAGCCCCATGTACTCCCAGAGCTCCCTCACGGGCCGCCGGCGCCGGAGGCGGTAATAAGCGCTCCCTTGCCGCAGGGAAAGGCTCTTCTGCGCTAGAGTTTGGGGGGCGCTGTGCGGCGAAGAGTTGCAGAGATCGTATCGCTTGTCTTCGCCCCCCAGGTTTACGGCGGCATCGCCGGCGTGGCGATTTGGTTCGGCAGGGGAGGGGGCTTCGACGTGCCGATTGTGCTAGCGTTAACGCTGACCGTGCTCCCCCTGTTGCCCATCATCATCTCCGCCAAAAGGGGTGAGACGGACATCTTCGTTAGCGAGCGGGAAAAGCGGTGGAAGTACTATCTGCTCAGCATACTATCTTACATGCTCGGTCTCGCTTACACGGCTTGGCGCGGCTACGCATTGTACGCCACTCTGTGTCTCTCGTACGCGCTCTCCGCGGCCGCCCTAGCGGCGATCACGGTGGCCTTGAAGTGGAAGATCAGCGTGCACACGGCCGGGATAGCCGGGCCCACCACCGCGCTGGTGCGCGCGCTAGGCCTCGAGTGCGCACCGCTGTTCCTTCTCCTAGCCCCCGTCGCGTGGGCCCGCTACGAGCTGAAGGCGCACACGCCCGGCCAGCTGGTTGCGGGAGCCATCGTGGCCGCAGCGGTCACCTCCGCGGTCTTCGCCATCGCGGCCACGTGAAGCGCGCCTCACGCGGCTGCCGCGCCCGGCGCGGAGCCCAGCACCTTCACGGTCTGCCGCTCCCTGAGAGCCAGCAGCGCCGCCACGGCGAGCGTTTTGAGGGGCCCCGCGACCGCCTCGTAGGCTTGGCGGGTGAAGACCTTCACCCTAACCGTGCCCAGAGAAAGCTCCTCCCCCGCCTTGAGCTCGCGCTCGCCCTCAGGCGCCCGCAGGAGCGCCCTCCCGAAGCCGCCGACCAGCTCGTAAACCCTCCCCTCGACCGGCACCGTCATCGAGGAGGCTCCGCCGCCGATGATGCTGGCCACGTCCTCGAAGTCCTTCGGGAGCACGGCGAAGAAGAAGGCCGGAGGCAGCTCGCCCCCTCTCTCCTTGAGGAGCAGGAGGAGGTTCAGCGCCTCCTCGAGCAGGGCTCCCGGGTCGACCTCGCTGCCCCCGAAGAGCCTGCGGAGGTTCGGGAAGCTCGCGTTGAACCTGCTCTCCACGTAGTTGAGGAGGTCGAGGAAGTCCCTCGGGAAGAACACCGTGGAAACCCTGTCGGTGAAGCGCCCCCTGCCGACGACCACGTACACCGGCACGCGGTGGCGGCGCGCGCCCGCCTTTAAGCCCGCCGCTTTACTCCCCGCGCAGGTTGCGGGCGTAGAGCAGCGACGCAAGCGCCAAGAGCGCGATCGCCCAAACCGTGATCTCGAGGAGGGATGTGGGGCTGACGCTGCTGCTGTAGCCGAAGCCCCACCGGTACACCTCGGCTGCTAGGGATATCGGGGTGTGCGCCACAGCCTCGGCGACGGGGGGCGGGAAGCGGAGGGCCAGCACCTCCTTGGGGTAGAACACGCTCGAGAAGAAGAAAAGCGTGTAGTAGGTTAAAGCCCTGAACGTCGCTTGGAGGTTGAAGTCCCTCGTGGAAGTCGAGATCGCTATCGCGAGCGCGGACATAGCGGCCGACAGCAGGAGCGAGGTGTAGGCTATCGCCAGCGCCTGCGCGGGCCCGGGAACCCCCACGAGCGCGACGTTCAGCGCGATGAACGCGAGCTGGTAGACGAGCCCCCTCAGCGTGCCCCCCAGCACGCGGCCCGCGATCAGCGCGTAGCGGGGCGCGGGCAGCGCTAGGAGGTAGTGGGAAACCTCCCTCCTGATCTCCGCGCCAACCTCCCTCCCTATGGAGAACGAGGACGCGAAGATGGAGGCGGCGAGGACGCCCGTAGCCATGAACTTCACGTAGTCCGGGACATACTGCCTGTTGACTATGTTGTTGAAGAGGAGCGCGAAGATCACGACGTCGGCAAGGTTCATCACGATCTGGCTCGCGAGCCAGTACTTGAACTTCCAGAAGCGGAGCAGATCCCGGTACGCGAACAGCAGCGCCGCCCTCGCGCTCCCCATCACCTCCAACCACCCCCCTCCAGCTTCCTCTCGACAACGTAGATCGCCGCGGAGACGAGCCCGGCCGCGAAGCCCAGCAGGTAGGAGAGCATGAGCAGGGGGTCGGCCACCGCGAGGACCCTGTACTCCTCGAAGAAGAAGAGCGTCCGGACGAAGTCTACGAAGTGCGAGATCGGGTTGGCTAGCGCAGCGTAGTAGTACGGTGCGTACCTCGCGAGGACGACGGAGGGGTAGAAGACCGTGCTGAGCCTGACGATCACCGCGTCTATGAGGCCGAAGAGTATGTCCGTCGCATCCCCCGACTTGACGCTCAAGACCACAGACAGCACGAGCCCCACAACCCCCACCGAGAACGTGAGGGCCGCGCCCAGCGACGCGGCCACGGCCAGCGGTGGGCCGCCGCCCATCAAAGCTAGAACCATCGCGTACATGGGCAGCGTGAAGAGGAAGGCCGCCAGCCCCCCGCCGATCGACCTCCCGATCGTCAGCACCCTCCGCTTGATCGGTAGCGAGAGGTGGTACTCGATGATCCCCTCCTCGAACTCCTCGGCAACCTCGTAGGCGTTGGAGACGCTGATCGAGAA
>JAPWTS010000057.1 GCA_028275925.1 Thermofilales archaeon
GCCAGCTTGGGCCGCTGGATCATGACCTTGGCGATCTCCAGCTTCTTCCTCGTCCCCCCGCTCAGCTGGTAGAACTGCTTCCTCCGGTGCTCCCACAGGCCTAGGCGCTCCATGACCTCCTTGACCACCGCTTTGGCCTCCGAGGAGGAGTAGCCGACGACCCTGGCGTGCCAGAGGAGCAGCTCGTGGGGCGTATCCACCCACATGGCCTTCGGCTCCTGGAACGCGATCCCCACGTACTTGCGGACCGTATCCCCCTCTCTCGTTACCGAGTGCCCGAAGACGTAGATGTCGCCCGAGGTCGGCCTGTACACGGTTGCTATCGTCAGCAGGGTCGTGCTCTTGCCGGAGCCGTTGGGCCCGAGCAAGCCGAATATTTCGCCCTCGTACACTTCGAGGTTGAGCCCGTCGACCGCCACCGTGCTCCCGAAGCGCTTCGTGAAGTTGACCGCCTTGACGGCAACGCCCATGGCGGGCGCGGCCTCTCGGAGAGGAAGAAAAACTTTCTCTACCGCCCGTTAACCGAGCTTCATCCTCGCGCGGAGGGCGCGGAGGTAGCCGAGACCCAGCCCGACGCCCAGCAGCTGGTCCCTCCTCCCCTCGTACTCGACCGAGAGGAAGCCGCTGAAGCCGCGGGCGAGCAGCTGGGAGACGATCGCCTCGAAGTCCAGAACCCCCTCTCCCGGCGCGCACGCCCTACCCCACGCGTCGACGTCTTTCGCGTGGACGTGCACGACCCACGCGCCCAGGCGGGAGGCGGCTTCGAGGGGGTTGTCGCCGGCGAAGGCGAAGTTGCCGGTGTCGAACGTGAGCCGCAGGTAGGGGGAGCTCACGGCTTTCAGCAGCCGCTCGACCACGTCGATCTTCGCGAAGTGCCTGCCGTGGTTCTCCATCGCGACGATGATTCCCTCGTCGGCCGCGTAGTCGACGACCTCGGCGAGCGACTCCGCCACCCACTTCTCCGCCTCGCCGGGGTCCGTGCCCGGCTTGAGGTCCCCGGGGTGCACCCTCAGCTTCGACGCCCCGAACCTCTTCGCCTCGTCCACAGCCCTCTTCGCCCTCTCCACCTCCCGCTTCCTCTCCTCCCCGCTCGGCTTCGCGAAGTCGGTCGCGGTTATGTAGATGGCCAGCTCGAGCCCCAGCTCGTCCAGCTTCCTCCTCGCCTCCGCCTTCTCCTCCTCGCTCCTCCAGTAGTAGCCGAGGTCGACGCCCTCCGCGCCCAGCTCGGCCATCAGCTCGATGAACTTGGGGACGGAGATCCTGCCGCCAGCCACGTAGTCCCTCAGGCTGTAGATCGTCACTGAGAGCTTGAAGGGTTGCGTCACGCTCCCACCTCGGCGAGGGCTCGGGCGACGATCGACTTCAGGTTCCTGGCGCACACCGACGACGCGTACTCCCCGGCCTCCGAGTACGCCGCGCCACCGGGCATCTCGACGAGCTCCCTCGGCAGCTGCACGGGCCTCCAGTGCGTCTCGAGCGAGAGGTAGCCGCTGTAGCCGTCGCGCACAAGCGCGCGCACCTGCTCGAGCCAGCCGACCTCGCCCTCCCCCACGGGCACGAACTCGTGGCCGGTCCCGGTGCGCCTCCCGTCCTTCACGTGCACGTGGACGAAGAGGCCGCGCACGTAGCTGTAGCCGTCCGGGTACGGCCGCTCACCCTCCGGGTCCCACACGTCGTTGCCCGGGTCCCAGACGCCCCTCACGACGCTCGGCTTGCCAACCGCCTCGAGGAACTGGCGCAGCCGCCTGCCGTTATTGACGTGCGTTGAGGGCTCGTTCTCCACGGCCAGGATCACGCCCTCGTCGCCGGCGATATCGACCGCCGGCGCGAACCTCTCCAGCACCGCTTCGAGCCGCTCGTCCAGGCTGCCGCTGCGCCAGAAGGTGAAGACCCTCACGATCCGCGTGTCGAGGGCTTTGGCGAGCTCGATGCAGCGCCTCAGGATCCGCAGGTGATCCTCCACTTCGCGGTCGGACTCCAAGCTGCACTTGAAGACGGGGGAAGCGATCGCGCTGACGCTCAAGCCGGCGCCGGCGAGCTCCCTCCGGATCTCCCCCGCCCTCTCAACCAGCTCGTGGGGCCTCAAGTTCCAGATCGTTCTTACCTCCACCCCGTCGAAGCCGTGCTCCACGGCGAACTTCACGACCTTGGAGAGGTCTTGAGATACCTCGTCGGTGATCACCGACAGCTTGATTGTCACGAGCTCGACGCGAGGGGGAGGTAGAAATCGGTTGCGCGCGGCAACGCATAAAAGCGCGGCGCACCCGGGCTCCAGGGCTGTGAGGAGCCTACGGCCCTTGATCGGTGAAGCGTGAGCTGTTAGCTGAGCCCCGCTCTGAGCCCCCTACAGCTTGCACTCCACTCCGTAGAGCTCCTCGATGTTCTTCACAAGGATCCGCTCGGCGTCGGAGCTGGATAGCACCCCCCTGGAGATCAGCCTGGCGAAGGTTCTCGAGATGCTCCAGGGCGCCACGACGGCGCCCGGCCTCGCCGGGTCGTCGAGGAAGTCGCTCTCCACCACGAAGCCGCAGCCCCCCTTCACCGCCGCGGTGATCTCCCCCTCTCTGGCGGGGACGGAGGGGACGAGCCCTTTCTCGAGCGCGTAGCCCGCGTAAACCCCCTCCGCGTGGTGGAGCACGACCTTCCGCGCCCCCTTGAGCCTCGCGGCCAGGTCGTCTACCGTGTTTTTACCGCCCCTCTCCACGTGGAGGTGCACGACGCAGTCCAGCTCTAGCGCCAGCTCGATAACCCGGTCGAGCACCGCGTTGCACGCTTCCACCACCTCGCGGGGAGCCGGCCAGTGGGGCCTGCCAGCCTCGCCGAGCCCGCTCGCCTCTCCTCTCCTCACGTAACCGGCCGCTATCTCGTACGCTCTAGCGAGGAGGGAGGCAGCCTTCGCGGCGCTCACTCCGCTCTCAACGAGCCTCGCCAGCTCGGCCGGGTGGGGTCCGAGGATCACCGCTACCTGGAGCCCGCGCTCGCGCAGCGCTCGCGCGGCGTCCAGCGTGAGCCGGTAGACCATCTCGTAATCCTCGGCGCCCGCGATCTTCACGCCGTAGCTCCACGAGGTCAAGTTCACGAGACCGGCGAACCACCCGCCTGAAGCTAAGAAGCGCTCGGCGAACTCGCGCACCCCCATGCCCTTGACCGGGTTGAGGTGCAGGTGGTTGTCACCAACCCTTACCACTGGAAGCACAGCTGCGAGCGTGGGGGTCTATTTTTAACGGTTGCTCGGCGACGCACGCTTTTTAAAACAGGCCGCGGTAGCGGGGGTTCCAGGAGATCCCCTTGAAGGGCGTTAAGGTCGCGTACCTGTACGCTCTAGCCGGTTTCAGCTTGCTTCTGCTCAACGGCTGGAGGATGGTGCTCTCCGTCTTTTACTCACCTCTCATGAGGGTCTTCGGCTTGACCGCTGTAACCCCTGTTGCAGCGGCGTCTGCGGTTTGGGGGCTGGCGTCGATGCTCGCGTCGCCGATCGCTGGTAGGATGTACGATAGGAAGGGACCTGCACTAGCGCTGCTCGCCGCCTCCATCCTCCAAGCGATCTCCGGCCTAGCTGTATGGCTGATGAGGTTCTACCCGTGGGGTTCAGCCCAGTGGCTCTGGTACGCTGCGGCGGCAGCCAACGGAGCCATCGCCTCGCTACTGATGATGAGCGTAAGCCCAATGGTGATAGCGCTCTTCCCCTCCAAAGCCGGTTACGCTCTAGCGTTCACCCAAACGGGGAACTACCTTTCATTCCTCGTTTGGTCACCGATCGCCTACGCGCTCCTCGCTTCCCTCGACCCCTTCAGTGTTTATGCAACTTTCACGGCTGTGTCGCTTGCAACCACTGCGGTGTGCGCGGCGGCGTACAGAAGGGTTAGGCCCGAGGCTTCAGGAAGGACCAGCAGGGAGAAGAGCTCTTTAGGTTTCCCTCGGATGTTCTTGCTGCTTCTAGTTCTGGTCTTCGAGATAGCAGCTTCCTCGACGATCGTCTTATCCTTCGCCGCCCCGATCTTCGAGGAGATCTGCCCGCAGTGGGCGCCCGCAGCGATGGCTGCTGCCGGCTTAGCCCAAGTAGCGGGGGCAGTCGCTTGGGGGTACCTCCTCGAGAGGGTTGATGTGCTCAAGCTGATCCCAGCGACCTACGCTTTAGAGTCCGCATCCGCACTGCTGTCTGCGGCGCTATTCGGGACCGACGCGGCATTGGCGGCTGCGCTGCTTCTGTTAAGGTTCGCGGCGTTCGCGGGCGAGCCGCTCGTCCACACAATGGTCGTTCCGAAGCTTTTCGGGAAGGACGCGGTCGGCAGCTTGCTGGGGATTCAAATGTCGGTGGTCATGCTCTCATCCGTTCTAGCGCCGCTCGCCGGTGCGATCGCTAGGGACGCTGCCGGCTCCTACAGGGCGTCAGTGCTTCTTTCAGCCTTCCTGTCCCTAGCGGCTACGCTCAACGCCCTACCGGTGGTCCGCAGCGCGGCTAAAGCGCCCCACGAGCCTACCAGCGACAGGAGAGAAGCCCCTTGCTAACTCAGCGCCCGGCCTACTTCTTGCTCTCAATGCTGCGGAGGGCGCCCGCTACGGCTACCCTCGCCACCACCGGCTTGTAGCCCGCGGCGATTTTCGCGACCGCTTGCGCGACGCTCTCCGCCGTCTCCTCGTCCGCTAGAGCGAAGAGGGAGGGGCCTGCCCCCGATATGTTGAAGGCGAGCGCTCCAGCCCGCAGGGCAGCGGCCTTGCACTCCCAGTAGCCCGGGATGTACCGGGCTCTAGCCTTTTCGACGGGGCCGCCCTCACTGGCGAAGCTCAAGCAGGCTTTCACGCCCCTCGCGAGGCCCACGGCGAAGGCGGCGGCCGAGAACGCCCAGCGGCTCGCCTCCTTCAGGCTCACGGCCTCCGGGAGCACCTCCCTCATGAACCTCGTCTTCGCGGTGCCCGGGGATTCCCGGACGAGGAGGACTACCCTGAGCCAAGAGGGCGGCTCGAGGACGATGTTCACGCGGGGGTTGAGCGGGTCGAGAAGGACGATCCCGCCCAGCAGCGAAGCCGCGACGTTGTCGTAGTGGGGCGAGCCCGCGGCAAGCGCCTCGCCGGCGCCGGCCGCCTCCAGCAGGTCCGCGAGCTGGGCGCCGATGCCCAGCAGCTCGTTCGCCGCGGCTACGGCGGCGGCCGCTGTGGCGCCCGAGGACCCCAGCCCGGAGCCGACGGGGACGCCCTTCTTCACTGTGATCTTCAGGCCGACCTCCCTGCCGTATACCTTCCTAGCGAAGTGCGCGACGGCCGCGTAAGCCACGTTCAGCTTGCCCGACGGCACGGGGCCTAAGGCCTCGACCTCTATGCCTCCCGAACCCCTCTCCTCCACCACGACCTCGTCGTAGAAAGCGTCAATCGCCATCGCCGCAGCGTCGAAGAGACAGCCCAAGTTCGCCACACTGGCAGGAGCCCTCGCTGAGACCCGCCCAGCCATAGCCCCCCTACCGCGCTTCATGCGGGATTTAAGCGCGCTGGGGCTTGGCGCTTCATCCGACCTACCCCCTCCGCCGAGCGGGGTTCGTTTAGAGCGGGAGGATAGTGGCGCACCGGCTAGGTCGCGCACTCGCTCACGCCGCTAGCTTAGGGTGGAGCTTTCTTCGCTTCGAAGTAGTCCGGCGGGGGCTCGTAGGTGTAGAGGACGCTTTGGTTCACCCCTAGCATGTTGGCGAGCGCCCTGCTCCTCAGCGCTACCCTGAGGACGTTGTAGGCGCTCCTCTGCAGCTGCCCGAGGGTGAGCGTCCCGTTCGCCAAAGCCTCTTTCGCCTGCTTCACCACGAAGCTGTACGCGGCCCAGGTAGCCCACGTCGAGTCCTCGGTGTAGGGCATGAGAGCGTCGTTCCCAGCGATGTAGGCTCTAAAGTTGTAGCTGTTCGACCACCAATCGGTCATGACGAACCCGTCGAACCCCCATTCGCCCCTCAGAACCCCCATGCAGAGGTTGAAGTAATTCCCAGAGTAGACCCCGTTAACCTTGTTGTACGAGCTCATGACAGCCCAGGGTCTCGCGGTTCTAACCGCTATCTCGAAGGCCCTGAGGTACACCTCCCTCAAAGCTCTCTCGGAAACTATCGAATCGGAAATCCACCTGTAAGCCTCCTGGTCGTTCGCCACGAAGTGCTTCAGCGTCGCGCCCACGCCGCTGCTGCTCTGAACCCCCTTTACAACCGCAGCCGCCATCACCCCCGCGAGCAGGGGGTCCTCCGAGTAGTACTCAGCGTTCCTGCCGCCCAGCGGGTTCCTGTGGATGTTGAGACCCGGTGCAAGCCACAGCGAGACGCCGGCCCACAGCATCTCTCTACCTATCTGCCGCCCTACTTCGCGCTCCAGCTCGAGGTTCCAAGTGGCCGCTCTAACCACCGCTGCGGGAAAGGCGGTCCCGCCCGGGTTGGGCGAGGGGCCGGGCCTCAACCCGTTCGGGCCGTCGGCTTGCTTCAGCTCCGGGATCCCCCGCCTGGCGAGCGAAGGAGCGTTGCTCCCCCTCAACCCGATAGTGACGTCTACCAGCTCTTCAACGCTCATCTGCCCCACGAGATCCTCGAGCGTGAACCTGCCCTCGACGACGTCCCTCAAAGTTATGACCGCCTCGGTATCCGGCTTCTCGAGGGCGGGAGGGCTGTAAGGGGGTACCGCACCTTCTCTAACCGCGATCCGCTCGGGGTCGATCGTCAGGGTCGGCGCCTTGGCTACCTCTTCCCCCTCCCCCTGGTAGCTCCACGGCTTGACCTCGGGAGTTCTCCGCAAGATCTCGATCCCCAGCTCCTTAGCTTTCCGGTAGTAGTACTCAGAGTTCAACCTGACCGCCGCCTTCTCGACCACGACGTCTCTCGGTAAGACGACTTTCGCAGCCACGTGCGTGCTCCTCGACGAGTTGCCGACTCTCACCAGGTAAACTCCCTTCTCGAGGATCCACGAGCCCTCCACCTCGTCGTAGGAAGCTGCGCTCGTGATGTCGAAGGCGATCTCGATGCTTTGGCTCTCTCCAGGCTTCAGCAAGTCGGTCTTCGCGAAGGCTACCAGACGCTGGTGCTCTTTCTCGAGCCTCCCGGCGGGGGGTGTGACGTACACTTGGACAACCTCCTTCCCCGGAACGCGGCCGGCGTTGGTGACCTTGACGGTCACAGCCACGGTTGACCCGTCGACAGCCACGCGCTCCACCTGGATCTCGAAGCTCGTGTAGGAGAGGCCGAAACCGAAGGGGAAGAGAGGCTCCACGTTGAAGGTGTCGAAGTACTTGTAGCCAACGTAAATGTTCTCGCAGTACACGACGTCTCGAGAACCCCAGCACCTCGACGATGGGTAATCCTCCCACCTCCGGGCCCACGTGAAAGGCAGCTTACCCGACGGGGAAACTTTCCCGAAGAGCACGTTAACGACAGCGTACCCTCCCGCCTCGCCCGGGTACCCCACCCACAGCACCGCCCCCACCTTATCCACGACGGGAGCGATCCCGATCGCGTGGGGAGTGTTGAGGATGAGCACCACTTTGTCGAAGTACCTGCAAACCGCGTCGATGAGGTTGATCTCGTCCTCCTCCAGCTCCCACCCCCGGAAATAGTAGGAGCCCTGGAGCTGCGTCTGGTAGTGCACGAACCACCAGCCGGCGTCGAACCAGCCTCCCCTCCTCGGCAGGTCGAAATCCTCGCTCGTGTACCTGCTGATCACCACCAGCGCAACGTCGTTCCTCTCGGCAGCCCTCCTAACCTCCTCCTCCGTAAGCGGGAACTCGTTCGTCCTCTTAGGCAGGGATTCCGACACGTAAGCGGCAGAAACCTCCTCGTCGACCTTCACGCCGTAGGCGAGGAGAGCTTCCAGAAGCGTCGCAACCCTACCCGGGCTCAGCGGGACGAACGCCGAGCCACCCTCGTGGTACCACCAGGTCGTGTGCTGGCCCGTCCCGAACACGGCCACGCGGGAGCGGGGGTCTAAAGGCAGCACCCCATCGTTCTTAAGGAGGACAACCCCCTCCTCGGCAACCAATCGAGCGAGCTCCCTCCCCTCCTCTAAAACGCTCGGGAGCTTCGGCGGCCCCTCCTCGGGCACAATCCTCTTTTTCGGCTTCCTCGTCGCAAAGTATAGCGAAGTCGCGATCAGCACGAGTAGCAGCACACCCGCTAGAAACTTCCTCCTCACAACCGCCCCCGCCAACTGCTACCGGACAAGGTAAATAACGGCTTCCCCGAGAACTTCCGCTCGCGCCCACGCTGCGAGGCAAGCTTATGAGGCCTCCGCCTTCAAGCTCTCGTGCGCCACTCGACGAGGATGATCCACGGGCACCGCTTCTTCGAAGAGGAGACGGGGGCGTTCATCCCCCCGATCTACCTCTCAGCGATGTTCGAGCAGCCCGATCGCAGGACCGGCGAAACCCGCTTGACCGATAGGGGGACGGAGCTCAAGTACTCGAGGGAGGAGAACCCGACGGTGAGGGCCCTCGAGCGGGCGCTGGCGGCGGTGGAGGAGGCCGAGGACGCGCTCGCGTTCTCCAGCGGCATGGGAGCCATCTCGACGCTCTACGTGGCGCTCCTCAAGCAGGGCTCGCGCCTGCTCGTGACGGCGGAGGGCTACGGGACCACGATACAGCTGGCCAGCGACCTGGCGAAGTTCGGCGTGAGGGTCGAGAAGGTGTGGCCCACCGCCGAAGCTTTCGTCCAGGCGGTGAGGGAGGGCGACGTCGTCCTCCTCGAGACGGTGACGAACCCGACGTTGAAGGTGGTCGACGTCCCAGAGGTGGCGAAGCGGTGCAGGGAGGTCGGCGCCACGCTCATCGTCGACAACACGTTCGCGTCTCCCGTGCTCTACAGGCCGGCGGCGGACGGCGCCACGCTCTGTGTCGAGAGCTTGACCAAGTACATCGCCGGCCACAACGACGTGGTGGGCGGCTGCGTCGCCGGGCCGCGGAGCCTGCTGCTGGAGCTGTGGGAGTGGAGGAGAAAGGTGGGGACTATCATGCACCCGTTCGAAGCGTACCTCACGCTGAGGGGCTTGAAGACGCTCGAGGTGAGGTTCGAGAGGCAGTCCAAGACCGCGCAAGAGCTGGCGGAGTTCCTCAGCGAGCACCCGAAGGTCGAGGAGGTCCTCTACCCCGGCTTGAGCTCGAGCCCCTACAAGCGCGTGGCCGACAGGATCTTCGGGAAGAGGCTCTACGGGGGCGTCGTCTCCTTCAAGGTGAAGGGGGGCAGAAGGGAGGCGCTCAAGGTGCTCTCGAAGGTGCGCATCGTAAAGGCCGCGCCCAGCCTCGGCGGGACCGAGAGCCTGCTCACGTACCCGGTGATCAGCGCCGCGAAGACTATCCCCGAGGAGGAGAGGCTGAAGCTGGGCATAACCGACAACCTGCTCCGCCTCTCCGTCGGGCTGGAGGACCCCGAAGACCTCAAAGAGGACCTGGACCAGGCGCTGGCCTAGCGCTCGCGCACAGGAAGGCTTAAATTTCGCGGGAAACCTCTTTCCCCCGTGAAACCGGAGGAGTACTTCGGCGTGAACGCGGGGAAGGTTTGGAAGGTCCTCAAGGAGGCTGGCCAGCCTCTAACCGCTAAGGAGATCGCCTCGAGAGCGGGTCTCAAGATAACCGACGTGTTCGGGGCCCTCGGGTGGCTGGGGAGGGAGGGGAAGATCGAGGTAATCGCGAGCGGGAGGAAGAGGGCCTTCCGGCTCACGGAGTGAAGCCGGCTCGGCGCCCCGAGCTTACCTTTTATACCGCTAACGCTACCCGAGCGTGTGAGGAGGTCCGACCTAGCTAGGATCATCGATTACGCGCTCGTCAAACCGACCCACACGCTCGCGGACGTGGAGAGGGCGTGCCGTGAAGTGCTCGAGTACGGGATAGGCGCTCTCTGCGTCCTCCCGCCCTACGTCGAGTACGCCGCCAAGCGGTTGGCGGGGAGCGGGAGCAAGGTATGCGCCGTCGTCGCCTTCCCCTTCGGCGCCAGCCCCACCGAGGTCAAGGCGAGGGAGGCTGAGCTCTGCGTCGCGAAGGGCGCCGACGAGGTGGACTTCGTCATGAACATCCCCCTCTTCAAGTCGGGCAGCTACGACGCGGTTGAGCGCGACATAGCGGAGGTCGTCGCGGCCGCAAAAAAGGCCGGCGAAAGGCGGGGGATCGAAGTCGTCGTGAAGGTGATCATCGAGACGGGCTACCTCTCGAAAGAGGAGATAGCGGAAGCTAGCAGGCTGGTCGAGGAAGCGGGGGCGGATTTCGTGAAGACGTGCACCGGCTTCGGGCCTCGGGGGGCCACGCTGGAGGATGTGGAAACCATACTGAAGGCTGTGAAGAAGGCTAAGGTCAAGGCTGCCGGCGGGATCTCGACGTACGCGAAAGCGATCGAGTTCGTGCGGGCGGGCGCCGCCAGGATCGGCACGTCGCACGCCGTCGAGATACTCAGGGAGGCTCCGTAGCGCGGCGGCTGGCCTTCCGCCCCGCCGGGTTCCGCCGATCACAGCTTTTGGCCGAGCTTTTAGCGGCGCAGAGCGCTAGCAGCCGCGCGGTGGCTGCGCAGCTGGTACCGCGCTAGCGCGTGACGCCGGATAGCGCTACGGATAAGCGCTCAACCCCCTTGACCTTGCCGAGCTCGCCCACGTACTCCCTGACGCGCTGCGCGTCCCCTTTCACCACGACCACCTCGAGGCACCTGTCCTCGCCCACGTGGAAGTGGAGGGTTGAGACGACGACGTCGCGGTAGCGGTGACCGAGCTCCCTCAACCGCTCCGCTGTGCGGTGGCCCTCGTAGTGGTAGGAGACGGTGCCGACGACGAGCCCTTGCGCGGCGAAGCCCATCGAGTCGATCAGCCGCTTGACCGCCTCCGCCACCGCGCCGCTCCTGCTCTTGAAGGAGCGCTTCGCCAGCTCGTCCAGCTCGGCTAGCAGCTCAGCCGGGATCGTCACGGTCACCCTCGCGACCCTCCCCCCGCCCACTGGGGCGCGGCACCAGCGCGAACGATAAGCTTTGCTGCCGCGCGCAAACTTAATCTCGCACCCCCGGAGGAGCCTTTCGGCCCCGAGGACGAAGGCTGGTATAGCCGAGCGGGGATGAACGACACCAGAACGGAGGGGCCCCTCCCGCGTGGTTTTGCGGCGCGCTGTTCGTAGCGGGATCCACCGGTCGTTCCACAACCCTTGCCTTTGCGCTGTAATCCCCGGTTGATACAACGTTGATACTGGAACGAGCGGCCCGCCAGCGCTAAAAGCAGAGGAGCGGAGCGTCTCTACTGGTAATGGAGGTTGACCGCGGGCTCGAAAGGCTGATCCCCACGGTCGCGGTGATCGCGCTCGGCGCCGCAGCGGGAGCGCTCATAGGCTTGGTTTACAGCTTCGTGGCGGGCGCTGGCCGCGCGGCAGGGGGGTTGCGGGGAGCTCTTGAGCCGTCCTGGCCCCCTTATGACCGTGCGAGTGAGCTTGCTCTCTTGCTGGTGAGCGCGGCGTCAGCGGTAGCGGGGGCCTTAACCGATGCTGAGGAGCTCTCCGACATCCTCGCCTACTTCGCCGCCTTCCTCTCCTCCATGAGCGCCGCCTTCTTCCAAAACCCCCTAAACCTCGTACCGCTTCTCCTAGCGGTGGTTCTCCGCTTAACGAGCGCGGCGGACTAGCGTGCCTCCGCAGGCGCGCTGAAGGCTGGCGAGCTGCGCCGAAGCGGCGTGGTTCCCGGAAGCGCCGGTAAGCCGCAACGAGGAAGCACGTAACGGTTGTGCGCGAGCGCGCAGCCGCTCGGCTAGCGTTTCACGGCTTTACCCGTACTCCCAGCGCGCCCGCAACCCTCCTTTGCTCCTTGTCGAGGGTGAGCAGCGGCAGGCTCTTTTCGAGCGCCAGCGCGATGTAGAGAGCG
>JAPWTS010000122.1 GCA_028275925.1 Thermofilales archaeon
AAGCCACGCGCAACGCTTAAAGAGCGCGCGGGACCCCCTTCCGCGCTATGAGCTCGGTGGGCCACGTGGCGTACGTGGTGAGCTACCGCCGGGGGAGCAATTCGCAGAACGAGAGGTACGTGCTGCTGGAGATCGAGGGCGTCCGCAGCGACAGCGAAGCCGCCCGCTTCGTCGGCAGAAAAGTGCTTTGGAGGAGCCCCAACGGGAAGCTGAGCGTGAGGGGCGTGATCGTTAGGGTTCACGGCTGCAGGGGGCGGGTGGTAGCGAGGTTCCGCAAACCCCTGCCTGGCCAAGCCGTCGGGACGCAGGTCACGATCCTCTAAGCCCTCGGCGGCGCGTTTCCCCCGCTGAGCGTGGAAACGCTTATTTCCCACCACTTTCCGCTAACCTCGGATGAGCGCGCGCGGTAGGGGTACTGTGATCGAGGTGGAGGTCGATCACAGGAAGGTGCCGTACGTGGACTTCGTGAAGCTGTTGGAGGAGGTCGGCGGCCGCGTGGTTTCCAGGGACGGCTACTGGCCTCTCTCCAAGTACAAGGTTCTCCTCCCGAAGAAGAACGTTCGCGCCTTCCTCAGCTCGCTCGAGGGCGCTCAACGTAGCGGAGACGAAGCTCAGCAAGCCGCTTAAGCACCGAGCTGACGTAGGCGTCCAGCTCCTTCGGGTCAACCCCCTTCTCGCGCGCCCTGCTCTTAACGATCCCCTCGACCACCGCGTACTTCTTGAACCGCTCGTTGAGCTCCTTCCACGGCAACCCGGCTAGCGCCTTGGCGAACCTCTCCTCGTAGGGCAGCACCCCCTTCAGCATCAGAACCGCGATGATCGGGTAGCCGACGTAGCCCCTGAACCTCGTCCCGTTGTCGTCGCTGAAGGCCTCCCCCTTTTCCGCGTCCACGTAGACGGCGTACTGCCTATCGCCCATCGAGGAGACGACCACCGCCTCCCTGTCGCCGACCAGCTTCACCCTACCGTCCGCGATCGACCCGAGAGCTTCGAGGACCTTGATGCGGGGAGGCAAGCTCAGCTCTGCACCTGGGCGGGCCACGGTAAAAAAGCGGGAGAGGGGAGATATTCGTTTCGCCGCCTCAGCGCGCGGCTTTGACCCTCACTAGCCGGTGCGCGCACCTCACCTTAATCACAGGCTCTTCTTGCACCACCTCGCCGCCCTCCACGCGCACTTTCGCGTCCGCTTTAGCGACGAGGGTGCCGGGCTCCTTCAGCAGCAGCACTGCCTCGTCCTCGAACACCGCGGCGTGCTCGATGGCGCGCGGCATGACGTACACGTCCTTGAGGCCGAAGGGCGTGAACCAGGCGCCAACCGGCGCCACGATGAACAGCTTGACGCCCATAGGCTCCAGCTCGAAGCTCGCCGACCCCTCGTGCAGGCTCTCGCTGAAGTACTCGAAGATCGCGTACTTGCCGGGCGGCAGCTGCGCGTCGAGCGGCTCGACTCTCCCCTTCACGGGTAGGTCGTCCCTGTTCACGTTGAAGGCGGCTACAACGCCGTAGCGGCCCACCCCCTCCACGGTGACCCTCGTGAACACCTTGAGGGGCACGGCCTCGTTGTAGGGGTCGCGCATCAGCACGTCCTCCGTCGGCAGCGCCGGCTCGTCGGGCAGCGGGAGCGCGCCGTCACCGAAGGCGAGGGGTTTCGCGATCTCCGCCACCGTCTTGCCGGGCTCGTCGGTCAGGTAGACGGGGCCCCCGCTGACCGCTCTCGCGACTGCCTGCTGGAGGGCCCAGGGGTCGTGGCTCTGGAACATGTCCCAGTCGGGCCAGACCACCTGGGACATGAAGAGCGCGTTGTAGGCGTTGAAGTAGAGGTGGAGCTTGTCCCTCGACTTCCTGTGCGGCACGATGTAGTCGACGCAGTTCCTCGCCACGGCCGATCTGAGCCAGTTGAACGCGTTCTCGGGCTGCTGGGCCATGCAGTTGAGCACCTCGAGCGAGTTGACGTAGGCTGCGCCCTCCAACCCCTCGTGCAGCTTCCTAGCGGCCTCCTCGATCGGGACGCGGCCCGCGTAAGCGTAGCCGACGAAGGACTGGTTGTCCACCTTGACGAAGTCGAAGCCCCACTCCCTCAGCTTTGAATACCAGTCCCTGAACAGGTCGAACGACTTGGTGGGGTCGGGCACGAGGTGCCCGTTAATCTCCATCAGGAGCCCTTTCCAGCGCTCCTCCAGCTCGCTCCCCTTAGCGACCCCTCCCCAGTGCACGTTAAGGGTGTGCCAGAGGCCGACGTACTTGGCGCCGAGCCTCTTGAGCTCCTTAGCGACCTCGGCGAAGCCCTTAGGGAACTTCCTGGCGTCGGGGTTCAAGCTCTTTATCCGCATGCCAGGCCACGGGCCCGTTACCTCGTCCTGCCACCCGTCGTCGATCAACACGAAGCCCGGCCTCACCCCCTTCTCCAGTAGGGACCTGTAGGCTGCGAGGACCTTCTCCTCGGTCGGCTCGCGCCAGCAGGCGTTCCAGGAGCACCAGCCCAGGTACCTGAACACTTCGGGGAGCCTCTTGTTCTTCCTGAGCGCCTTCTCCTTGCCCACCGCCGAGAACGCGGCCTCGTACGCCGCCTCGACGGCTCTGTACGGGTTCCCGGAAGCGGAGAACGCGAGGACCGCAGCCCCCCTCCACGCTCCGGGGGCGGCCCTGTTCAGCAGCACGCTGAACTCCCCCCTCTCGAACCAGGAGATGTAGCCCCTAGCCCCGGCGTTCGAGATGGGGAGCAGGTAGGCGTACCCCTCCCTCCCCTTTGCGAGGAGCTGCGAGACCTTGAGGGTCCTCGGCAGCCCCTCGAAGCTGCCGGTGTGGATCGGGTAGCTCCACGGGCAGTACGTGAGCTCGCCTGCTTCCACGAGCTGCGGGTACTTGTAGGGCTCGGGCGCGTCGCCGAAGTACTTGTCCGGGTCGTAGGTGAAGTGGAAGAGCAGCAGCCTCTCGAAGCCCTCGAGCCGGGACCTCAGCTCCACGAGGAAGCCGCTGTCGCTGCGCCCCCCGGCCTCCACTCGAAGGACCGACGCCTCGGGGCTGTGCTCGGTCAGCGTCAGCCGAGCCTCTCCCTCAGCGTACTTCAGGCGCACAACCCCCCGCTCGAGCTCCATCGAGGATGGGTCGGCGGGCTCGCCGGCGAGCGCGACGCGCGGTTTGAAGGAGAGCTTGAACCCGGCCTTCTCGAGCACCACCCAGCCGCCCTCGAGCTTCAGGGCGCTGCTCACGAAGCCCGCTTCGCGGCTCACGTTAATCTGCTTTGCGGAATGCTCATGAAGAAGTGCTCGAAGGGTTTGCGGGGGCCGAGCTGGCTAGAGTTGCGGTGGTTCGAACGGGGAAGCTGGCTTTCGTGAAGGTTAGCGGTAGGGGCTCCACGCTCTTCGCCGTCCCCGTCCCCAGCGCTAGGGGGGCCGCGATCCTGCTCTTCGCGGCTAAAGTGAGGTCGAGGAAGAGCAGGTGGTGGACGCCCACGTTGGCGCTGGCCGGCTCGCCCCTCCGCTCCCTCATCGAGCGCCTCGAGGCGCTGGCGGAGGGCGGCGGCAGAGCCTTCACCTTCAGGTCGAGGAAGAGCGGCCTCTTCGTCTCCGTCAGGCGGAGGGGCTCCGGCTACGCGTTCCTGCTCGGCAAGGGGGAGAA
>JAPWTS010000074.1 GCA_028275925.1 Thermofilales archaeon
CGGGTCGAGGCTGCCGGGCAGCGCGGGCGTCGCGCTCGCGCACGTGAGCAACGTCACGGTCCGCAACCTGGCGGTGTCCGGCTTCTACTACGGCGTGCGCGTCGAGTTCTCGGAGGGGGTTCGGCTGGAGGCGCTCAACGCCAGCGGGTGCGCCGAGGGCGTCAGCGTCGCGAACTCGAGCGGCGTCAGCGTGGCGGGCTCCCGCTTCGCGGGGAACGTCCTCGGCGTGGGCGCGTGGTTCACGAGCGGCTTCGAGGTCTCCGGCTGCTCCATCGGGGGCGGCTACTGGGGCGTTTTCGTCTCCCACTCGCCCGGCGCCCGCGTGCTCGGCTGCGCGATCTCGAACAGCTCGTGGGGCGTCCTCCTGCTGGCGTCGCCGCGCTCAACGCTCGCGGGGAACGCGCTCGAGGGCACCGGCTTCTACCCCTTCGAGTCCTTCGAGCTGGCTGTCGCGAACAACACGGTGAACGGGAAGCCTCTCGTCTACCTGGAGGGGGTCGAGGGCGCCGTGGTGACCGACGCGGGGCAGGTCGTCGTCGCGCGCTCCAGCCGCGTGAGGGTCGCGGGGGTTAACGCGTCGCGCACGAGCGTGGGGATCGCGCTCATCCGCGTGAACGGCTCGCTCGTCGAGAACTGCAGCGTAACCGGGTCGAGGTGGGGCGTCCTCCTGGAGAGGGCGAGCGGCAACCGCGTGCTCGGCTGCGCGCTCGCGGGGAACGAGGTGGGCTTCTACCTGCACGAAGCGTCGGGCAACGAGCTCTCGGGGAACCTCCTGCTCTCCAACGGCGTTGGCTTGAGGGCGGTGGGGTCCTCCGGGAACCTCGCGTGGGGGAACTGCTTCGTCGCCAACGGCGTGGAGGCGGAGCTCGCGGGCGGGCAGGCCAACTCGTGGGATAGGGGGGCGGGAGGGGGCAACTACTGGAGCGCGCACTACGCCGAGGACGCGGACGGGGACGGTGTGCTCGACGAGCCGTACAGGATCGGCGCCGGCAACGTCGACCGGTACCCGCTCGCCGCCTGCCCGCTGGCTCTGAAGCTGCCCGAGCCGGCGCCCTCGTGCCGGCTGCGGCTGGAGGTGAACGGGAGCGAGGTCTCCGAGGTCGAGGCGGGCGCGACCGTGGTGGTCCGCGTGCGCGCCAGCGGGGCCCTGCCCCTGAGGGCGGTGCGCTTCGAGGTCGGCAACCTGAGCACCGGTTGGTTCAGGTGGGACCGGAGCGGCGGAGGCTGGGACGCGCTGACGAAGACGTGGGTTGCGGAGCTGCGGAGCCCCGGGAACCTCACCGTGAGGGCGCAGGTGAGGGACTCCGCCGGCAGGCCCGGCGCCTGCAGCGCCCCGATCCGCGTCAAGCCACCATCCCGGCCCGAAGCCCCCAAGCCGGCCGATCGGCGCTGGGAAGCGGCGCTGCCGGCTGCCCTTCTCGCTTTAGCGGCGGCTCTCGCCCTGAAGCTGCGGAAGCGGGCTAAGCGGTGGCCTGAGCGGCGCGGCGGGGCTTCAGCTTAGCGCTGCCGGCGGCGCGCTTCAGCGTTGCATTCTTGTCCGAGCGCTCCACCGGGTTTTGTGAAGCGCCGGTGCGCCTACGCTAGGCGCGTGGCTGTGCACTTGGAGAGCGCCGAGCGCGAGTTCGTAACGAGGTGGTACTGCACGCTCGTGAAGGGCTGGTGCCCCTACAGGGCCCAAGGGCGCTCGTGCCCCCACCTCTCCTCGCACGCCCGCAGGATCCTCGGCTTGAGCGCCTAAGGCTCCCAGTTAGCTAAAATCCGGCAGGACGCATACCCGCATCGGCGAACCGACCGCTGAGGCTCCTCCTGCAGCTTTCACGCTCGCCGCCTTCGAGGTTGTTGCCCGTGGCGCGGAAAAGCTTTTGCGGCCCACCCCGCAGAGAAGCGGGCAGACGGGATGGTGAGAAGGAAGGCGCCGCTAATCTTCGGCGAAAAGCTCACGAAAGAGCTCGAGAAACTCTGCGAGAGCCTGGGTTTAGGCGAGCTGAATCCCACAGAAGAGCTGGAGATCCCCGCGAGTAGACCCAGGGGTTTGGACGCCGCTTCGACCGTGAGGGAGTCTAGGGAGGAGCGGGCTTCGCGCGCAGCTTCGAAATGAGGGGCTGGGTCCGCTCGCTACGCCAGCTCTTTCACCGCTAGGTACTCGCTCCCGAGCGTGCGGAAGCCGCTCTTGAGCAGGGCTTCGACGAGCAGCTTCTTGGAAGCGTCCACGGGCACGGTGACGGTTGAAACGCCGGCTTCGAGGCCCACGCTCCTCACCCCGGCGAGGAGGGTTCGCAGGGCGTCGAGCGCCGTGTAGGATGAGAGGGCGATGTAGTCCGCGTACAGCTCGCTGTCGAGGGAGTACTCGAGCACGCCCTTGACGCGCCTGCCCTTGTAGGCGACGAGCGCCTCCTCGCCCCTGATGAACCTCTTGTAGATGAGCCGGTCGACCGGCTCGGTGAGCGTGCTCCACCACGTCGAGGGCTTGAACCGCTTCAACCTGCTCAAGCTCCCCGCCCTCCTCCTCCTCACCTCGAAGCCCTCCGCCGCCGCGCTGGGGAGGCTGGCTACCGGGCTGCTCAGGAGCAGGATGACGCCCTTCAGGCTGTAGCCGTTGCGGAGGTAGAAGTCGAGAGCCCGCTTGTTCCCGTCCTTCACGCTCAGCGCCACCAGCTCGGCCCCCTCCGCCCCGAGCGCGCGCTCCAGCTCGGCGAGGAGCCTGCTCCCGACGCCGGCGCCCCTCGCCTCGGGCTTCACCGCTATGCTGTCGATGTACGCGAGGTCCCCGTACCTGTACGCGATCGCGAAACCCACCACCTCGCCGCCCAGCTCAGCGACCAGCATCTTCCTCCTCCTCGACCTGACCTTGATCATCGCCTCGAACCACTCGTAGTCCTCCTCGTCCAGCCCCTCCAGCGAAGCCAGGTGGATCTCGAAGATCGCTCGAGCGTCCCTCAGCCGGGCGGGGCGCACAACGAGCTCCGCTGGGTTCGCCGCCCGCCCGCACCCGCTACCTAGTCAAGTCATGCGAGCCCAACACCTGCCAGCTTGCGGCTGGCGGGGGTATTAAACCTTCCTAAACGCGAGCCCGTTTCCTCCCGCCAACCCCGCTCGAGCGCCCGCGCCTTTTCTCAGCGGGGCGCTTGGCGCGCCCCCTCGCGCGGTGGAGGGCGTAGAGGGAGGCTGCTAGGGCGGCTACCGCCGCGGCGGGGATGAGAACGGGGAGCCAGGAGCTTTCCCTAGCCGAGACCCTGACAGCCGCGTACGCGGGGTCGGCGTTGTCGGCGTAGGCTGTGGCCACGACCGAGCCGCTCCCGCCCCGGCAGCGGACGGGGATCAGGATGCGCTTAGCCGAGCCGGGAGCCAGGTCGCCGAGGTTAAGCGCGAGCTTCGTCTCCCACGTGCTGTTCCAGCCGAGCAGCTGGGCGCACCCGCTGGCCGCCAGCGTGACCGTGACGTTGACCGCCGCCCCTCCCCCCAGGTTCTGGAGGATGAACGTCAGGGGGGCGACCTCGTTCGCGGTCACGTTGAGGCTGGCGGCGGTCGGGGTCAGCAGCAGCAGGGGGCCGCTGGGCTGGGCGAGCGAGAGCAGCGGGAGCAGCGCCGCCGCGAGCAGGGGTAGGGCGCGCACGCGGGCCGAGCGCGGGGGAGCGATAAAACCTTTCACGCGCCCTTGAGCCTGAGCATCGCGGCGACGAGGTAGGGCTCGGTGGCGACGAGCACCGCCAGGCGCAGGAGGTCCGCGACGATGCCGACCTTGAACATGTTCCTCATCTTCACCTTACCCGAGCCGTAGACGATGGCCATCGGCGGCGTCGTGGAGGGGAGGGCGCTGGAGATGGAGCAGGCGAGCGCGGCCGCGAGCACGGGGGCGACCGGGTCGGCGCCAACCCCCCTCGCGATCGAGGCGACGAGGGGTACGGAAACCATCGCGGCCGCCGTGTTGGAGGCGGGGAACGTGATGGCGAAGCCGAGGAGCGCCGCTATGGCCGTCAGCTTGAAGGGGTCGAGCGGGCCCGAGCCGGCGATCGCGAGAGCCAGCCACCTCGAGAAGCCGCTGGCGTCGAGCGCGGCCCCCATCGCCAAGCCCCCGCCGAACATGAAGACCACGTTCCAGTCCACGCCCTCCGCGATCTCCTGGAAGGTGAGCAGAGGCCCTCTCCGCGTCCTGAGGAGCCCCAGGGCGAGCACGGCGAGCGCCGCCGGCGCGGCTTCGGGCAGGTACCTAGCGGCTACCCTGTAGGCGCCCTCGAGCTCGGGCAGCGCGGAAGCCGCGATCGCGAGGGCCCCCGGCAGGACCCAGAGGGCGAGCACGAAGAGGAACACGGCGACCACAAGCTTCTCCTCGAGGCTCATCGGTCCCATGCTCTCCGCGCTGGGGGGCCGCACCTCCCTCTCCTCCACCTTCAGGAGCCCGAAGACGGCGAGCCAGGAGATGAGCAGCCCGGCGAGCGCCTGCGGGGTCCCCACGATGAACCAGTCGACGAAGGTCAGCTTGAACCCGGGCAAGCTCGACTCCAGGACCTGCTTGGCGACGAGGTTGGGGGGAGTGCTGATCAGGAGCAGCATCGCGCCGGCTGTCGCCGCCTCCCCCAGCGCGAGCATGGCCGCCTCGCTCAAGCTGTCCGAGGCCCCGGTCGCGGCGAGGTAGGAGAGCGCCACCGGGTACACCACGCTCGCCGAGGCGGTTATCGAGCCCGTCACCGTCAGGAGGAAAGCCGGAAGGCAGGCGGAGAAGAAGACGGCGAGCGCCGGGTTCCCACCCCTGTAGAGCCTCGCGATCGCGAGAGCCGCCCGCCTATCGACCCCCCACTTCCTGAACGCCTTCGCTAGCACGAAGCCGCCGATGAATATCCAGATGATCGGGTTGGCGAAGCTCGACAGCGCGGAGCTCCACGAGACGAAGCCGAGGAGGCTGAAGAGCGCGGCGGCGAGCAAGCCGGTGAGCCCCAGAGGCACCACCTCGAAAACCCACCAGGAGGCGACCCAGAGGAGCCCGCCCAGCGCAGCCTGCGGGGCCTTGGGGAAGGGCGCTCCCACCTGCCGCGCAGCCTCCTCGACGAGCGGGAGCGGCGGGGCCAGCATCAGCGCGGCGAAGAGTGCGGGCCCAACGAGCCACTTCGCCAGCTTCCCGAGCACGCGGGACGCTGCTCGCTCGCCGATAAAAATGTTCAGCCACGTAAACCCTTTAAGCGCGCCTGCCGCAGGAGGCCGTGGCCAAGCCCGCTTCCCGAGTGATGGAGCGGATTTTCGAGAAAGCGCGCAGGTACAGGTCCCGCATCGTGCTCCCCGAGCCCCAGGACGAGAGGATCGCGAAGGCGGCGGTCCGAGCGCTGGAGCTGGGGGTGGCCGAGCCGGTTCTCGTGGGCAAGCGCGGCGAGGTCGAGGACGCGTTCAGGAGGCTAGGCTTGAGCCTCGAGGGGATTGAGGTCGTGGAGCCGACCCCCGAGCGCATCGAGGAGTACGCGAGGGAGTACCTGAAGGTCCGGGGGCTGGGCGAGGACCGCTTGGGGATGGCGAGGCAGCTCATGCGGAGGGAGCTCTTCTACGCGGCCATGATGGTCCGCAGGGGCGAGGCGGACGGCATGGTGGCTGGCGCGATCCACACGACGGCGAACGTGATAAGGGCTTGCGCGCTCACGATCGGGTACCAGCCGGGGATCTCCACGCCCTCCAGCTTCTTCCTGATGGAGATCCCCGGCTACAAGGGGGGCGAGGACGGCTGCCTCATCTTCGCCGACTGCGCCGTGAACGTCGACCCGACGCCCGAGCAGCTGGCGGAGATCGCCGTCGCTACGGCCAGGAGCGCGAGGTGGCTGCTGGGCTGGGAGCCGAGGGTCGCGATGCTCTCCTTCTCCACTAAGGGCAGCGCCTCCCACCCGCTCGTCGACAAGGTGGTGAAGGCCGTCGAGATCGCGAGGAAGCTCGACCCGACGCTCCTCATCGACGGCGAGCTGCAGGCCGACGCGGCCCTCGATCCGGGGGTAGCGAGGAGGAAGGTGAAGGGGGAGAGCCCCGTGGCGGGCAGGGCGAACATCCTCATCTTCCCCGACTTGAACGCGGGGAACATCGCGTACAAGCTGGTGCAGAGGCTCGCCGGAGCGAACGCGTACGGCCCCATCCTCCAGGGCTTCGCGAGGCCCGCCAGCGACCTCTCTAGGGGAGCTACGGTCGAGGACATCGTCGGCGTGATCGCGATCGTTTCCGCGATCGCGGGCGCGGTGAAGGGCGGATGAAGATCCTGGTGATCAACAGCGGCAGCTCCACGATCAAGTTCAAGCTCTACGGCGCTGAAAGCGGCGGGCTCCGCGAGGAGGCGAGCGGGATCGTGGAGCGCATAGGCGAGGAGGTCTCCTACGTCCGCTACAGGGGGCGGAGGGGCGAGATCCGGTACGAGGCGAAGGTGAGGGACCACGAGGAGGGCATGGCGCACGTCCTGAAGGTGCTCACCGACCCCGAAAAGGGCGCGATAGCGGACCCGAGCGAGGTGGTCGGCGTGGGCCACAGGGTGGTCCACGGGGGCAGCGAGGTCACGGGCGCCGTCGTCGCCGACGAGCGGGTTGAGCGCATCATAGAGAAGTACTCGCGCATGGCCCCGCTCCACAACCCGGCGAACCTCCTCGGCATACGCGCGGCGAAGAAGGTGTTCCCCCGCGCGCTCCACGTCGCCGTCTTCGACACCGCCTTCCACTCCACGATACCGGAGGAGGCGTACCTCTACGCGATCCCCTACGAGTACTACCTGAAGTACGGGATCCGGCGCTACGGCTTCCACGGCATCAGCTACACGTACGTCTGCAGGAGGGCCGCCGAGATCCTGGGCCGCCCCCTGGAGCAGCTGAGGATCATCGCGTGCCACCTCGGCAGCGGGGCGAGCGTGGCGGCGGTGAAGTACGGGAGGTGCGTGGACACGAGCATGGGGATGACCCCGCTGGAGGGGCTCGTGATGGGGACGAGGAGCGGCGACATCGACCCGGCGATCTTCTACTTCCTGATGAAGTGGGAGGGGTTGAGCGCCGACGAGGTCTACGAGCTCTTGAACGAGAGGAGCGGCCTCCTCGGCCTATCGGGGATCTCCAACGACGTCAGGGTGCTGATCGAGGAGTGGAGGAAGGGCAACGAGGCGGCGGGGAGGGCGCTCAGGGTCTTCGCCTACAGGGTGAGGAAGTACATCGGAGCCTACATGGCGGCGATGGGAGGGGTCGACGCGATCGTCTTCACAGCCGGCATCGGCGAGCAGTCCCCCCTCATGAGGAAGCTCATCCTCAGCGGCTTGGAGGAGCTCGGGATAAAGCTGGACGACGCGAGGAACGAGAACCCGGCGGCGCACGGCTGGGTGATCAGCAGCGACGACTCGAAGGTGAAGGTGCTGGTGGTGCCCACGGACGAGGAGCTCGTGATAGCCGAGGAGACGCTGAGGAAGGTGCTGGAGCTCAGAAAAGGATAATAACTCTAAGCGTTTAGGACGCCGCGGTGGGGCTGGGTGAAGCTCTGCCTGTTTGAGGACGGGAAGGAGGTGGACTTCTTCCCGCTGACGATGACGCGCGCGGTGTACGAGCTGCGCTGCGGCAGGACCACGCTCCTCGAGAAGCTCGTCGACGCCTTCGGCAGGGGGGCTCAAGTTTGCCTCCACGCGAGGGACTACCTGACCGACGTGCTGCGCGAGCGGTACCCCAACTACCTGGTCAACAGCCTCGGCGAGTGGGACGACGTGCTGTTCGTCAACGGCCGCTGGCTGTACAAGGGCGAGCAGATCGACTTGAAGGACGAGTACGTGGGCGTGAGCGGGGACCAGGTCGTCCTCGTCAGGGCGAAGAAGGAGACGGTGAAGAAGTACTGGGGCCTCCCCATCCCGGAGATCGTGAGGAAGCTCGGCGAGGAGCTGGGGAGGGAGACCGTGAAGGCCAACTTGGCCCAGTGGCCCTGGGACGTCGTGTTCGCGAACCCCGAGATGATCAAGTACGACTTCGAGCGCCTCGGCAAGAGGGGGATCCACGGCAAGGTGCACGGCCACGTCGAGATCGTCGGCGACAAGGACATGGTCTACGTAGCCCCCACCGCCAAGGTGTACCCCTACGTGGTGATCGACGCGGAGGAGGGGCCCGTGATCATCGACGAGGGGGCGATCGTCTACTCCTTCGCCTTCATCCAAGGCCCCTCGAGCATCGGTGAAGGCACGTACGTCATGATGGGCGCCAAGGTGCGGGAGGGCTTCACCGCCGGCCCCGTCTGCAGGGTTGGGGGCGAGGTGGAGGAGTCGATCATCCACGGCTACAGCAACAAGTACCACGACGGCTTCCTCGGCCACGCGTACGTCGGCGAGTGGGTCAACCTCGGCGCCCTAACCA